>JANPAS010000084.1:0-29168 GCA_031430035.1 Comamonadaceae bacterium | reverse complement strand
AAGCGCAAGCCCTCTTCCATCGCAATCGGGTTGATGAGTTTCACGGTGATTCCCGTGTTATCGCCTGGCATCACCATCTCTTTGCCTTCTGGGAGTTCGATCGCACCCGTTACGTCCGTTGTACGGAAGTAGAACTGTGGGCGATAGTTGTTGAAGAAAGGCGTGTGACGTCCGCCTTCGTCTTTGGACAAGACATAGATCTCGCCTGTGAAGTGCGTGTGCGGCTTAATCGTTGCTGGCTTGCACAGCACTTGGCCGCGCTGTACGTCTTCGCGCTTGGTGCCGCGCAAGAGAATACCGACGTTGTCGCCTGCTTGACCTTGGTCGAGCAGTTTGCGGAACATCTCAACGCCTGTACAAGTGGTCTTGACAGTGTCGACGATTCCAACGATTTCGATCTCTTCACCGACTTTGACGATACCGCGCTCGATACGGCCTGTCACAACTGTGCCGCGGCCAGAGATGGAGAACACGTCTTCAACTGGCATCAAGAATGCGCCGTCCACTGCACGCTCTGGCTGTGGGAAGTAGGTGTCCATGGCTTCTGCGAGTTTCATAATGGCTTCTTCGCCGAGTGGCCCTTTGTCGCCTTCCATGGCGAGCTTTGCGCTGCCGTGGATGATCGGGGTGTCGTCGCCTGGGAAGTCGTACTTGCTTAGGAGTTCGCGAACTTCCATTTCAACGAGTTCTAAGAGTTCTGCGTCATCAACCATGTCGCATTTGTTTAAGAACACGATGATGTGCGGTACGCCGACCTGACGAGCCAAGAGGATGTGCTCGCGGGTTTGTGGCATGGGGCCGTCGGCTGCGGAGCAAACAAGAATAGCACCGTCCATTTGGGCTGCGCCTGTGATCATGTTCTTGACATAGTCGGCGTGGCCTGGGCAGTCAACGTGGGCATAGTGACGGTTAGCGGTCTCGTACTCGACGTGGGCTGTGTTAATCGTAATGCCGCGCGCTTTTTCTTCTGGTGCTGCGTCGATTTGGTCATAGGCTTTTGCTTGACCACCAAATTTGGCTGCCAAAACAGTGGTGATCGCCGCTGTCAAAGTGGTTTTGCCGTGGTCGACGTGACCAATCGTTCCCACGTTCACGTGGGGCTTTGTACGTTCAAATTTTTCTTTTGCCATGATGGGCTTCCTTTAAATAATAAGAGCAATGCCTGTGGTTGGGTTTAATGTCTGCACCGCACTCGTGATTCTTTTTGCACAGGCACAAAAAGCGGCGCGATCGCAGACAACTGAAACTAAATTCGAAAATTACTTGGCGCGAGCTGACATGATGGCTTCTGATACATGCTTCGGGGCTTCCGAGTAATGCTTGAATTCCATCGTATAAGTAGCGCGGCCTTGTGACATTGAGCGCAGCGTGGTGGAGTAGCCAAACATTTCCGACAATGGCACTTCAGCTTTAATCGCCTTGCCACCGCCAACCATGTCTTCCATACCTTGAACCATGCCGCGGCGGCTGGACAAATCGCCCATCACGTTACCAGCATAGTCTTCAGGCGTCTCAACTTCAACCGACATCATCGGCTCAAGAATGACGGGATTTGCTTTACGGCAACCTTCTTTGAAACCAAAGATGGCGGCCATTTTGAAAGCCAACTCATTCGAGTCAACGTCGTGATACGAACCAAAATGCAATGTGACTTTCACGTCCACCACAGGATAGTTAGCGAGCACGCCTTGCGTCACGGCTTCCATGATGCCTTTTTCAACCGCAGGAATGTATTCGCGTGGAACCACACCGCCTTTGATGGCATCCACAAACTCGATACCTTTGCCCATTTCGTTAGGCTCAATCTTGAGCACAACGTGGCCGTATTGACCCTTACCGCCAGATTGACGCACAAACTTGCCTTCTGCATCTTCAATCGTTTTGCGAATGGTTTCGCGGTACGACACTTGCGGCTTGCCAACGTTGGCTTCCACGCCAAACTCGCGCTTCATGCGGTCAACAATAATCTCAAGGTGCAACTCGCCCATACCAGCAATGATGGTCTGACCTGACTCTTCATCGGTACGCACGCGGAAAGAAGGATCTTCCTGCGCCAAACGATTCAGCGCAATGCCCATCTTCTCTTGGTCAGCCTTCGTTTTTGGCTCCACGGCCTGTGCAATCACGGGCTCAGGGAAGACCATCTTCTCTAACGTCACAATGCTATCTGGATCGCACAGGGTTTCACCTGTAATCACGTCCTTAAGGCCGATACATGCAGCGATGTCGCCCGCCACAATTTCGTCTACCGACTGACGCTCATTGGCGTGCATTTGCACAATACGTCCGATACGCTCTTTGCGTCCTTTGACTGGGTTGTAAACGCTGTCACCAGATTTCAAAACGCCCGAGTACACACGCACAAATGTCAGCTGACCCACAAACGGATCAGTCATCAATTTAAATGCAAGAGCAGAGAATTTCTCTTTATCGTCAGCCTTACGGGTTGTTGGCTGCTCATCTTCGTCCATGCAAGGCACAGGTGGAATGTCCACCGGGCTCGGCATGTACTCAATGACAGCATCCAGCATGGCTTGCACGCCTTTGTTTTTGAACGCAGAGCCGCAGAGCATTGGCTGGATTTCGCTGGCGATCGTACGCTGGCGAATCGCGGCCTTGATTTCTTCCTCAGTCAGCTCGCCGCCTTCCAGGTATTTGTTCATCAGCTCTTCAGACGCTTCAGCCGCAGCCTCCACAAGCTTCTCGCGAAACTCATTAGCTTTATCAACCAAATCCGCAGGAATGTCGCCGTAAGTGAACGTCACGCCTTTATCGGCTTCGCTCCACAAAATCGACTTCATCTTGACGAGGTCAACCACACCCGCAAAACCTTCTTCGGCGCCGATTGGGATTTGCAGTGGCACTGGATTAGCTTTCAAGCGCAATTTCATCTGGTCATAGACTTTGAAGAAGTTAGCGCCCGTGCGGTCCATTTTGTTTACAAAGGCCAAACGCGGCACTTTGTATTTGTTAGCTTGGCGCCAAACAGTCTCGGACTGTGGCTGCACGCCGCCCACAGCGCAGTAGACCATGCACGCGCCGTCAAGCACGCGCATCGAGCGCTCAACTTCAATCGTGAAGTCAACGTGTCCAGGAGTGTCAATGATGTTAATGCGGTGCTGATCAAAACTTTTGCTCATGCCAGACCAGAAGCAAGTGGTCGCAGCTGACGTGATCGTGATCCCGCGCTCCTGCTCTTGCTCCATCCAGTCCATGGTGGCCGCGCCATCATGGACTTCACCGATTTTGTGATTCACGCCCGTGTAAAAAAGCACACGTTCGGTTGTAGTTGTTTTGCCTGCATCAATGTGTGCAGAGATACCGATATTGCGGTAGCGTTCAATGGGGGTGGCGCGTGCCATAGTTTTTTCCTTTAAAGCTGCAAACAACCCAAACGGGTTGCTTGCAATCAAGTGATTTAGAAACGAGTTTCTTAGAAGCGGAAATGCGAGAATGCTTTGTTGGCTTCAGCCATGCGGTGAACTTCATCACGCTTTTTCATAGCGCCGCCGCGGCCTTCAGTCGCTTCGAGCAACTCATTGCACAGACGCTGAGCCATGGATTTTTCGCTACGCTTGCGCGCCGCCTCTTTAATCCAGCGCATAGACAAAGCCAAGCGACGCACAGGACGGACCTCGACTGGAACTTGGTAATTCGCACCGCCAACACGGCGGGACTTCACCTCAACCATTGGCTTGACGTTGTCAATAGCCAGCGCGAAAGCTTCCATTGGTGGCTTGCCAGTTTTCTTTTCCATTGCCTCAAGTGCACCGTAAATAATGCGCTCTGCAACTGCTTTTTTGCCGCTTTCCATGATGACATTCATGAATTTGGAGAGCTCGATATTGCCAAATTTTGGGTCCGGCAGAATAATACGTTTAGGGACTTCGCGACGACGTGGCATGGTTTCACCTCTTAAATCTTGCTTCAGTGGATACGCTTTTGCGCATCAACAGGTCATAAGACCCTCACTTACTCGATTCGCCCTCGACATTGAAGGTTGGAATCACTACGTTATTTTTGCGCCACGCAAAAATAACACCTGAAATACAAACTGACAAAAATACGATTACTTAGCTTTTGGCTTTTTTGCGCCATATTTGGAGCGCGACTGCTTGCGATCTTTCACACCTTGCAAATCGAGCGATCCACGAACGATGTGGTAACGCACACCTGGCAAGTCCTTGACACGGCCGCCGCGAACTAACACGACGCTATGCTCTTGCAGGTTGTGCCCTTCACCGCCAATGTAGGAAATCACTTCAAAACCGTTGGTTAAACGGACTTTAGCGACCTTACGCAGAGCAGAGTTAGGCTTTTTAGGTGTCGTTGTGTAGACACGTGTGCAGACGCCACGGCGCTGCGGTGAGTTCTGCATCGCAGGACTCTTGGACTTGATGGTTTCCACCTCTCGTCCATGGCGAATCAATTGATTGATAGTTGGCATGAATAAACGTCCCTAAACGTCAAAAATATAGAAAATGACTGAAAAAATCAATCACAATGTCAGCATTACTCGCTCGCGAACAACGCAGACGCCTTACCCGCCCCAAAAGCAGGAAAGCCTTCCATTATAGCGAGATTCCAATACATGCTATGACCCAAGTCCTCCGAAACACCTTTTTCTCGTTGCGTGAGCTGCTCGTGTCGTATGGGCCCTATCTGCTAATCGTCGGATCACTGATGGGACTGTCCTACTGGTGGATGAACCCCACCCCGCCCAAGCATGTCGTTTTGGCTACCGGACCTGCGCAAAGCGCTTACGAAGTTTTTGGCAAAAAATACGCAGCCTGGCTCAAACCCTACGGCATTCAAGTTGAGTTACGCCCCACTGAAGGCTCTAGCGCCAATCTTGGGCTGCTTCGGTCTGGGAAAGTCGATTTAGGTTTTGTCCAAGGTGGCAGCGGGAACGCGGAACATAGCGACGAGGAGAACTTGGCGACTTTAGGGAGTCTTTTTGTCGAGCCCGTTTGGATTTTTTACACTGAAGCTGCTGCCGGCAAGTTGCTAGGACGAAATAAGTCACTCAACTCGCTAACGGATCTCAAAGGGTGGCGCGTCAACCTAGACACCGAAGGCTCGGGCGTCTATAGCCTAATGATTAAATTGTTTGATATCAATAAACTAGAGGCGACAGATCTACAAATTACCAGAATGGGCGAGACCACCGCCACCGTTGCTCTGTTAGCCGGCGAATTGGATGCCATTATTTTGGCTGCAGCGCCAGAATCCCTCATTGTGCAGATGCTGCTTCAAACGCCTGGCGTCAAGCTAATGAATTTCGTACAAAATCAAGCCTATGCTCGGCGCCTTCCGTTTTTAACTGCAGTCACCTTGCCTCAAGGCGTTGTGGATCTATCTAGCAATACTCCCAGCGCAGACACCTATTTGACAGCGCCAACGACCTCCCTCGTCACTCGGGCAGCTATTCATCCAGCCATATCTCACTTATTTAGCATGGCTGCGCACGAGCTACACGGTGGTCCTGGCTGGTTCAATAAAGCTCGTGAATTTCCAAACACAAAGTCAGACCTGCTGCCCATCGCTGCCGAGGCCGATCGATATATCAAAAATGGAGCCCCATTTTTGCAACGTCATTTGCCTTTCTGGGTTGCCAATCTGATCGATCGTATGTGGGTAGTGATGGGTATTTTGCTAGCTATAGCGATTCCTATATCAAAAATACTACCCCCCCTCTACCAATACCGCATTAGACGCCGCATGCTGAACGCTTACACAGCACTAAGACTGATTGAAGATCGATCTGAAGAAATAGATGCGCGAAACGTATCTATTAAACCGCAACTAGTAGCCAACTTGAATCAGCTAGAAGTGGGCGTCGAGCGCATTACAGTGCCTGCGGGCTATGCCAGCGAGCTGTACGCACTAAGAAGTAATATCCAACTGGTTCGCGCGAAGCTGCAAGCTATGTGAGTCAAACGATGTTTTAGATTCGCATCTCGCTAACGCTGTCAAACAGATGCACTTTATCTGTCTTGATGATCAGGCTGACCACGTCGTCGGGCTGTACATCCGTACGGCCGTGAAGCACAACCACCAGTTTTGAGTCGCCGACTTGCACTAAAAGCTCGGTCTCCGCGCCCGTAGGCTCAACAACAACAACCGTGGCTTGCACGCCTTCGCCCGCAGCGCCGATGCTGATGTCCGTGGGGCGGATGCCGTAGTGCACATTCCGTCCATCAACCAGCCCAGCAGTCGCTGCAACAGGCCACGACTGACTTTCAGCCATCACGCAGCCCTTGCTGAACGTGCCTTGCAAGACATTCATGGACGGAGAGCCAATGAATTGAGCAACGAACAGATTTTGCGGGTGATCAAACAGCTCTAACGGTGTACCGATCTGCTCAACAATGCCATCGTGCATAACGACGATGCGATCCGCCATGGTCATCGCTTCAATCTGGTCATGCGTGACGTAGACCGTGGTGGTTTTTAGACGTTGATGCAGCGCCTTAATTTCAGCGCGCATCGCCACGCGCAACTTTGCGTCCAAGTTAGAAAGCGGCTCATCAAACAAAAACACTTTCGGGTCACGCACAATCGCACGCCCCATCGCCACGCGTTGACGCTGGCCGCCCGATAGCTCGCGTGGATAGCGGTGCAAAAGCATGTCTAAGTTCAAAATCTTGGCGGCTCGGTTGACGCGCTCGTCTGTTTCTGACTTATCCGCCTTACGCAGTTTTAAGCTAAACGCCATGTTTTCGCCCACCGTCATGTGCGGATAAAGCGCATAGCTTTGGAACACCATCGCGATGTCGCGGTCTTTGGACTCCATGTCGTTTACGACTTTGCCATCAATCGCAATTTCGCCACCCGTAATTTCTTCTAAGCCAGCCAGCATGCGAAGTAGCGTTGATTTACCGCAACCCGAAGGCCCAACCAGCACCACGAACTCACCGTCTTGGATGTCGAAGCTAATGCCATGAATGATCTTGGTCTCGGCCTTGCCTGTACCGAACGATTTTTGAATATTGTTGAAATTGAGCGATGCCATGATTATTCCTGAATTTTGATTATTTAGCTCTTCACTGCACCAGCCGTTAGGCCCGAGACCATGTAGCGCTTGAAGGTGTAGTAAATCGCCGCGGGCGGCAGTGCGTAGATAAAGCCTGTTGCCATCAATATTTCCCAAGGCGAATCGTCTGAGCCTAAAAAGTTGCCTAGCGCCACTGATAGCGTCAAATCAGACTCCTTGGAGAGCAGCAAGAACGCATAGAGGTATTCATTCCAAGCGAGCAGCAGTGAGTAAATCCCCACAGCAACCATCGAAGGCACCATGAGTGGCAAGTAGACCAAACGGAACAATTGCAGGGGCGTAGCGCCGTCCATTCGCGCCGCTTCGTCCAGCTCAAACGGCAACTTATCAGACGCTTGCTTAAGCACCCAAATGCAGTACGGTGAGGCTATCGTCACCATCGCCAAAATGAGTGACCAATGGCTATTTAAGAGTCCATAGTTCGCCATAGTTTTGTACATGGGCACGGCCAAAAATGCAGCTGGAATGAAATACGTAAACAGCGCCAGGTTCAAAATCGTGCGACCACCGCGCACTTTGAGGCGGCTAATCGCAAACGCACACAGTGTGGAGACAAACAGCGTAATAAAGCCCACTGATAGCGCAATGATGAATGAGTTGCCGAGTTGCTGCCAAAAGTGATTCAAATAAAAATGGTCTTGGTTGAACACAGTGTAGAAGTTTTTGAGCGTCGGCTCTTTAGGCCAAAGTCGCCCCGAGGTCGCAGAGTCTTTGCTAGAAATAGCAAACAAAAACATGTGATAGACAGGGATGATCGTCCACAAAAATACGGGGATACCAATCAGCAGCAACTTGGCCTCGGTGGTGACATTTTTTAGCGTCATCTTCATTTTGACAGCCTCTTCATCATGAAGTAAACGAGCGGGAGCACCATCGGTAGCGCGACAACGATTGAAGCCATCGCCACGTCAACTTGATCGAGCCTAAGGTAACGAATACCCAAGGTTGCCAACACATGCGTGAGGTCAGCAGGTCCACCGCCTGTGAGCAAGTACACACTATTAAAGTCGCCCAGCGTCCAAATCATCGACAGAATGGTGGATGTCAGGTACATGGTTCTGACCGACGGCCACGTGATGAACTTAAACTTTTGCCAAACGGTTGCTCCGTCCACCGACGCTGCTTCGTATTGCTCAGTTGGAATCGCAAGACGTGCCGAGATCAAGATCAGCGTCCAAAACGGCAGCGACTTCCAGATGTGCATGATCATGGAAAATGACAGCGCCAGCGTAGGATCGTTCAGCCAATTGGGGCCATCCACGCCAAACCAATTAAAGATGGCAGTGTTAATCACACCCCACTCAGGGTTCAGCATAAAGCGCACCGACAAAATGGTGGGGATAGAAGGCACTGCCCAAGGGATGATAAAGAGCACCGACAAAGCCTTAATCCACCAGCGGGTCTGAATAAAAAAGCCCGACAAGAAAAGCGCGATCAGCATCTTGATGTTAATCGCCACCACCAGAAAAACCAGCGTATTGATAGCTGTGCGGAAAAAGATAGGATCGTCAAACAGCGCTTGATAACTCGCTGGGTGACGTGCTAGCCACAGGCCATAGCCCACCGGATACAGCACAAAGACGGCGAAAAAAAGCAAATAGGGCAGAACGAAAATTCTGCCCCATACATCCCAGGATTTGGAGGTAGTCATAACAAGTTTGAGACAAGTAGCGTAAACGCCGTTCGCATTGAGCTTGTAGAAATGTAGCCTTCGACAAGCTCAGTCCGAACGGACACGAGACTTCAATAGCAGTTTAGTTACCTGCCACGGTCTTAATACGCGCAATCATCTCGTCCACAGCGCGCTCTGTTGTCCACTTCTCAGACAGCACACGGTTCATTGCTTTAGCCCAGACGTTTTCGTTATTTAGCACCGTGAACTTGTAGTTCTTCGTGAATTCAAAAGGTGTTGTGCCAGCAGTGAATTGGTTATAGACCGCTTTGCGATGTGAGTCGCCCTCTTTCCAGAACTTGCTTTGCTGTCCTGCCTTGTTCACAGGGAACCAGCGACCTAAAGAGCCCTCGACATAAGGCGTCAAGTTAGCGTCTTCGAGCAAAAACGACACGAACTTCTTAGCGCCTTCTTTGTTTTTAGATGCTTTGAAGATCACGCCAACTTTAACCGCTGCGCGGTAAGTCATCTTGCTGCCATCAGGCTTGCTTGGAAAGCCTGCTGTTGCAATGTTTTCTTCGTAGTTCTTCTTCGCTGTGTCACGTTCGGCCTGCGTCAGCTTAGGATTGTTCATGTCGTCCAACCACTTAGCAGCAATCGAAATGGTCGCGTTGTGCGTCATGATGATCGTCTTGTTATGGAACGCGACATTGTTATCAGGGTCTTTCCATGTTGTGGATGATGGCGGTGTGCAGCCCTTGCCGTAAACCATGGTGTAGTCGTTCACGGCGTTAATCAAACCTGCGCGCACACTAGGGTCATCGACCAGCAGTTTGCCCGAATCGTTGACCAATTTGACGTTATGCGCATCCATAAAGGTCAAGAACGAGTAGAACGAGTCGCTAGAGTCCACGCCCATTGGGAAGCCTGTACCAAAAGCACGCGATCCTGTTTTTGCGCGATAGCCTGTTTGGACTTTTTCGCACCAAAAGTTCCAGTAACCTTTCCAGTCTTTTGGAATGTCGGACTCCTTAAAGCCAGCCGTAGCCAGCATGTCACGCCAATACTGGACGTGCATGGTTTGCTGCTTGACAGGGAAAGCGTAGTAGGCACGCTTATTGTCGACATTGTTTTGCAAGAATGTTGTAGCCAATGCTGCTGGCTCGAACTTGGCGCGCAGCGGGTCAACAATCCCACTTAAGTCTTCTAATTTGCCTTCAAATGCCCACTTAGCAGCCACTTGAAAATCGTACACGTCAGCGTAAGACACGTCTGGTGGATTGCCCGCATCCATAGCTGCGACCGATTTAGGAATACTTTCTTGCGGTGCGTAGAGCGACAAATCAATCTTGTACTTAGGATTTTTCTTTTCAAACTTGGCAATCGCGTCGTAGAGCGCCTTGTCTTCTTGCGGGTAGTAGCCCTTGGCCCACCAAACGGTGAGCTTTTCTTGTGCGAATGCGGCACTGGTAGTCACTGCGCCCATTGCGAGCAAGCTAGCAGCCAAAATTAATTTCAATTTCATGGTTACTCCTAAAAAAATGGTAGCGCTATCTTAAAAGAATTTATTAAGAAATAGCATAGGTGTTTACCTGCATTTATTTACATTCGGGCACGAGGGTCACGAGCGGCTTGTTTGCATAAAAATTAGCCAAATTCAGCAGCGCCAAGTCTGCCATCGCTTTGCGCGTATCCGTCGTGGCGCTTCCCACATGTGGCAATAGCGTCACGTTATCTAAAGCAAAGAATGCTTCGGGCACAGTAGGTTCGCCATCAAACACATCCAAACCTGCGCCTGCAATCGTTTTGTTTCGCAACGCCTCGATCAACGCCGCTTGATCGACCACCGTACCGCGCGCTACATTGATGAGATAGCCATCCTTACCCAACGCCGCCAGCACTTCAGCGTTAATCATGCCTTTGGTTGCCGCACCGCCTGGCGTGATGATGACCAAAAAATCCACGTTCGCGGCAAGCTCTTTAGCTGTTGCATAAAAAGTAAACGGCAAGTCACTTTTAGCGGAACGCGCCGTATAGCTGGTCGGCATATCGAAAGCCGCACAGCGTTTGGCAATGGTTTTGCCGATGCGCCCCATTCCCACAATCCCCACGCGTGAACCGCTGACCTTGCGCTGCAAGGCCATAGGGCCCTTGTCCAACCATTGCCCTTGGCGGACATACTGATCGGCCTGCGGCAAACGACGTGCCGCGCATAGCATGAGCCCGATTGCAAGATCAGCCACATCGTCATTCAGCACATCAGGGGTGTGCGTGACTTTGATGCCTAAATCGTTAGCGGCTGCGGTATCCACGCCGTCATACCCCACACCAATGACGGAGACCATTTTAAGATTCGGCATTTGCAGCATCAGCTCACGTGACACCTTCGCCTCACCCGAACCCACAATCGCACGAATGCTGGAAGCCACGCCAGCAAAGGCATCGGGGTCAGTTTGATGGGTGCGGTCATGCACGGTATAGAGATTGTCGATTTGCGCTCTGGCGTAAGGCGGCAGGGGCATAACGAGGAGGACATCGGGTTTATTGGTGCTCATATCGGGAAATTGCTAAGTTGAAAACGCCCAAGTATGCCCATAATCGGAATCATATTTTTTCACGAGAGCAACATGACGGACAACAACTCAAACAAACTTCAGCAAACACAAGGCATGAGCCATAACCCCAATGTCGACTCGAAGCTGCGCAGCCAAGCGTGGTTTGGTCGCCAAGACCGCGATGGTTTTGCCTACCGTAGCTGGGTCAAAGGCAAAGGCGTGCCGCACGATCAGTTTGATGGTCGCCCCGTTATTGGTATTTGCAACACGTTTTCAGAACTCACACCCTGCAATTCACACTTCCGCACCATTGCCGAGCAGGTCAAGATTGGCGTGTACGAAGCTGGCGGATTCCCTCTCGAATTCCCCGTGATGAGCCTTGGCGAGACGCTACTGCGCCCCACCGCCATGCTGTACCGCAACCTCGCGTCGATGGACGTGGAAGAGTCCATCCGTGGCAATCCGATTGACGGCGTAGTGCTACTCATGGGTTGCGACAAAACGACTCCGAGTTTGGTGATGGGTGCAGCCAGCGCGGATTTGCCCACTATTGGTGTATCTGGCGGCCCCATGCTGAATGGCAAATGGCGCGGCGGCGAGCTGGGCAGCGGCACAGGCGTTTGGAGCATGAGCGAGCAAGTGCGCGCAGGCACACTCAAACTAGAAGAATTTTTTGAAGCCGAGAGCTGCATGCACCGCAGCCACGGCCACTGCATGACCATGGGCACAGCCTCCACGATGGCCAGCATGGTCGAGGCGCTAGGCCTTGGTCTGCCTGGCAATGCGGCATATCCTGCCGTTGATGGACGGCGCAATGTACTGGCTCGCATGGCAGGGCGGCGCATCGTCGATCTCGTCAAGCAAGACATCAAAATTTCGCAAATCCTGACCCGCGAAGCATTCGAGAACGCCATCAAAACACTTGCCGCCATTGGCGGCTCGACCAATGCGGTCATCCACTTGATTGCGATGGCGGGGCGTTTGGGCGTGGAGCTGAAATTAGAAGACTTCGACCGTCTCGGTAGTGACCTTCCGTGCCTGGTGAACTTGCAACCTAGCGGCAAATATTTGATGGAAGACTTTTGCTATGCGGGCGGTTTGCCCGTGGTGATGAAAGAAATCGCGCAGCACTTGCATTTGGATGCCATCACGGCAAACGGCTTCACGGTTGGCGAGAATATTGCGGACGCGGTGAACTACAACACTGACGTCATCATGCCACTCGATAAGCCATTCAAAGACAAAGCAGGCATTGTGATTTTGCGCGGCAACCTGTGCCCACGCGGCGCGGTGATTAAGCCCAGCGCCGCCACGCCAGCCCTGCTCCAACACACAGGCCGCGCGGTGGTGTTTGAAAATATCGAAGAGTTCCACGCCACAGTAGACCTTGAGGATTTGGACATCGATGAGACCTGCGTGATGGTGCTCAAAAACTGCGGCCCTAAAGGCTACCCAGGCATGGCTGAGGTCGGCAATATGCCACTGCCACAAAAGATTTTGCGCAAAGGCATTACCGACATGGTGCGCGTGAGTGATGCTCGTATGAGCGGCACGGCGTATGGCACTACGGTTCTGCACACTGCTCCAGAAGCGGCAGCGGGCGGGGCTTTGGCGATTGTGCAAAACGGCGACCTCATCACGTTAGACGTGGCAGGGCGCAGTTTGCACTTGCATGTGAGCGACGAAGAAATCGCTCGCCGCTTGACGGAATGGAAGCCACTAGAACCCAAACTCACATCAGGCTACTGGAAGCTCTATACCGACACCGTGCTGCAAGCCGATGAAGGCGTGGATTTAGATTTCTTGCGTGGCAAGCGCGGCGCGTTTGTGCCTAGAGACAATCACTAAACCAGCTCTGGCCTGACCAACTGCCAGCTCGCGAGTTTCCCGCCCACAAACGTGCAGTCCACATACGAATTGCCGTTATCCGTCCAGCGGAAGACTTCGGGCTGCGTATCCTTTTCGCTTTGCAGCGCTCCTAGACTTTTCGTCAGCGACACTAAGTGCAAAAGTGACCAGCCTACTTGAAGTTTGACGCTTAGCATCACGGCGCTGCTGATGTAACCCACGGGGCGATCAGCAGCACGCTTCAAGGCCTGAACTAGCCTTGTAAAGTGCAGCATCACCCAAAAGACTAAGCCTGTGACCACAAGGGCAACGCCCTTCCACTCGTAGGCGCGGTAGGCGGCGGCAATAAGGAGTGTGCCACCGATCCACAGGATCATCGTTTTGACGACGGGCGGCAAGTTGAAGGAGTTGAGCGTTGGAAGATTCATGCCGCGTATTGTCTATGCAGTTTTGGATCGGTCGCCAAAAATACTGCTCCCAATGCGCACCATGGTCGAGCCAGCCGCTATGGCGGCTTCAAAATCGGCACTCATGCCCATAGACAGCGTATCGAGCTTGAAGCCGTTTTGATTTAAAAAATCGAAAGCTGCTCGCACTTTTTTAAATATGGCTTGTTGTTTTATCAGGCTGGATTCTGGCTCGGGGATGGCCAGCAGGCCACGCAGGGTAAGTCTTTCCAGCCCCCCTACCTGGTGGGCCATATCTAGCAAGGGCTGCAGGCTAGACGTGCAATCAAGTCCAGACTTGGTAAGCCCTCCGTCCACATTAACTTGAATGCAAACTTGCAGCGGCGGCAAATGCGCGGGACGTTGTTCGTTCAATCTTTGTGCAATTTTGAGTCGATCTATCGTCTGCACCCAATCAAAGTGCTCGGCAACCACTGCCGTCTTGTTGCTTTGCAATGGGCCAATCAAATGCCACTCGATTTGCTCTTTGAGGGGGTCAAGCGCTTTTATTTTTTCTACAGCTTCTTGCACATAGTTCTCACCAAATGCCCGCTGACCTTGATGAAATAAGGCCTCTACCAGTGCCGCTTCAAACGTTTTGCTCACCGCAAGCAGCTGCACCGAGGGCGCTGTTCGCCCCACCGCAAGCGCAGCAGCTTCAATTTTTTGTATCACGCTTAAAAAGCGCTTTGCAAGGTCAGTCATGGTTTGCAATCATAATGTGCCGCTATGGAAAACACACCCGCTCCAGCGCCCGAACTCAATCAATTGCTCAGTTTTATGGTTGCGCAAAAAGCGTCCGACTTGCATTTGTCGGCTGGCTTGCCGCCCATGATTAGAGTGCACGGCGATATGATTCGTATTAACTTGCCGGCGATGACGCACGAGACGGTCTATCGTTTAGTGACAGGCATCATGAGCGAGAAACAGCGCGCCATTTACGCGGAGCATTTGGAATACGATCTGTCCTACGAAGTGCCCGGGCTCTCACGCTTTCGTGTCAACGCCTTCAATCAAAATCGCGGCGCGGCGGTGGTGATGCGCGCTATCCCTTCGGTCATTCAAACACTCGAACAGCTTGGTGCACCTGAAATCTTTGCCAAACTTGCCATGAAGCCACGTGGATTGGTACTGGTGACTGGACCCACTGGCTCAGGCAAATCGACCACGCTAGCGGCGATGGTCAATCACCTAAATGAGAGTGAGCCGGCGCATATCCTGACCGTGGAAGACCCTATAGAGTTTGTTCATCAATCGAAAAAAAGTCTCATTAATCAACGCGAGGTCACCACCCACACCCAGAGCTTTGCTGCAGCTCTTAAGTCAGCGCTTCGCGAAGATCCAGATGCTATTTTGGTAGGCGAGTTGCGTGATTTAGAAACCATACGCTTGGCTCTAACCGCCGCGGAGACGGGGCACTTGGTGTTTGGCACCCTGCACACATCGAGTGCCGCCAAAACCATTGACCGCATTGTCGACGTGTTTGACGCTTCCGAGAAAGAGCTCATTCGCAGCATGCTCTCTGAATCACTGGAAGCCGTCATTTCGCAGACGTTGTGCAAAACAGTTGACGGCAAAGGCCGCGTTGCAGCGCACGAAATCATGCTGGGGACATCTGCCATTAAAAACTTAATCCGTGAGAATAAAGTCGCTCAGATGTACTCCACCATTCAAACGGGCAGCACGATGGGCATGCAAACACTGGATCAGTGTTTGATGGAATTGGTCAAACAAGGTCGAATCAGCGCGGCAGAAGCACGAACCAAAGCCAAAATGCCAGATCATTTCTCAGGCTAATATTTTTATCAACTTAACTTCACAGCACCATGCCCAGCGTAAACGCCAAAACTTACGACTCATCCACTCCCACGCGTGTCGCCTTTTTAGGCCTTGGTGTCATGGGCTATCCCATGGCAGGCCATTTGGCCACTAACGGTCATCACGTCACCGTCTATAACCGCTCACCTGCCAAGGCGAACGCATGGCTCGCCGAGTTCCAAGGCACTTCAGGCACACATGCCTCGCAGGCCACGCCAGCATTGGCTTCTAGCAGTGCTGATATCGTGTTTTGCTGCGTCGGTAACGACGACGATCTGCGATCGGTCACTCTAGGCAAAGATGGCGCATTCGCCACCATGAAAAAAGGCGCTGTTTTTGTTGACCATACCACCGCATCTGCCAGCATTGCCAGAGAGCTCAGCGCGGCAGCCATGGCAGCAGGCATTGGTTTTATTGACGCACCTGTCTCAGGCGGCCAAGGCGGCGCACAAAGCGGCATGCTGACTGTTATGTGTGGCGGCAACCAAGCATCGTTTGACACCATCAAGCCCGTCGCAATGGCATTTTCTCGTGCGGTCACTTTGTTGGGCAAAAGCGGCGCTGGACAGCTTGCAAAAATGGTGAATCAAGTTTGCATTGCAGGTATGGTGCAAGGTTTATCGGAAGCGATTGCATTTGGCGAGCGTGCAGGTTTAGAAATGGACCAAGTGCTAGATGTGATTGGCAAAGGCGCGGCTCAAAGCTGGCAAATGGATAACCGAGGCAAGACCATGGTCGCTGATAAGTTCGACTTCGGTTTTGCAGTGGATTGGATGCGCAAAGACTTGGGGCTAGTAATGGATGAAGCCAAGCGAAATGGCGCACGACTTCCTGTCACAGCGCTGGTCGATCAGTTCTACGCCGATGTGCAACAGATGGGCGGGGGCCGCTGGGACACATCGAGCCTGATTAAGCGGCTCAAGTAAAACTGCTCACCAATCCCGAGTGGCGCTTTACTTCGGCGAAGTACTCATGACAGGTTGACCCGAGCCACTCATCACAGGAGTGGACTTCATCTCTACCTTTGATTCGGGCGGTGGTAACAATTGTTTGAGCTCTTCCTCGCTAATCGTCTCCAGCACACGCACGACTTTTTGCACGCCACTTTGACCACGTACAACGGTGGTGGCGTAATCCGCTTCGCGCTTAGTGACGCGCCCCATCATGTACACCGCACCACGCTCGGTCACAATTTTGAAGGCATTGCCATAGACCTCTTTGTCATCTAGCAGTGCCGCCTTCACGCGGCTAGTAATTAAGGTGTCGGTCGAGCGTGACGACAAACTCGTGTTACCGAGCACACCTAGCTCATTCACCACCGACTTGACGTTATCGATTTTGGCAATAATTTGCTCCGCCGTCGCTTTGTCTTTCTCACTGGGCACTTCACCTGTCATGAGTACTTGGCGGTTGTAGCTGGTAATGTTGATATGCGCGCGCTCACCCATCGCATCAGAAAGACGACTTGCCGCTCGCAGCTCGATGCCTTGATCCTCAACCTGCGCACCAGAGGTACGCCTATCAGTTGCCGCCAAAATGCCCCCTGCAAATGCACCGCCCACCAACAACGGCGCGACGCAGCCCGCCAAGCTAGTTGCCATCAGACTTGCGGCCAAGGTGGTTAGTAAAAGTTTTTTCATGGTGCGTCCTTTTTAAAAATCTTGTTACTCAGTTTCGCCTAGCAGCATCGCGTCTACGCCATCGCACATACAGTGCAACGCCAAAATGTGAACCTCTTGGATGCGCGCTGTGCGCTCGTGCGGCACGCAAATGTGAATGTCAGTCTCGCCCAGCACGTCATTCATCTTGCCGCCGCCTTTACCCGTCAAGGCAATCACGGTCATATCGCGGCTATGCGCGGCTTCAATTGCTGCCAAGATATTGGCCGAATTACCGCTAGTCGTCATAGCTAAAAGTACATCGCCCGCTTGCCCCAGCGCCCGCACTTGTTTGGCGTAAATGTCGTTAAAGCTGTAGTCGTTCGCAATCGCCGTGATGATGGAGGTGTCCGTGGTTAGCGCCAAAGCCGCCAATTCTGGACGTTCGCGCTCGTAGCGCCCCACAAACTCGGCGGCAAAATGCTGCGCATCGGCAGCTGAACCACCATTGCCGCAGGCCAAAACCTTGCCGCCATTGGTCACCGCCGTCCACATCGCCTCAATCGCTAACGAAATGGGAGGTGACAGCGCCTCAGCGGCTTGGTATTTCAAGTCGGCGCTGGCTATAAAGTGTTGATGGATACGCTGTTCAAACATGAGATCAATGATAGCGAATGAATAAGAAACTCTGTATGCCGTTTTAAAAACTAGGCGCATCAAATGCACCAGCAAGCCAAACTAAGCTGGGTGAACTAGCTAGCTCACCCTCCACGCTCACAACATCAAATCGACATGGGGGTGTTTTGGGCAAGCGCAAGAGGTAATAACGGGCCGCAAAAATAATGCGCCGCTGTTTTGCCGCGCTCACGCTAGCCGCCGCGCCGCCGTGCGAGCTGCTGGCACGCTGGCGCACCTCCACAAAAACCAAAGTAGCCTCTTCTTTGGATTGCTTGGCTGGCTCTTGCATAATCAAATCAACCTCGCCGCCGCCGCGCCCTGGCGTTTTGTAGTTACGAGCCACCAATCGCAGCCCTGCCGCTTGCAAATGCGCCAGCGCCAAATTTTCAGCTATTGAGCCTCTTTCAGTCTTATTCACCGTTTTATTCATGTCCGTCATCGCATCAGCATACACCGAAGCTCTAGCCGTCGCCAAGCTGGTCGCGGGCGGACAAACTTATCCGCAAAGCACGCTCTATGTCGTCGCCACGCCCATCGGTAATTTGGCAGACATCAGCCTGCGAGCCCTTTACCTGCTTGGCCTAGCGGACACTATTGCCTGCGAAGACACGCGCCATACGGGTCAGATGCTCCACGCTTACGGGCTGCATAAGCCACTGATGGCGCTGCACGAACACAACGAAAGTGAAGCAGCGCAAAGCGTGATCACCAAGTTGCAAGCTGGCGAACGCGTCGCCTACGTCAGCGATGCGGGAACGCCAGCCGTCAGCGACCCTGGCAGTCGCTTAGTCGCCGCCGTGGCCGCCGCTGGAT
Source organism: Comamonadaceae bacterium (assembly GCA_031430035.1). GTDB lineage: Bacteria > Pseudomonadota > Gammaproteobacteria > Burkholderiales > Burkholderiaceae_C > JASGCK01. The sequence continues at coordinate 10,743 of JANPAS010000084.1, read as the reverse complement.
TGCGAGTCGTGCCGTTACCAGGCGCATCAAGCGTGACGACGGTGCTATCGGTTGCTGGCTGCATTGCGGCGGATACCTCGCGCGGCAGCCAAGTTGCTGGGTTTGTATTTGCAGGCTTTCTTCCAACCAAAGGACAAGAGCGAGCCGCCGCTCTCAAGCAATTGGAGATTGAACCCAAAGCCGTGGTCATTTTGGAAGCCCCGCACCGCATCGACGTACTCTTCAAAGATTTAAGCGCGCTGGGTGCAAGGCAAGTCACCGTTGGACGCGAGCTGACCAAGCAGTTTGAGTCTGTGGTGACGATGCCAGCGTCCGAATTGCCCACGTGGCTGGCAGCAAAAGCAGATAACGCACGCGGCGAGTTCGCCTTAGTCATTCACCCGCAGACCATACTGGATATGGCTTCCCGCGATGGAGGAGGGGAGGAAATTCACACCTCTACAACTGTTTTATTGACTCGGTTATTGCAAGAACTGCCCCTCAAAACCGCGGTTCAAGTGGCTATGGATGTGAGCGGTTTGCCTAAAAATGCCTTATATGATCAAGCTTTGAAATTGAAAAATGCCTCATGATTAACAACATCCAAGCCAGCTTACAAGAAGCGCAAACAGGCCTCACCAACTTACTAGCCAATCCCACCACGCTGGGGCATATTGAGCAAGCCGCACAACTACTCATCAACGTCTTTGAGCAAAAAGGACATGTGTATTCGTGCGGCAATGGCGGCTCGATGTGCGACGCGATGCACTTTGCTGAAGAGCTCACGGGGCGCTACCGCAAAGACCGCGCAGCGCTGGGTGCAGCCGCCATCAGTGATGCCAGCCACATGAGCTGCGTGGGTAACGACTACGGCTATGAATACGTTTTTTCACGTTACTTGGAGGCTCACGGCCGTACCGGCGATTGTTTAGTGGCGCTTTCCACCAGCGGCACGAGCAAAAATATCATTCGTGCTGCGAGAACCGCTCAATCGCTTGGCATGAAGGTTGTGATTTTGTCGGGCAAGCCAAGCCCAGAGCTAGAAGGCTTATCTGACGTTTACATCTGCACCCCAGCAGGGCATTTTGCGGATCGCGTTCAAGAGCTGCACATCAAAGTGCTGCACATTTTGATTGAGCTGATCGAGCGGAAATTCTTTCCGCAGAACTACTAGTTCAGGCCTAGCATCAACTTCAAATTTTGCACTGCCGCGCCGCTGGCGCCTTTGCCAAGGTTGTCCAGCTTGGCGATCAATACCGCTTGGCCTAGTGCGTCATTGCCGTAGACGCTGAGCTCCATGTTGTTGGTGCCATTCAGCGCCTCTGGCTCCATGCGCCCAGAGGGTAGCGGCGAGACCACGCGCACAAACTCGCTGCCCGCATAGTGGGCGCGCAAAGCATCCTCTAGCTGCTGCGCGTTTTTGACGCCATTCATTAAATCGAAATGCACGCTGATTTGGTCCAGCATGCCCGTGTGGAAGTTACTAACCGCTGGTACAAAAATAGGGCGGCGCGTGAGTCCTGCGTATTTTTGTAGCTCAGGCACGTGTTTGTGCTCCAGGCTGAGGCCGTAAATTTCTAGCGGCGGCGCATTTTTTGTCACCTCGTAGGCTTCAATCATTTGCCGACCACCGCCCGAGTAACCCGAAAACCCCTGCATGACAACGGGATAGTCTTTTGGCAGCAAGCCCGCATCTACCAAGGGGCGCAAGAGCGCAATGCCACCCGTGGGGTAACAACCTGGATTGGCCACATATTGGGCATTTTTAATGGCTGGCGCTTGCGCGGCACAAAGCTCGGCAAAGCCGTACACCCAACCGTTTGCCGTACGGTGTGCGGTGGACGAGTCAATGACGCGTGGTTTTTTGCCTTGCAACGCATCAATCATGGCAACGGATTCTTTGGCTGCATCATCGTGCAGGCACAGCACGACCAAGTCAGCCTCAGCCATCAGATCTCGCTTCGCCGCTGCATCCTTGCGAAGCTCAGGCGCAATGCTGAGCAAAGCCACGCTAGGCATGGCCTGCAGGCGTTCTCGAATTTGCAGACCCGTTGTGCCAGCTTCGCCGTCAATAAAGATTTTTTTAATAAGTTGAGTCATGTCAATTTACGGTCAGTTTTGGTGCAGTGCAACATGATACATTACGCGCTTCGTTTTAAGAGAAATTTACATGAAAATCCACGAGTACCAAGCCAAAGATTTATTGCGCCAATTTGGCGTTCCCGTACCAAAGGGCATTCCTGCTTTTACGGTGCAAGAAGCGGTCGAAGCCGCACAAAAGCTGGGCGGCCCTGTGTGGGTGGTTAAGGCACAAATCCACGCAGGTGGACGCGGCAAGGGCGGCGGTGTGAAGCTGGCTCGCTCGATTGATGACGTGAAAAAAATTGCAGGCGAAATCCTGGGCATGCAACTCATCACGCACCAAACCTCTGCTGAAGGTCAAAAAGTGCGTCGCCTCTTGATTGAAGAAGGCGCGGACATCAAAAAAGAATACTACGTCTCGCTGGTGACCGACCGTGCATCGCAAAAAGTCGCATTCATTGTCTCGTCTGAAGGCGGCATGGACATTGAAGAAGTCGCGCATTCCACCCCAGAAAAAATCTTGACTGAATTGGTCGACCCAGCTGTGGGACTCACTCCAGCACAAGGCCAAAAGCTGTCGGACGCGATTGGCGTTCCAGCCGCATCCAGTGCCCAGTGCGTGGACATTTTGACCAAGCTCTACAAGTGCTACATGGACACCGATGCATCGCTGGTTGAAATCAACCCGATGATTTTGGAAGGCAATGGTGGTGTTAAATGTATCGATGCCAAGTTCAATTTCGACCCGAATGCGCTGTTCCGTCACCCAGAAATCGTGGCTTACCGTGACTTGGACGAAGAAGATGCGGCTGAAGTGGAAGCGTCTAAATTTGACCTTGCCTACATTTCTCTAGACGGCAACATTGGCTGCTTGGTCAATGGCGCAGGCCTTGCGATGGCGACGATGGACACCATCAAACTCTACGGCGCAGAGCCTGCCAACTTCTTGGACGTGGGCGGCGGCGCAACACCAGAAAAAGTAACTGAAGCCTTCAAAATCATGCTGAAGAATCCTAAAGTAAAGGCCATCATGGTCAACATTTTTGGCGGCATCATGAAGTGCGACACCATCGCCACGGGCGTGATTACGGCTTGCAAAGCCACCAACCTTTCGGTGCCACTCGTTGTGCGCATGAAGGGCACCAACGAAGAACTGGGCAAAAAAATGCTGGCCGAATCGGGCTTGCCGATCATTAGCGCTGATTCGATGGCTGAAGCCGCCGAACGCGTTGTTGCTGCACTGAAAGGTTAATTCACATGTCTATCTATATCAATAAAAACACACGCGTCATCACCCAAGGTATCACAGGTAAAACGGGGCAATTCCACACAGAGAAATGCCAAGAATACGCCAACGGTAAAGAGTGCTTTGTTGCAGGCGTGAACCCGAAAAAAGCGGGCGAGTCGATTTTTAACATCCCTATTTACGCATCGGTCAAAGAGGCAGCTTCCGAGACTGGCGCAACCGTCTCCGTCATCTACGTGCCGCCAGCAGGCGCAGCAGCAGCGATTTGGGAAGCCGTTGAGGCTGACTTGGATCTGGCGATTTGTATTACCGAAGGCATCCCTGTCCGCGATATGCTGGAAGTCCGTAACCGTATGCGCGCCAAAGAAGCCGCTGGCGGCAAAAAGACGCTCTTGCTTGGACCTAACTGCCCAGGCTTGATCACACCTGATGAGATCAAAATCGGCATCATGCCAGGACACATTCACCGCAAAGGCCGCATCGGCGTGGTGTCCCGCTCTGGGACGCTGACGTATGAAGCGGTTGCGCAGCTCACAGAAATTGGCCTTGGCCAATCGTCAGCTGTCGGTATTGGCGGCGACCCGATCAATGGCCTCAAGCACATCGACGTGATGCGCGCCTTTAACGACGATCCAGATACCGACGCAGTCATCATGATTGGCGAAATTGGCGGGCCAGACGAAGCCGAAGCCGCGATGTGGTGCAAAGCGAACATGAAAAAGCCCATCGTCGGCTTTATTGCTGGCGTGACAGCGCCTGCGGGCAAGCGCATGGGACACGCAGGCGCACTCATTTCTGGCGGCGCAGACACAGCGGATGCCAAGTTAGAAATCATGGCAGCCTGCGGTTTTACTGTGACGCGGAATCCGTCAGAGATGGCAAAACTACTAAAAGCATTGCTGTAAATTTGGGGAAACTACTACCCAAGATGCTGTAATTTTTCGGTAAGATTGCCGCAACCAGACCCCTCTGGCTTTTTAGTCTGAGGGGTTTTGTTTTTTAGATTATTTTTATACTTTTTGATTTTTTAGGAGAGAAATATGGATTGGACTTCTGGCGCACTTTGGGGAGCCTTGCTCGCCATCATCGTGGCAAACATTTTGTTATCAGGCGACAACGCTGTTGTGATTGCTATGGCGGCACGTTCGCTGCAACCTGAGCACCAAAAGAAAGCCATCATCTGGGGCAGCGCTGCCGCCATCATCATGCGCGTGGTGTTGACCTTGGTCGCCATCAAGTTGCTGTCGATTCCGTACCTCAAAGTCATTGGCGGTATTTTGCTGTTCTACATTGGTGTGCAACTATTGACCGACGGCGATGACCATGCCGACATTAAAGGACACGGCACGATTGGCGCAGCGATTCGCACCATCTTGGTGGCCGACTTGGTGATGAGCTTGGATAACGTGTTGGCGGTTGCCAGTGCTGCTGAGCAAGCGCCAGAAGCCGCAAAAATTCCGCTGCTGATCATTGGTTTGGCTCTATCTATTCCACTGATTATTGGCGGCAGTACGCTTTTACTCAAGGTCATGGACAAATACCCCATCATCATCACCTTGGGCGCTGCGCTCTTGGGCTACCTAGCGGGTTCGATGATCGTGACCGACCCTGTGTGCGCTGCTTGGTTTAAAGCCAACGTGCCAAGCGCTGAAATGCTGGCTGGCGGCATTGGTGCCATTTTGGTCGTTGTCGTTGCTAAATGGATCAGCAAACGCAAAGCCGCTTAATTTTTCGATTTTTCGGGTAAAAAGGTAGCACATGAATAACGTGCTGCCTTTTTTATTGCGCCATTTGGCGTTGCTGCTGGTCATTTTTGTTTTTTTGCTACATAGCGTGCAGATATGGCGCGTGCCGTATTTAGATAGGCTGGACGCTTGGATCTACGACGCGAGATTGCTTGCTAGTGCACCGCGCACTCTAGATCCAAATGTCGTCATCGTCGATATTGATGAGCAAAGCCTCAGTGCGTTTGGCCGTTGGCCATGGACACGCGGAACAATGGCCGCATTGGTACGGCAACTCACGACACAACAGAACGCGGCGGCTATCGGCTTTGACATCGTTTTTGCCGAAGCGGAAAACCCGACAGCTGATCAGGCGTTGGCCTATGCGCTGCAAAGTCAGCCCGTGGTGCTGGGTTACTATTTCACCAGCGATCGCGTTGGACACACCAGCGGCGCTTTGCCAGCCACCGCCCTCCTGCGAGACGTCAAAGATCGGCGAGATTTTCAAATCACGCAGTGGTCAGGCTATGGCGCCAATTTGACCGCGTTGACCGACGCATCGCCTCAAGCTGGATTTTTTAATGTCATTAGCGATATTGATGGCGTCATTCGCTCTGCACCGCTGCTCGCTGAGTTCCAAGGTCAATACTACGAATCACTGGCGCTGGCCTTGTACCGTCGATACCTTGCGAGCCAAAGCGCTAGCGGAATGCTCCCCACGATTGCCCCGCACTTTGCCTCTAGCGATCAAAGCTATCGCCATTTGGATGCCTTACGCCTTAGCCACGAAGGAATCACACGGGATATTGCTGTAGACGATACCGTGACCAAACTCATTCCTTACCGAGGTACAGGTGGACCTCGCGGGGGGTCGTTTACTTATATTTCCGCATCTGATGTCTTAATGGATAAGTTACCGACTGCATCGCTTAAAGGCAAGGTCGTACTCATTGGCAGCTCAACTCCAGCGCTAGAAGATTTACGCGTCACGCCTTTTGATAAAGCCTACCCTGGTGTTGAAGTGCAGGCTAATTTGGTTGCTGGCTTAATTGATGGACGCGCCCCTACACGACCCGATTACGCACTTGGCTTTGATGTCTTTCAACTCGCCGTATTGGGTGCCGTCTTACTCTTTATCTTGCCCCAGCTATCGGCCATTTGGGCGGTCGGACTCACCATTAGCTTAGCAACATTAATTTGGTTTATGCATAACCTGCTTTTTACACAGTCCTCTTTGGTGTTGCCATCAGCCACCAGTTTTGTGCTTATTTTTAGCGCTTTTACCTTGCATGTGAGTCAAGGGTTTTTTCTAGAAAGCCAGCGCCGCAAACGACTCACTCAACTATTTGGCAGCTATGTCTCACCTAAATGGGTCAGTCGTATGGTTCGCTCGGGCGACGACTACTCGATGCAAGCGAGCAACCAAGTACTCACCGTTATGTTTTGTGACATGCGTGGTTTTACAAAACTGGCACAAACCTTACCTCCGTTGGCGCTGCAGGCATTACTCAACAACATTTTTAGCCGCCTCTCGCACATTATTCAAGCGCACGGCGGCACCATAGATAAATACATGGGAGACTGCGTCATGGCGTTTTGGGGGGCGCCCGAGCCACAGGCAGATCACGCCGCACGCGCTGTGCGCTGTGCCATCGATCTGCAAGCAGATATTAAGAACTTCAACCAAAGTCGTTCAGTCGACACGCCAGAAATCAAAATGGGGATTGGGATTAACACAGGCCTCATGTGCGTAGGAGACATGGGCTCTAGCGTGCGACGTAGCTATACCGTGATTGGCGAAGCAGTTAATTTAACAGCACGCCTTGAGAGTCTCTGTAAAACTTACAATCAAACACTGATTGTGAGCGCTGCGACCAAAAATGCAGCCAACTCCAATAGCGCTGGTGCGCAGTGGCAAGACCTTGGACTTGCCACTGTAGCTGGCAGCGATCAATCCATTCATATTTTTACTGTCAACCCCTCATGAAGAAACCTACCCCCTACTCACCCATTCCACAAATCGGTATGACTTTGCTGCAAATGCTGGGCACGATTGGTGCCGCTGGCCTGCTAGGCGCGTGGCTTTTCCCGCTCCTATTAGAGTGGGTACGCAAATCCGCTTGAAACAATTAGTTGGCAAGCCCAATTTGGCATTCATCGCGGGGGTTGTTTTTAGCACCGCCCTATGGCTTTGTCCTTTTTGGCTCATTCCTACGCCATCGGTGGCCCCGCTGCTTTGGGGCGCGATGTGCCTTGCTCTGTGGCTTCTCGCAGAAACCCTCAGAACACCGCGAGCCATGGACTCACCCAGCATTCACCCACACTTTTGGTGGTTGCTTGCGAGCCTGGCTTGCATGATTGCTTGGCGCAGTCGTAATCTACCCAACACGCTCACGGCTGCCCTATGCCTTGCCAGCATTGGGCTTGCGGCAAACTTATCAGCAAAACTACATGCCATCAAAACCGCCCATATCATCGCCTGGGGATGGTTATTGGCAGGCTTCATCAACGCCGCAGTGGGTCTTGCTCAATACTTCGGACTGATGTCCGAACCACTAGGGACAGCTTTTGGACTTTTGCGCCAGCGCAACCAACTCGCCACACTTTGCAATATCGCGCTTCTGTCACTGTTTTTTATTTGGCAGCGCCGTAGCGCTCAACCTCAAGCAAACAAGCGGATGACGTATTTAACCGCAGCGGTCTGCGCCTTGCTCACGGCAGCCTTGGCTGCCACTTGCTCGCGTGCTGGTTTACTAGAGCTACTCACGCTTTGCGCCTTCGCACTGGTGTGGGCCAAAGTTAAACGCAGACGCGATGTCCTGGCGGCCACCATTTTGGCGCTGCTGACTTATGTGCTGTGGGCTTCTTTGCTACCACTCATGAGTGGCTCACCAGAAACCATTTTTGGCCGCATTGCTAGTTTTTCAGCAACGCCTGACGGCTCCACCGAGATGCAACTACAAGACAGTCGACGCTTGTTATGGGCCAACACACTTGCTCTGATTCGACTGCAACCCTTGCTAGGCGTTGGCTGGCGCGAACTGGCTAACGCGCTACAGACGACCGACCTCGAATCGTTACCGCGTTTTGCCGCCCAAGCCGACAACGCCCACAATTTGCCCTTGCAGTTTGCGGTCGAACTCGGCTTACCGTTTACCGTGCTGTGGTTTGGACTGCTAGCTTGGCTACTCCTACGGCACAGACCTTGGCGCGCGCAAGCGCCCGAACAAGTTTTGGCGTGGGGTGTCTTAACAGTCATGGGGATACATAGCCTGCTTGAATATCCTTTGTGGTACGCGCCATTTCAAATCGCCGTAGGGTTATCGGTTGGTGCTTTATTTACGCAAACCAAACCAGCTCAATCTCGCGCGGGCAATGCCTCTGCAAGCACCAGCTGGCATGGCTTGGCGAGCATTTGTTTATTGTGTTTTTGCGCTTATGCAGCTTTCGACTACCACCGCATCAGGCAATTGTTTCTGACAACAGATGAGCGATCCCCTCTGTACTGCGAAGGCGCATATGTCAAAGCCGAGGCCAGTTGGCTATTTGCCTCGCAGGTCCGCTTTGCCAAGCTCACCACAACACCAGTGACGCAAGACAACGCGGCAGAATTATGGCAACTTGGACATGAGGTGCTGCACTTTAGTCCTGAGCCACTCGTATTCCAAACGCTCATCAGCGCAGGTGCTTGGCTCGCGCCACATGACCCCACAATCGCAGCCGAGTTGATCGCACACCAAAAGCAATTACGCGTCCTAGAGACTAGCCGCTTGCATTGACTCACCCCCTCTAAAATAACCCCTATGGCTAACTACATCCTCACTCTCTCTTGCGCCGACCGCGCAGGCATCGTCCACGCTGTTTCAGGTTTTTTGTTTGAACAAGGCAGCAACATCGAAGAAGCCCAGCAGTTCTCCGATTTAAAAACGCAGCGCTTTTTTATGCGGATCCGCTTTAGTTGCGATCGCATCCCGCACGACGATCTCGACACACTCTTGATGGCATTTGCCGCGGAGAACAAAATGCAACTCAGTCTGCACGCCGCCAATCAACCCATGCGGGCGGTGCTGATGGTGAGCAAAGAGGGTCATTGCCTAAACGATTTGCTGTTTCGCTGGAAGAGCGGGTTGCTCAACTTAGACGTCCGCGCCATCGTGAGCAATCACCGTGAGTTTTATCAACTTGCCGCCAGCTACAACGTGCCGTTCCATCACATTGCCGTCACCAAAGATGGTAAGGCGGCAGCGGAAGCCAAAGCCTATGAAGTCATTCAATCTGAAGGTGCTGAGTTGGTCATTCTGGCTCGTTACATGCAAATCCTGAGTGATGACTTGTGCCAAAAGTTATCGGGCAAAGCCATCAATATCCATCACAGCTTTTTACCTAGCTTCAAAGGTGCTAAGCCATATCAACAAGCGCATGACCGAGGCGTGAAACTGATTGGCGCTACGGCGCATTACGTGACAGCTGAACTCGACGAAGGCCCGATCATTGAGCAAGACGTGGCACGGGTTGACCATAGTCGCACGGTAGAAGACCTCACCAGCATTGGACGAGACACCGAGAGCCAAGTGCTGGCCAGAGCCATCAAATGGCACAGCGAGCACCGCGTACTCATGAACGGCAGCAAAACCGTGGTGTTTCGATAATTTAACGCTTCCTTGACGGCGTGGCTGCTGATGCGCTCAGACTGCCAACCGCAGCCGACAAGTTCAATCTGGGCTTGGTAACCCCTTTGCGCGAAATACTGGTTCCCGTGCTCGTCAAGCGATTCACCGTCTGCGCGACTGTATCGTTAGGCGCGGCGTTAGGGGCACGAAGCACGGCTATGGCTGCAGCCACATGCGGCGCCGCTTGCGACGTACCTGCATAGCTAGAACCAACCGCAGTGACTACTGCGCCTGGGGCATACATCGTCATGATATTGCCGCTGTCCGAAAAGCACGCCACCTTGTCTGCGCTAGTGGTTGAATCTGTGCATCCCTTCATATACGCGCTCGCGGTATAGGTTCGGCTACCCCAATTGGCACTATAAACCGCACCCACACTTACTGCACCCGGTGCACAAGCGGGCTCAGCCACGCCATCCGTCCAGCCCATATTACCCGCCGACACGACAGGAATAATGCCAGCAGCGCGGGCGCTGGCAAACGGTGCCGTTGCCCAAGACGCGGTGCAAGCGGATGTGTACTTCGTTGTCCAGCTAATACTGATGTTGATCGACTTAATGTTGTACAGCGCTTTGTTCGTAATCGCCCAGTTGATACCCGTAATGATGTCCGCCGCATAAGCACCGGTGCCTGGCGTAAACACATCAAGTACGGCCAATTTAGCGCCAGGAGCGACGGCAGCCACGATGCCCGCAACGTTCGTGCCGTGACCCGTGTCGTCTAACGAATTGTCCGTTGCGGCCACATCAAAAGCAGCCACCACTTTGCAAGTTGCCGCTGGTACACCTGGCGCGGTGCAACCAAAAGCAGCGTTTGTATAGTCCACACCCGAATCCAAAACGACAACCGTTGTGCCTGCACCTGTATAACCAGCCGTAGCGGCAGCGGGTTGCCCAATCAACGTTAGGTTTTCAATGCCTGTTGATTGGCCAGCGGTGTTTTCATAAACACCCACCACATTGCCTTGCGACAAAAGCTTCACAAGCGCACGGCGGCTATTGACTTTGACGTGCGCCATTGGAAGGGCATCGTAGTCGCGCAA
>JANPAS010000083.1:0-107369 GCA_031430035.1 Comamonadaceae bacterium | reverse complement strand
TTCGTCAATGTGAAGATCGCCTACAACGGCCTCTCGCCCTACCCCATGCGTGCCGCCAAAATTGAAGCCGCAATTGAAGGCAAATCGTTTGATCAAATTTCTTCTGACTCGATTGACGACGCCATTGCGCAAAGCTTTGCCGCACGCGATGGCCTCAGAGCAACGTGGGCGTATCGCTCACTCGTGGCGCGAAATTTAGTAATGCAATTCCTTGAAGAATCAACCAGCGAAGGAGTGACAGCATGAAAACGATTGACACCCTCATGAGCATTGGCTCTGCCAGCAAACACCAAGGCGAGCAAGGCAAAGAGCTTGCGCACGAATCCGCGCATCTGCACGTCACGGGCAAAGCCGTCTACACCGACGATATCCCCGAGCTGCAAGGCACGCTGTACGGGGCTTTGGTACTTTCACCCACGGCGCACGGTGAGTTGATTGGTGAGGGCATTGATCGCGCCGCCATTCTTGCCATGCACGGCGTGGTAGCGGTGTTTACTGCTGCCGATATTCCAGGCGAAAACAACTGCGGGCCGATCATTCATGACGACCCGTTCCTCGCAGCTGGCAAAGTCGAGTTCCTAGGGCAACCTGTGGCACTGGTCGTGGCACGCGACATGCTCTACGCCCGAGAAGCTGCTGCAAAAGCCGTGGTTGCCGTTAAAGAATTGCCGGCAATTTTGACAATTGACGAGGCGATGGCAGCTAAAAACTTCATCATGCCTGCCAAAGGCATTACCCGCGGCAAGCCTGCCGAGGCCATAGCCAACGCGCCTTTCAAACTATCAGGCCGTACCGAATGCGGCCAACAAGAGCAGTTTTATTTAGAAGGCCAAATCACCTACGCTGTGCCGCGCGAAGACGATCAGCTCACGCTTTACGTCTCCACCCAACACCCCGATGGCAACCAGCGCGAAGCCGCGTCTGCACTGAACCTCACCACCAACGATGTCGAGGTCATTTGCCGCCGCATGGGCGGCGCGTTTGGTGGCAAGGAAGGCAATGCGTCCATCTTTAGTCAATCGGCAGCGCTGGCAGCTCATCTGCTGAAGCGCCCAGTCAAATTGCGTGCCAACCGCGACGACGACATGATGATCACGGGCAAGCGCCACGATTTCAGGCTCGACTATGAATGCGGCTACGACGCATCAGGTCGCATCTTGGGTGTGGACTTTGTGCTGGCATCGCGCTGCGGTTACAGCACAGACTTTTCGGGTCCCGTCAACGACCGAGCCTTACTCCACATCGACAACTGCTATTACTTGCCGAACCTCTCCATCATTGGACATCGCCTTAAGACCAACATGCAAAGCGCGACGGCATTTCGCGGCTTTGGTGGCCCGCAAGGCATGTTTGGCATCGAGACGGTGATTGAGCAAATCGCCAACAAACTCGGGCTCGATCCACTGGACGTGCGCAAAGCGAATTTGTACCAAGACCCCAAAGTCTCGGGCAATCCTGAATCATTGACAACCCAGTACAACCAAGACATTGAAGACTGGATTGGCGACAAAGTCATTGACCAGTTAGAAGTCGAATCCAACTATCGAGCTAGAAGAGTTGAAATTAATAATTTCAACTCCGCCAATAAATACAAAAAACGCGGAATGGCGCTTGTACCTCTCAAGTTCGGCATTAGCTTTACCGCCACCATGCTGAACCAAGGTGCTGCGCTCGTCAACATTTATCAAGATGGCTCTGTCAGCGTGAACCACGGTGGCACTGAGATGGGACAGGGTTTGAATACCAAGATGGCGCAGGTGGCAGCAGACGGTCTTCGCATCCCCGTTAAGCACGTACGTGTCACTGCAACGGATACGCAAAAAGTCCCCAACGCCAGTGCCACAGCGGCTTCCAGCGGTGCGGACATCAACGGCGCAGCGATTATGGACGCGACGCGTCAACTGCGGGAGCGCTTGGATGCACTCGATGCAGGTCGCAATTTGCCTTGGACAGATTTGATCAAACAAGCGTGGCTCAACCGCGTGCAACTCGGTCAAACGGGCTACTACATGACACCCGATATCCAGTACGACTTCATGACGCTGCAAGGCAAAGCGTTTTATTACTTTTGCTACGGTGCAGCCGTGACAGAGACCGAAATCGACACCCGCACGGGCGAGTGGTGGTTGAAGAAAGTTGACATCGTGCACGACGTGGGACAGTCGATCAACCCCGCGATTGACAAAGGCCAAATCGAAGGCGCGTATGTGCAAGGCATGGGCTGGCTGACCATGGAAGAGTGCATTTGGGATATGAAAAAAGGCACGAAGAACTACGGCAAGCTGCTCACGCATGGCCCCTCCACCTACAAAATCCCTGTGGCAAGCGATATACCCGAGCACTTCAACGTCTCGTTCTTCGAGTGCCAAAACGTCAAGCCCACGCCGTTTAGAAGCAAAGCCGTCGGCGAGCCGCCACTGATGCTGGCGCTGTCGGCGTACTTCTCGCTGCGTGATGCAGTCGTGGCTGCGGGTGGGAATCAGAATTTAGTCAGCATGGATGCACCTGCTACACCTGAACGAATTTTGATGGCGTGTGAACAAGCAAAAAAATAAGAAAGCTTTATGACGACCGCAACGCCCCTCTTCTCAGCCACTATCGCTGGCTCACTCCCCAAGCCCGCGTGGCTGTCCGAGACTAACAAGCTGTGGCCTAAATGGATGGCGGAAGGTGACGAACTGGCGCAGGCCAAGCTGGACGCGACTTTGCTGTGGATTAAGGCGCAAGAGGACGCAGGTCTTGGCGTAATTGGAGACGGCGAGCAATCGCGTCAGCATTTCGTTCACGGCTTTTTAGAGCAAGTGAATGGCATCGACTTCGAGCATAAAGTCACCATGGGCATCCGTAACAACCGCTACGACGCGCAGGTACCGCAAGTGATCGCGCCGCTCACACTCAAAGGCCGCGTACACGGAACCGAAGCACGTTTTTTACGGGCGCACACCAATCGCAAAATCAAGTTCACCATGCCCGGCCCGATGACCATCATCGACACGGTGGCCGACAAGTTTTATGGTGACAAAAAGACCATGGCGTTTGCCTTTGCCGACCTGCTCAACCAAGAGGCACGAGCGCTGGAGGCTGAGGGCGTGGACATCATCCAGTTTGACGAACCTGCATTTAACGTCTTTATGGCGGATGCCGCCACGTGGGGCGTGGAAGCACTGGAGCGAGCCACGGCTGGCTTGACTTGCACGACAGCGGTTCACATTTGCTACGGCTACGGCATCAAGGCAAATGATGATTGGAAGGACACACTGGGCGACCAGTGGCGACAGTACGAGCAGGTGTTTCCAGCCTTAGCAAGAAGCTCCATCGACCAAGTCAGCCTAGAGTGCTACCACTCGCACGTGCCGCCTGAGCTAATGAAGCTGTTAGAGGGCAAAGACGTGATGGTTGGCGTGATTGATGTGGCGAGCGACGTGATCGAAACGCCCGAACAAGTGGCAGACACTATTGGACGTGCGCTGCAGTACGTGCGCAAAGATAAGCTCTTCCCCTGCACCAACTGCGGCCTTGCACCCATGAGCCGCGACGTAGCGATGGCGAAATTGGCGGCGCTGGGCGCGGGGGCAGCGTTGGCTAGAACCCGTTACGGCTAACTAGCAACCTAGGGGGATAATCAATCCCATGAAAATCAATTTCACCAAAATGCAGGGCGCAGGCAACGACTTTGTTGTACTGGACGAAACGCGCGCGCAACTTAATCTGAGCGCTGACCAATACAAGCAATTGGGCGATCGCCACTTTGGCGTGGGCGCCGATCAAATTTTGTCAGTACGTACCGCCTCTAGCCCTGACGTGGATTTTGATTACGTGATCCACAACAACGACGGCGGCGAGGTGGAGCACTGCGGCAATGGCGCGCGCTGTTTTGTGCGCTTTGTGCGGGGTCATGGTTTGACGGATAAAACAACCATTAAAGTCCGCACGCAAAACCGTGTACTCACACTCACTGAAAACGCAGACGGACAAGTGACAGTGGATATGGGTGCGCCCATTTTTGACGCGGCGCAAATCCCATACGTTGCTCCTTTAACAAAAATGAAGTTTGAATGGAACTATGTCGTCTCTATGGGCAACCCGCATGCTGTTTGCCTAGTCGATGACGTGGAAGCCATGCCCGTATTGACTCGTGGGCCAATCATTCAAGCGAACGCCGCATTCCCGCAAGGCGTGAATGTTGGATTTATGCAAGTCGTAAGCCGCGGCGAAATCAAACTACGCGTTTATGAGCGCGGTGCGGGCGAAACACTAGCCTGCGGCACGGGCGCTTGTGCGGCAGTCGTGGCGGGCATAAAGCTAGGACTCTTGGATAGCACGGTTTTGGTGGGCACGCACGGCGGTCATCTCACCATTTCGTGGGACACATCACAACCGAATAGCTCCGTCATGATGACGGGCCCCGCGACCACGGTTTATCAAGGTACGATTGAGCTATGACCACCACAGCATCATCTATTACCGAAGACGATATCGCCGACTATTTGTTGGCAACGCCTGATTTTTTTAATCGTCACGCCGAACTCTTGGCTGCCGTCCAGTTGACGCATCCGCATAGTGGGCGTGCCATCAGTTTGGCCGATCGGCAAATGGAGTTGCAACGCGAACGCTTTAAAGCGCTAGAGCTCAAACATGGCAACTTGCTGCGCCTTGGCAAAGAGAATGTGCTGCTGGCAAACAAACTGCATCAGTGGATGGTGGGACTCTTGGCACATGCAGGTAGCAACGATAAGCAAGAAGCAACCGAGCAACTCTGCACAAGCCTGCAAGCTATTTTTGATGTGCCGCAAGCTGCGGTTGCTGGCTCAGAGGCCTCGCGGGATATGGCTTCCCAGATGACGCTGCCCACTTGCGGCTTGGCTGCTGAAGCGTTTTTTCAAAACGCAAGCGTTACTGAGGCTCTGCAAGATGCTGCCAACGTGCACTCGCTAGCGGTGATTCCACTACCCAATGTGGGATTGCTAGTTTTGGCATCCGATGACCCGAACCGCTTTACAGCCGAGATGGGTACGGAGTTTCTGACCCGCCTTGGTGAGCTTGCCCATGCAGCTCTTGTCGCCTAATCCGCCCGATCTTCCTGATCTCATCACGCGCTATTTACAGCACGTCCGCGTAGGCAAACGCCTAGCAAGCAAAACGGTTGATCTCTACGCACACGAGCTGGCGCGGCTACAAGGTCTTTGCGACGAACAAAATTTAGCTTTAACTGATGTGCAAAATCTGCACATTCGTCGCTGGATCGCCAGTAGGCACAGTAGCGGAGGAAAAGGCAAAGGTTTAGGCTCGAAAACATTGGCGTTGCAGCTATCTAGCTGGCGTGGGTTTTACAAATGGCTGATTAACAATGGCGAGATTACCCACAACCCTTGCTTGGATATAAAGCCGCCCAAAGCCGCCAAGCCGCTGCCCAAAGCGCTGGGCGTAGATGCAGCTATGGCGCTGGCGCAGTATCAGCCATCAGAAACAACCCCCTTGTCCGTTCGTGATTCACTCATCGTGGAGCTTCTTTATGGCTGCGGCCTTCGGGTTAGCGAGCTGATCGGGCTAGATGTTGCCGCCAGCAGCGAGGCGATGACGGACGGCCGTGGTTGGATTGACGAGCAAGCAGGCGAGGTCCACGTTTTTGGCAAAGGCAGCAAGCGCCGCATGGTGCCACTAGGAGCAAAGGCTTTAGATGCACTACTGGCCTACAAGCCTTACCGAGTGGGGCTTGGCGACGCGAATCCTTTGGAAGCCGCGCTGCTACTCGGCTCAAAGGGTAAGCGCATCACAAGAACTGCTGTTTGGAGCTTGCTGCGAAGTCGAAGCTTGGCGGCAGGACTCACCTCACCCGTGCACCCACACATGCTGCGTCACAGTTTTGCTAGTCACGTGCTTCAGTCCAGCGGCGATTTGCGTGCGGTGCAAGAGTTGCTCGGGCACAGCTCGATTGCTAGCACGCAGGTTTATACGCGACTCGACTTTCAGCATCTTGCCAAGATTTACGACAATACACATCCAAGGGCGAAGCTTAAAGACGCAAATGCAACCCCTTTGTCCGCTGGTGCGGACATTTCCCCTACTGCGCAGGGGCAAACTTTGAAAGAACAATCATGATTTTGGTGACTGGCGGCGCAGGTTTTATTGGCAGCAATTTCGTACTTGACTGGTTCGAGCAGGGCGGCGCCTCAGCAGAATCCGTCGTCAATTTAGATGCGCTCACTTACGCGGGAAACCCCGCCAATCTTGCGTCGCTCAGTAACAACGGCAATCACGCGCTGGTGCAAGGTGACATTGGCGATAGCGCCCTTGTGGACTCGCTGCTCAAGATTCACCAGCCCCGAGCCATCATCAACTTTGCCGCCGAGTCGCATGTTGATCGCTCGATCCACGGCCCCGAAGCATTCATTCAGACCAATATTGTGGGGACGTTCCGTTTGTTGGAATCGGTGCGTGCCTACTGGGGCGGTTTGCCTGAAGCTGAGAAGTCCGCCTTTCGCTTTTTGCACGTCTCCACCGACGAGGTGTACGGCTCACTCAGCGCCACCGACGCACCATTCACCGAGACCCACCGCTACGAACCCAATAGCCCGTACAGCGCATCCAAAGCGGCAAGCGATCACTTAGTCCGCGCCTACCACCACACCTACGGTCTTCCCGTGCTCACCACCAATTGCAGCAACAATTACGGTCCGCTGCACTTCCCCGAAAAGCTGATTCCGCTGTGCATTCACAACGCCTTAACTGGCAAGCCTCTACCGATTTATGGCGACGGCCAGCAAGTGCGCGACTGGCTCTATGTGCGCGACCATTGCAGCGCGATTCGGCGTGTCTTGGAAGCAGGTCGCTTAGGCGAGGTTTACAACGTAGGCGGCTGGAATGAGCAGCCCAATCTGGACGTGGTGCGGACACTGTGCAGCGTGCTGGACGAGATGAGCCCGCGCACGGACGGCAAGCCGTATGCCGAGCAAATCACCTACGTCAAAGATCGCCCTGGACACGACCGCCGCTACGCCATTGATGCCAGCAAGATCGAGCGAGAGCTAGGTTGGAAGCCAGCTGAGACGTTTGAAACAGGCATCCGCAAGACTGTGCGCTGGTATTTGGACAACCGATGAAAATTCTTCTGCTTGGCAAAGACGGGCAGTTGGGGCGTGAGCTCCAGCCATGTCTTAGCAAAGTGGGAGCGCTCACCGCGTGGGGGCGGTTTGACGCAGATTTTTTAAACCCACTGAAGTTGCGTGATTTGGTGCTTGCCGCCAAGCCCGATGTCATCGTCAATGCGGCCGCTTACACCGCTGTCGACAAAGCTCAATCTGAGCCAGAGTTGGCACACGCTATCAACTCGGCCGCGCCAGCGGTACTGGCGCAGGCCACACTGGATATGGGCTGCAGGCTGATTCACTACTCCACTGACTATGTATTCAATGGCTCGGGGAGCGCGCCTTGGACGGAGGACGCGCCTACCGCGCCGCTGAACGTTTATGGCAAAAGCAAATTAGCAGGTGAGCAGGCTATTGCGACCAGTGGTTGTCAGTATTTAATTTTTCGCACCAGCTGGATGTATGCAAAAGAGGGCAGCAATTTCGCCAGCACTATGCTGCGCTTCGCCTGCGAGAGGGATGCGCTCTCGGTCATCGACGATCAAATCGGTTCACCCACGGATGCAGCTTGGCTCGCAAATATGACGGCGCAGGTAATTGGCAGCTCCGCCACTGGTATCTACCACGCTGCCAGTGCTGGCGAAGTTTCATGGCACGGCTACGCCAGCCACCTCATCGCTAGGGCACACGAGATGGGCTTCCCCATGAAGATGAGCCCAGAGGCCATACGTGCTGTGGCCTCCGAGGCATTCCCCACGCCAGCGCAGCGTCCGCGCAATTCACGGCTCGATTGCTCTAAACTCACACGCACGTTTGGCATCACACCCCCACCTTGGCAGCAAGGCATTGATCAACTTTTAAACCACCTTCACCCTCACCCTAGCCCTCTCCCATCAAGGGAGAGGGGATAACTCTATGACAACTAAACGTAAAGGCATCATCTTGGCTGGCGGCTCGGGCACTCGGCTGCACCCTGCGACCTTGGCGATTAGCAAGCAGCTCCTGCCTGTCTATGACAAGCCAATGATTTACTACCCGCTGTCTTGCCTGATGCTGGCGGGCATTCGCGACGTGCTCATCATCAGTACGCCGCAAGACACGCCGCGTTTTCAGCAGCTCTTGGGTGATGGCTCTGCATGGGGCATGAACCTTGAGTACGCCGTGCAGCCTAGTCCCGATGGGCTTGCGCAAGCCTTCATCATTGGCGAGAAGTTTATTGGCAGCGACCCCTGTTCTTTGGTTTTAGGTGACAATATTTTTTATGGGCACGAGTTTGCCAAGTTGCTGACCGATGCGGATAGTCAAACCAGCGGCGCCACCGTGTTTGCCTATCATGTGCAAGACCCCGAGCGCTATGGTGTGGTGTCATTTGATGCCGACGGCAAGGCCAATAGCATTGAGGAAAAACCAGAGCATCCTAAAAGCAATTTTGCTGTGACAGGACTTTATTTCTACGACAACCAAGTCGTAGAAATCGCCAAGAGCGTAAAGCCATCCGCGCGTGGCGAGTTAGAAATCACGGCTATTAACGATGCGTATTTGAAACGTGATCAGCTCAATGTGCAAATCATGCAGCGCGGCTATGCGTGGCTGGATACGGGAACGCACGACAGCTTGCTGGCCGCAAGCCAATACATCGCGGTTTTAGAACAACGACAAGGACTCAAAATCGCTTGCCCAGAAGAGATTGCATGGCGAATGGGCTGGATTAACTCAGCCCAGCTAGAAAAGCTGGCCGCACCGTTGTCTCAAAATGCGTACGGCAAGTATTTGCAGCATGTGCTCAAAGAGAAAGTCGCTTAATGAAGGTGATTCAAACCTCGATTCCTGATCTCCTCGTTTTTGAACCCCAAGTCTTTGCGGATGAACGCGGATTTTTCTTTGAGAGCTTTAATAGCAACGCCTTTAACGCCGCAACAGGTCAGAGCGCAGCCTCATTTGTGCAAGACAACCACAGCCAATCCAGCAAGGGCGTTTTGCGCGGCTTGCACTACCAAACTGCGCCGCATGCGCAAGGAAAGTTAGTTCGTGTGACGCAAGGTGAGGTGTGGGATGTCAGTGTCGATATCCGGCCAAACTCGCCTACCCGAGGGCAATCGTTTGGCATACTTCTCACCGCCGACAACAAACGCCAACTGTGGATTCCAGAAGGCTTTGCCCATGGCTTTGTCACTTTATCTGAGACGGCGGAGTTCCTCTACAAAACGACCGAGTTTTATAGCCCTGAACACGAACGCTGCATTGCATGGAATGACCCCGTACTCGCCGTTGATTGGCAGCTGGGACGGTTGGGGGGTATGCAGCCGCAGCTCTCCGCAAAAGATAAAGAGGGTATCGTTCGCTATGAAGATATTGATGGGCGCGTCATTGAGCCTAAACACCCTCTATGAAGCGCTGGCATGTGGTTCATACCAAGCCTCGCCTTGAGCAGCAGGCCGTAGAAAACTTAGAACGCCAAGGCTATACCTGCTTCTTACCGACGCTGGATGTGCAAAAAGTCAGTCGAGGTAAGTTTCGCATCGCCACTGAACCGCTTTTCCCGCGCTATGTGTTTATTCAGCTAGAACATGCGGCAGCAGACGCAGGCCTTAACAAACAAAGCTGGGCACCCATTCGCTCCACAACGGGGGTGCAACGCTTGGTGAGTTTTGGTACTAGTCCAGCTGTTGTCGACAATGCGCTCATTGCGGAACTTGTCAAACACCACGAGTCACGCCAAGCGCCTGTGGCAATCTTTCATGCCAACGATTCCGTTGCGATTCAGCAAGGTGCGTTTGCAGGTGTTGAAGGCATTTACCAACGTCTAGCCCAAATGCCTAGCGGCGAAGTCAGAGCCTTTGTGCTGATTGAATTGCTAAATAAACCCATCGCCCTGCCGATTGCGCTTGAGCATCTCAAAAAAATACATTAGAAATCTCCTGAAGTAGCTTTTGCAACTACTCATTTCGACCAAACGGTGCGATTCACGTAGTCCACATAACTCATAACAACACGCAAGAGTTGCTTTGATACGGGCCCACCTTCGTAGTCTTCAACCCGATCTATCACCCGTTTAGACTTATCATGTTGGGCGAGAATGACGCGCACAGCATCAAGCACACGCTCCGACTTTAAGCCACTCATGATCAGCGTGCCCACGTCCATGCCTTCAGGACGCTCGTGCGCATTTCGAATTGTGATGGCCGGCAGGTTGAGCAGTGAACCTTCTTCAAAAATGGTTCCACTGTCAGATACCACGCATAAGGATTCCATTTGCAACTTGATGTAATCACAAAATCCAAAAGGTTTCAAAAATTGGATGAGTGGGTTAAGTTGCCCCAACTCCATTGAATCCAACCGTTTTTTGGTGCGGGGATGCGTTGAGACAATAATCGGAGAGTTATACGCCTCGGCCAATGCATTAAGTGTCTTGACCATGTCCAACATGTTTTCTGGACTGTCAATATTTTCTTCACGGTGCGCACTGACAATAAAAAACTTATTTGACTCCAGCCCCATACGCTGAACTACGTCCGACTTTTCAATCTTCGGCATATAAAAGTCTAATACCTCACGCATGTGAGAGCCAGTCTTGATAATAGTCTCGGGACGAATACCCTCGGCTATCAGATAGCGCCTGGCATGCTCTGTAAGAACCAAATTTATGTCACTCAGGTGATCTAGCACCTTGCGATTAAGCTCCTCGGGCACTCGCTGGTCAAAACACCGGTTACCTGCTTCCATGTGGAATACTGGTATTTTGCGACGCTTTGCCGCAATCACAGCCAGGCAAGAATTGGTGTCGCCATAAAGCATGACGGCATCAGGTTGCTCCTTCTCCATAACGGCATCAGACTTTTCGATAACTCGTGCAATGGTTTGCGCAGCGTTATCACCTACCGCTTCTAAAAAATAATTTGGTTTACGAATGCCCAAATCGTCAAAGAAAAGTTCGTTCAACTCGTAATCATAATTTTGCCCTGTATGCACCAGAATATGGCGCGTGTGCTGGTCAAATTCAGCAATCACTCTGCTCATTTTGATCAGCTCGGGGCGCGTGCCGACAATGGTCATAATTTTAAACATTAAGCTCTTCCTTGATGTAATCTAATTTCAGCAAGATCTCTTTCACCTGCTCAACATTCAAACGAGTGGTGCTGTGCGAGGTGTAATCTTCTTGGGTCGATATTTTTTCTTCACCCTCACTGAAATATTGTGCGTAGTTCAGGTCACGATTGTCAGCCGGTATGCGGTAATACTCACCCATGTCCTGTGCCTTGACCATTTCTTCTCGTGAGATTAAAGACTCATATAACTTCTCACCGTGACGTGTGCCAATCACACGCACGGGCTCACCCGAATTGAACAATTCTTTAACAGCCTGAGCCAAATCTGCGACTGTGGAAGCTGGTGCTTTTTGTACAAAGATATCACCTTGTGCACCATGCTCAAAAGCGTATAACACCAAGTCAACTGAGTCCTCTAGGGACATCAAAAACCGAGTCATATTCGGGTCTGTTACTGTCAAAGGCTTACCTTCCTTTAGCTGCGATACAAACAACGGAATAACTGAACCGCGTGATGCCATCACATTGCCGTAGCGCGTTGCGCAAAAGACGGTCTCGCCGGCTTGCTGCATGCGCGCCTTGGCGACCATTACCTTCTCTGCCATGGCCTTGGAAATGCCCATCGCATTGATCGGATACACGGCCTTGTCAGTACTCAGCACCACCACGCGCTTGACGTCGTTCATCGTGGCTGCGCTGAGCACATTCTCGGTGCCGAGCACATTGGTACGCACGGCTTCCATGGGGTAGAACTCGCAAGACGGCACTTGCTTCAGCGCCGCGGCGTGGAACACATAATCCACCCCCTTCATCGCCTGCGACACGCTGTCATAGTCGCGCACATCGCCGATGTAAAAGCGCAGCTTCGGATTGTTCAGGGCGATCCGCATGTCTTCCTGCTTTTTTTCATCCCGGCTCAGAATCCGGATTTCCCGTACACCGGTATTCAGGAAACGGTTCAGGACCGTGTTGCCGAATGAGCCGGTGCCGCCGGTAATCATCAATACGCTGTCATCGAACATTCTTTTACCTCTTCAAATTCTATCTGTGTGCATCTGGGAAACCAGCGTCGGCCAATCCGGTGCGCGGTAGCCTGTGGCAGCGGCAAACACATCCGCATCCAGGCTCCTGTCAATGGCCATCGCGTCATCTGGGTGGATTGTCGTCGTCTTGCCGTACTCTTTCGCAATCAGGCGAAGCAGGCTGTCCTTGTCAATCGGGCTGGCACCAACGTGATAGAGGCCGGCCAGCGCAGGGTTCGGGATCACTAAGTCGCGCACTACCCGGGCAAATTCTACTGTAGGCAAGCCAGAGAAGATCGCACGGCGATAGCCTTTGCATTCTTTCTGCGCTAGGAACCATTCCAGCAATCCGAATTGCGACCCGTTTTCATGCCCGATGGTGGACGTGCGCAGGGTGACCAGATTCGGGCCGGCCACTTCGCCCAGATGCTTGGTTTTTCCATACACATCGGTAGCGTCTGCATGGTCGGTCTCGCGGTAATTCCCAGTTTTCCCCGAGAAGACGCAGTCTGTGCTTACATGGATCAGTCGGGCGCCGGCAACGCCGCACAGTTCAGCCAGCCTGTGCGGCAGCATCGCATTCATGGTCAGGGCGGGCAATGGGTCGTTACCGCCGGGTAGATGCTTGGTCAGGCCTGCGCAATTTACCACCACCTCCGGTTTTACGTGACTGAACAATTGGAGCAGGCCATCCGGATTGGCAAGTTCGACGCCAGCGCGCAGCCGGCTGGCGAGCGGGGCCGGCAAGAACCGGCGTGCCGCTTCGGACCGTACGCTTCCCGCCACTGACCAATTTGTATTTTCTGACAGCACGCGAAACATCGTCGCGCCAATCATTCCATTCGCACCAAGTACCAATATCTTCATGCTTTGCTCCCAATAGCTTGCTTCAGATGGCTGACCATTTCGGTGACCAGTTTCTCATGCTCAAAATGTTGTCGATAATATTGTCGGGCAAGCATGCCCAATTGCCCGCGTCGATCGGGAGACATCCGATAAAGCCGCAGCACGGCGGCGGCCAGGCCGCGCGCATCCTCGGCCCGTACCGTGATCCCAGCGCCCGCCTCAGTGACCAGTCGCGCGCCCTCGCCGTTCAGACACGCGATGATAGGGCGGCCGACCGCCATGTACGCTTGGATC
The DNA here is from genome assembly GCA_031430035.1 of Comamonadaceae bacterium. Taxonomy (GTDB): domain Bacteria; phylum Pseudomonadota; class Gammaproteobacteria; order Burkholderiales; family Burkholderiaceae_C; genus JASGCK01. Next base: position 94,076 of record JANPAS010000083.1, on the reverse strand, counting down.
TTGTTCGGTACCGTCATGGAGAAAATGGGCCGGTCTGCCAGCGTCACCAGCAAGGCAGACGCACGGGAAAGCAGATAGGGCATCGAATCGGCTGAAAAGCGGCCCGGCAGGTGCAGGTTGTCCAGGCTGCGTTGTTCACGTTGCTGTTGCATCCATCCGAGCTCGCTGCCCGATCCAAGGACCACCAGCCTGATCTCAGGGTAAGCCGCGAGCAGTGCAGCAGCATCCACGATGACATTGACCGCCTGGGCAGCCCCGATGTTCCCGGCAAAAACAACAGAGAATCCAGAATCAAGCGCCGGCACATGCGGCTTTTGTCCCGAATCGGGATCGGAAAGCGCCGCATCGACAGAGTTCGGTAAATAGACAATACGGGCATCGGGTGCCATGCGCCGGATTGAATCTTCAAACGGCCGCGATGAAACCAGGATCAGGTCGACATGTCGATAAATCAACTTCACCACCCAGCCAACAGCTTGAATGATCCAGCGGCTGCGAACATAGCCGGTCGCTTCTAGGCTCTCTGGCCAGAGGTCCTGCACGTAAAGCGCGACCGGTACTTTTTTGATTCGTCCGATCAAGAGGGCTGGAATCGCCTGCAACAAAGGCGAGGTACAGTACACCAAGATTGCGTCGGGACGAAAGTTCCGTAGCACCCAGGGTCCGAGCAGGCTGCCTGAAACGATGAAGGACAGATAATTCAGTGCCAAGCGTAATGGATTTCGTATACCGCGTGTAATGATCGGCACGCGGCGTATGCGAATCCCTTGGTAGTCTTCGCGGTCCAGGGTTAGCGGTGCATAACCGGGGAACATCTTCCCTTCAGGATAATTCGGCTTGCCTGTCATCACAACCAGTTCAATACCTCGTTTCACAAGGGTTCTTGCAACTTCGTTGATGCTGAAACTTTCAGGCCAGAAATACTGTGTGCTCAAAAGCAGTTTCATGAATCACCATTCCGTTCGGCTGGACTGACCTCGCCCTTCAGGCGGGCAATCAGGAGTCCAAGGATAAAGAAAGCGATGATTCCTGGGTACGGCACCCGCAAGCCGACATGGAACATGCTTTCGACCAAAACTAGGTAGCCGGCTGCCATCGCGGTACCCAACAGAACAGGATCCGAGCACAGCTCGCGGCGCCGCTTGCATGCTACGCGTGCGGTCATGGCCAGCAATGTGATGAGGGGCAGGATCGCCAGCGCGCCGAAGCTGTACATGGCATCGAGCCAATAGTTTTGCGCGTTGGGATGTAGGCTCCGGTCTGGCCGTATCTGGTGACCGAGCAGGAAGGCCGTTGGAGATGCGATTATTTCACCCGTGAAGAAGCGCCATTGCCCGGCCCGCGCGCGTGTCGTGGCGCCCGAGATCGACCAGGTCGCGTCGGACGATCCAGGCCGTGCCGGGGACTGGATCGGGATTGACTCGGCACTCGATTTTGCATGTCCCTGGTTGTCTAGATTGTGCGTATCGCGCAGGAGCGAATAACCGGCGCCTGATAGCAACGCGACGACTAGGATAGAGGCTAGCTGCCAGCGATACCGGCGATCCCGCCAATGGAAGACCACGAAGCCCGCCAAGCCAATCACCGCCGCGGCCAGTGCATTGACAGATCCGGAGGCAACAAGCTGAACCAGTGCAATCGGGATCAGGCAAGCGATGGCGATACGGGCCCATCCCGACCGGCCCCAAAGTGCGAAGCTGATCATGATGAGCAAGGCGGCAACGATCGTCGGAAAGTACAGTCGGTGCTTGTAAATGCTGAAGAAGAAAATCAGTGCTGTCGCATCCATTTGGCCCGCGAGCCAGCCCGAAAGCAGTTGCGCCGGAAGAATCAGCAGCAAGAGCCACAGCGCAATACGTTCAAAAATGGGGCCGCGTGCAACTGCCCCGAACATCTCGCCCAATGCCAGACCGAAAATCGGAAACATAAACTGCGCCAACAGCACCAGCTTGCCGCCTTCATCTGCCGCGTTGCCCCCCGCCAGGCCAAACACACTCGCCACGAGCAGCAACATAGTAAAAAATATGGTGATCAAGCTCCGCTTCGCCGCCACGTAGTTGCCAAGGATGGCGATGCCACCGAACAGTCCCAAAAGCGATATGGGTAGAGGCAAACGCAGGAATTGGTCGCTCGTATCGTAGTACATGTCCGGATTTCGGAACAGGGTTCCGTCGAACAGGAAAAAGGCCGGGCACATCAGAAGGAATCCCAACGCAAACAGGATGCGGCGAAGAATGGGCTCACCAATATATCTACTGCCTGTCGCACCCAACAGGTAAACCAAGTTCAGGATGGCGCTCAAAAGGTACAGGCCGGCCAACGATTCCATGCCAATAGCGAAATAGATCAAGGGGATCGAGATCACGACCAAGATATTGGACAGCAGGTCGGGGCCGAAGACCTCCTCCCGGTCACTTTGGATCAGGCGTGCCCGCAATAATGTTGTAACCGTCATGATTGCGCCGCCGGTGATCGAGAGTCCTGTGGCTATCCAGAAGGTCGAAGAATGACCAAGCTGGAGCAGCCAGGCAGGCTGCGTAATCGCCAGCACAATGGTGACGCCAGCGACCAGCAGCATGGTGGACAGAAACGCCGCCAGCCACCATGAGCGCATGACCGACGGACCGAAACGCCGCAACAGGGTTGGCGCCAGGGCCTGGCCGAATATGGTCGGGATAATTCCGCCAATCGCAAAGGCGGTAAACAACTCGCCCGCGACTACCTTGCTGACCAGCAAAACAATCGAAATACGAAATGCATAGACAGAGATGCCGATAATCGCGGTCGAACCGACGTGTGGCAACAACGCGTAAATTTCGGAAAGTCGGCTGGTACGCAAGGAAAGTTGCGCCCGCACTGCGGAGATCATCGGCGTGAGCGCCCAGGCAATTGCGCTATAAGCCAAATCCACGCCAAACCCCATCGAAAGGATCAGGCAGAGCACAAAACTGATGACTTCGCAGAATACCGTGCGCTTTGCGAAATTTGCTTGGTCCAGGCGCTCGTGCTGGGAAAGTCCGATTTCCCCGATCCACTCGGATGCCCGGCGCAGGATCAAGACCAGTGCCAAAAAGTCTGGGACTCCACCCGCGGTAACGCTGAGGAGGTAGGCAATCGCGGCGAGCGGCAGCATCAGAGCCAGCCGCAACTGGAACAACCTGCCAGCCGCCGCTTCATCGCCATCGGCCAGTATCAGGTTACGGGCATTGGCCGAAAACGCGTAAAAGGTCGCCAGCGTGGCGCCCTGGACCAGGCCAATGCTCACAGCAAGCTCGGGGCGCCCTGATATGCCAATGATGACCAGCAGCGCGGTCATCGAGAACGCGTTCAGTAGCGTGGCCAACGGAAACCAGAACAGCGCCTGCCGGGAAGCACTTGCTTGCACCGCGCCTTTATCCTTGCCCTGTAGTGTCGTCCCCATTATCTGGCAATGATGGCGGGGACACTGAGGCAGCGTCGCAAAATTCGATCAACCGTGTACAGCAGCGCAACGTTCAATATCACCGCTCCGAACAGCAAATAGGACTGAGCCGGCACATAGCCAAAGTGCGCATAACGATAGGCGACTACCTGCCCGATCAGCGAGCAGAGGATCCAGTTTTGTCCTGCGTAGCGATAGGTCGCAATTTCAACCGCTGCAGCTAGCCATGCACACAGCGTGAGTGCGACGAAAAGAAAGGCCAACGAGCCGGGGAAATAGAGGAAAGCGATAATGCCTGGCAAAGAGATGAAGTGGAAAACGGGCTTGTCGGCATTAGCCGTGTAGGGAGATTCGATGAATCGCTGGTCATAGATGCTCAGCACGCCGACCTGGAAGCGTTCACTCCAAGCGTCCCGCCACAAATCCCAGCCAAGATCCCTAGACGAAGCGACCGCCACCACGGCTTCGATCCCGACCCAGCGGTCGATAAACAAGGGCACAGTCATGTGCTGGAGGGCGTATGTCGTTTGGCCGTATTGCTCGGTTGGCAGCGCTTGGTTTTGCACCAAGCGCGACACGATCTCCGGACTGTGTCCATACGATGTAGCGCGCAGATAGTTAACCGTCAGCACGGAAACCACAAAAAGCACCGCGAAGGCGATGCTCACGGCGGCTATCCGCAGGAAGCCTGGCCAGATTTTCATCGACGTAAGCTGTCGGATCGCGCCAAATCCCAAGCCGGCCGCATTGAGGATCATGCCGCGACTGAGTAGCGAAATATTGGAAAAAAATGCCTCCATAAGTGCCGGCACGACTGACCACAAGGTGATGTTGCGGTTCAATTCGATCTCGAAGCGGATGACCAGCGCCGAGATCGAAGCAAGTCCGAATTGAAGAAGCCATTTGTAGACACCGCTTAGCCCATAAGGCAATACGGTTTGCGCCACCACGCCGCGCTGGTAGATGCCGAGCCAGACATTGCTGATAGCGACCAGCATCACGGCCGCTAGGAACAACGTGATGCAAATACCGCGGTATCGCTGGTAAAAAAGGAAAAGACTGGACTGGCTGCACGAAGGCGTTTGCTCCGGATAGACAAAGAAGCGCTCCCGGACCAAGCTCGCAATCAGGAGCGCCGCCAGGCCGCAGCTTGAAGCGATCAAGGCGTGATCGTAAGCGGCGGGCGACCGATCGAATGCCAAAGCTTCCAGAAAAGCGACCTGGCCCAGGGCCGTCTGGACGGAGAACTTCAGCCAGAATCCTAGCCACAGAAATATTCCGATAAAGGTATCGAAGAAAAGGGCACGGCGGCGCAGGCCGTTGAAAAGCAGCGCATTGCCGACCAGGGTGAACAGCAGGTAAACCTGCAAGCTGCCCGAATAGTTCGAGCCTGCCAGCAAAGCAATGCCGATAATCGTGAAAACGAACAACAGTATTGCTGCTTTAATCATTTGAATGAAACTGATGTTAAGTTGGATTTTTGTTACGACACCAGCGAATCGATGAACGTCCTTGCATCGACAATGCTGAGTGCAGGCTCTTCCATGCGCCTGAATCGCTTGACGGCCCTGGCAATCGAGACGGCAGACTGCGGATCAAAGCTCTCTTCAGGATCCAAGATATCCCTGACATAGTCGAGCTCGCCGGCCAGAACCGCCAGCCCTGCGTTTCGCGCCTCGATCAGGGGCAAACCGAAAGACTCCAATGTTGACGGGTGAATCAGCGCGGCAGAACAATTGTAAAGGTCTGTTACCCCGGATTGGGGCAAGGCACCCTTGTTCTCGATGTGCAGCCGGTGAATGCGGGTCTGCTCATCAATCCATTGGCACAAGTCGGGGAACGCGGCCGCATCGACAGTCAGTGCCAGTGATGGATAGCAGTTTGCCTGCGCCAGCAGTATCCATGCATTGATCAGATTGCGGTGGTTCTTATGGGGCTCTCCTGACCCCACATACACGAAGTCATGGCGCTTTTGCGTCTCATGGACAGCAACCGTGCGCGCCCGCGAGTGTCGGGAACCGCCACTGACGAAGGGAAGTATCCTGATGTCTAGTCTAGGCTTCGTTTTGATGTTCGCAAGATGGTGCTCCAAGGCCTGCTTCATGCTGGGCGTTTGCACCACATACTCGTCCACACTCGCTGCACGCATCCTGAACCAGGTGCGCTCAAGGCTTAGCCGCAGCCGGGATTTGAAAGGAAACTGGTCCAGTGAAACCTGATCGATCAAGTAGCGGTTCTGGACAAATACAATCACCCGCCCGGCCACCCTGAACAAAGGCGGCAGATTGCCGAAACAAATAACCGTATCTCCGGACTTTGCCTGGGCGGCTAGCAAACGCTCGGCGCGCAATCGACCCAACAGGGATGCTTTCGCCCGTATCAGCTGGGTACCCGACGGCATGGCTTTCGGTACTGGCATGCGTTCGTCCAGCAGCGCTGTCGTGTCTTGCCTGAACGATAGCTGCAAGAGCGCATCAAGCAATGTCCGTCCGCCACCCTGGTGGACGTTGGTAGCATGGATAAACAGTTTTTCGTGCATTTTATTCAAGGTACGGATCGATGAAGAGCATGGAAGACAAGTCCTACTTCCCAAGCGCATGCTTCAATTGCCGCAGTGGTGCCTGGCCGCAACTGCGCAGCCCGGGCAAATTGACAATTTTCAGATAGGAACCCAGCAGCAAGACGACGAAGCTCCTTTTATCGCGCATTGCCGCGAACAGCATGTCGACGCTGAAAAAGTCATTTAACAGCGATGCCACCTGCGGGAATTGGTCGGTCAAAAACAGGTTGGCGGCGCGCATCACGGTGTCGCGGCGGACCAGTCGCTGATAGTTCTCAAGGTCGCGCGGCGTCATGACTGCACGCACATCGTCTTGCAAAAGATAGTGGTCCATGACACGGAAAAAATCAGCCCGTCCGGTCTGGTAACGAACTTTCGACGAGAATTGGGCAGTGCTGATCCTGTACTTCATCAGCTTCGCTGGCAGCAGTCCCAGCTGGGAGTGGTGGGCGATCCTGAGCCAGATATCGAGGTCGGCCGACGAACCGAACAAGTCACCGCGCCAGCCCTTGATGACGTTCTGATAGAGCGTGGTGCGAACCATGGCGCTGGGACAAATCAGGAAATTCGAGTGGCGCAGCAAGGCGCTGAACAATTCCGGAAAAGTGACGCCCACGTCGTTCTTCCGGTGCAATTCAGCGGGAAGGCTGATGGCGCCCGCCTGCCTGCCACTGCCGTCGATCAGCAGCGCCTCAGTAAGCACGCCGCCCACCTCCGTATGGCGCTCCAAGAAGCCGACCTGCTCGGCGACCATCTGCGGCAGATAAAGATCATCAGCATGATAGATCGCGGTGTACTCGCCGCTGGCCAGCTGGATGCAACGATTGAAATTGCCTTCGGCTCCAATGTTGTCGGCATTCTCGTGGATACGGATGCGTGGATCGTCAAAACGACGGGCTACCTCCAACGTATCGTCGGCAGAAGCGTTGTCGACCACCAGTATTTCCAGGCGCAAGTAAGTTTGCGCGATGATCGATGCCAGCGTTTCGGCCAGTGTTTCCCCAGAATTGTAGGTAGGAATGCAGATCGACACCAGCGGTGCCGACACCAGGGGCACAGGGGCGGCGTCTTTATTCATTTGCCCCCCAGCCCAAGTGCAATAGCGAATTGTAAAAGGGTTGGGCGGCTTCACTGCCCAGGAACTGGCGGCCAGCTTCACACATCGCTTCGATACGTGAAGCTGGGATCAGCCTGACCTCATTCCACATCTCGTCCCAGGAAGCATATTGCCTGCAGTCGATGAACACATCCTGCGGGATGTAGCGAAGGATGTCCGGGGCGCCCAGATAGAGCGGAATGGTTCCGGCATAGAGGCAGTCGAATAACTTTTCCGTGATGTAGCCATTCATTGCCATATTTTCGAAGCACAGACAAAACGCATAGCGCTGCAGCACTTCGAACTTGGACGCGCAAGCGCCCTGATAGATCGACATCAGCGTGCGACGGTTACGCCAATAGGGCATCCAGCGCGCCTCGCCTGACCACCAGCGTTCCCAGCCACGGCCGAACAGGTCAACTGCACCCGTGGGCGCCAGCGCCGCCATTGCATCGATGCGCTTGCTGTACAGCTCCTTGTCGAACGAGCGCGGCTTGTGGCTGCCGTTGATCACCACGATACGCTGCATCCGGTCGCGCTGGCTCCAGTAGGGCTCCAGCACTTCGGCGTGGGGCAGCGGCCAATAGAGCCGCCTGAGCTTGTCCTGCTGCACCCCAGCTAGGGAATAGCAGTCGCCATCGGTGTTGTGAACATAGACCCGTTCGAACGCATTCGTGAGTGCTGGCAAAGCCTGGTACAGGTGCGGTGCGACCACCGGCGGCTCCATGATCACGAATGACTTCAGCCTGGCCTGGCCTTCGCGGGCGATGCGCTGGTAATTGTCGAGGATGCCCAGGGAGTAATAGCCACAAGCGCTTGTTCCGCCTGGACCGGCATCGCCCGACAACAGGTAATCCGCCGTATGGACGGATTTACCGAGCGCGTGCAAATGTTCCCGCAAGCGGTGGAATGGCAGCAATTGATCATCGCGATTGAGCAAAGGATCGCCCAGGTCGAATAACTTGTCCTGATTGAAGACAGGATAAGAGGGGTCGATAAAAATATTGTCGCTTGGGCGGTTCATCACGTTTCTTGAAATGTGGTTGGAGTGCGGCAGGCCTTAAGCACCGGCGTCCAGCAGTGCGGCGGTGGCGTCGAGGACTCCGTCCAGGGAGTTGAATGCCGGCGCATAGCCAAAGTGGCGGGCACGGCGATTGACCGAGTAGTAACAGGGCTTGTGTCCGGTTGCGTTGATGTCCGCCTGCTCCGGCGACACCGTATAGCGCAGCCCGAATGCGGCCTGCAAGGCTTGCAGCAATTCCGTCTTCTCAATCGGTGCCTTGCTATAGCAGTCGATGACATCGTTGGTCGGCGGCGCAGCCAGCACGGCATCGACCAGGGCGCAAAAATCGCTGGTATGCAAGTAATCGCGCACGGTCCGTTCAGCGGAAGTCTGCAAGACGGTCCGGTCTCGGATCGCGCGGATGGCATCGGTGACCAGAAAGCGCGCCGACAGGTCCTGCGTCTGGCTGATGTAATTGAAAATGCGAATGTCCATGATCGGCAGCTTGGGATGCGCCCGGTGCCGGCACTCGGCATGGGCCTTGGCTATGCCATACCAAGCATCGCTTCCCAACGCATTGATGGCAAAGACAGCTTGGGTGCCCTCGTCCACCGGCGACTCGAAACGGCTGCCATAAGCAGCGCCGCTGCTGGTGAACAAATAACGACAGTGCGGATGGCGCTTCACATACTCCAGCGCGAGGCTGTCGAACCGATGCGTCAGATCTAGGATTTCCGCACCCATGGACAAGGCCCTTGCCGGATCGCCAACGCCGACGAAATTGATCACCGCGAAGTACTCGCCACCCTCGCCAAAATTCGGGTAGAGCCCTACCTGGGCGTGGCCCGCGATGTCATTCTGGTGCAGCCAGTCAAGCATCTGCTGTGGCCGGCGCACGAACAGATGGAGTGCCGTGTCAGGCTGCTGGGCCAGCCACAGGATCAGGTCTCCCGCAATGCGGCTCGACGCGCCAAGGATGGCGATGCGCTTCATCAGGACTTCTGCATAAATTGCCCGATCCGTTCGGTGACGGCGTGCGCATCCAGCCCATGTTCCTGCAACAGGTAGTCATAGCTGCCGCAATGCTGTGAATAGCGGTCCTGGACGCCGATACGCAACACCCGAGTAGGTGCGTGCTCGGCCACCAGCTCGCAGACCAGGGAGCCGAAGCCTGCATGGACAGAGTGCTCCTCCATGCAGACGACGGTCTGCGCCTGGCGAGCGATGTCGATGACACGGGCGGCGTCGATCGGTTTAATGAATGGCGCGCTCCACACTGAGGCTTGCGGATAAAAACGGTCGGCGATGTCGATCGCGGTGCGCACCATGGAGCCCGTTGCGAGAAACACCAGGTCTGTGCCGCCCTGCCGCACAGGCAGCAAGTCGCCGGCATTGGCCGTGACTGGCGCGGGGTGCACATCGCCCCGGTCTGCCTTGCCTATGCGCAGGTAGATGGTGGTCGAGGCATGGGCGCTCAATTCAAGGCAGCGGGTCAGCTCGTGACGGTCAGCCGGGGAGTAGACCTGCAGATTGGCCAGCGCTCTGGTCACGGCGATGTCTTCTGTCGCCTGGTGACTGGTTCCCAAGTGGCTGTAGACCATGCCGGCGCCATCACCGATCAGGACCACAGGTAGGCGGTCATGCGCAAGGTCGATCTTGATCTGCTCCAGCACCCTGATTGGCACGAAGGCGGCGAGGCCGTAGACATAGGGCCGGAATCCGGCGCGCACCATGCCGGCAGCGACGCCGATCATGTTCTGCTCGGCAATGCCAGCATTGATGTACTGGTCTGGACAAACCTGGCGGAACTCGTCGAACAGCGCATAACCATGGTCGCCGGTCAGCAGCACTACCCGCGGATCGGCACGCGCGATATCGGCCAAGGTTTTGGAAAAGGCAGCCCTCATTTGGCGCTCTCCAAGTCAAGACATGCCAGCGCCTGACGATAAGTGTCATCGGTCAACCGTGTGTAATGCCAGCGGTTGTCGTCCTCCATGAAAGCAACGCCCTTCCCTTTGATCGTGCGTGCAATGATTGCCTTGGGCGCGGTTTTTTCGCTTTTGCCCAGACTGGCAATCGCTTCATCAAGTGCGCGTTGGTCATGGCCATCCACCAACACTGCTTCAAAACCAAAGGCTTCCAGCTTGCGCTGCAGCGAATTCAGGTCGAGTACATCGCGGGTCCTGCCCATAGCTTGGAAGCCGTTTTCATCCACGATCACCATGAAGTTCTTCAGCTGATGGTGGGCCGCAAACAAGGCACCTTCCCAGATCGGTCCTTCATTCATTTCACCATCGCCAACGACGACAAAAGTTTTTTGATCAGTGCCCAGCCGCTTTGCCGCCAATGCCAGACCAACGCCGACAGAGAAACCATGCCCGAGGGAGCCAGAAGTCACTTCCAGGCCAGGAACGCGGGAATCGGACAACCCCTTGAGATGGCTGCCGTCTGAAAAATAATTCCGAATCGCGTTGTCATCCAACCATTCCAGCTCCCGCATGCAGGCATATTGAGCCATCACGCCATGTCCCTTGCTCAGCACTAGGTAATCGCGGCCGGTCGCTTCGGGATCGTTGCCCGGATAACGCAGGTGGCTGCGATACAGGACAGCTAGAATTTCGACAATGGAAAAGGCGCAGCCGATATGCACCGTCGATCCGGCAAAGGCCATCTCGAGCACGGTGCGTCGCAATCGGCGGGGGTCAAAACGGGAAAGGTCTGAAGTCACAGAAGTGTCTTAAAAGTTGACGCCCAGAAAGGCTTCGATCCGGCTCGCGGAATAGTCAAGCATTTCTTCGCTGAGAGCTGGTTGCACGCCGATCCAGAAGGTGTTGCGCATCACCACATCGGTATTGGTCAATTCACCGCTGATCCGGAAGTTTCGGCCGATCATATACGGCTGGCGCGTCAGGTTGCCAGCAAACAGCAGGCGTGTGCCGATCTTGCATTGATCCAAGTAACCGATCAGGTCACCCCGACTGGTCGAAGAATTCTCGCGCAAGGTGATGGGGAAGCCGAACCAGGACGGCGCAGAGCCGGCGGTCGCCTCGGGAAGGATCATGAATTCCTCGCAGGAAGCGAGGCGACTCTTCAGGTAATTGAAATTTTCCTTCCGGCGCTGGATGAAAAAATCGGCCTTGGCCAGTTGCGCCACACCGCAAGCAGCCTGCATGTCCGTAATTTTTAGGTTGTAGCCGAGATGCGAGTAGGTGTACTTGTGGTCGTAGCCTTCCGGCAGATTCCCCAATTTCCAGCAGAAGCGGCGCCCGCAGGTATTGTCCTTGCCGGGCGGGCAATAACAGTCCCGGCCCCAATCGCGGAAACTCTCGGCGATCTGCCGTAGCTCACCATTGTTGGTAAACACTGCACCGCCTTCGCCCATCGTGATGTGATGTGCCGGATAAAAGCTCAAGGTGCCGATGTCGCCGAATCCGCCCACCATACGGCCGTTGTACGTGGATCCCAAAGCGTCACAGCAATCCTCGATCAGCCACAGACCATGCTTCTTGCACAGCGCGGTGACGACGTCGAGGTTGTAGGGATTACCCAGCGTATGGGCCAACATAATGGCCTTGGTTTTGGGACTGATGGCGGCTTCGATCTGGCTGGCATCGATATTGTAGGTGCCGAGTTCGACATCGACGAATACGGGAACCGCGCCAAACTGGAGGATAGGGTTGACCGTGGTCGGGAAACCGGCCGCGACGCCGATGACTTCATCGCCGGGCTTGATTGCGCGATCGCCGAGCTTGGGGCTGGTCAGGGTATTAAAGGCCACTAGGTTGGCAGATGAGCCAGAATTGACCGTGATCAGGTGTTTTACGCCGAGGAACTTCGCCAGCTTCTGTTCAAATTCCTCGTTAAAACGTCCGGCCGTGAGCCAGCCATCCAGCGAGGCCTCCATCATCAAGCGCAGCTCCTCGCCTCCAATCATTTTCCCGGAGGGAGGGACAGCCGTCACCCCTGGCACGAAATCCGTCGCAGCGAACTTGAGGCTTGCGTATTCGTCCACCAAACCCGTAATCTGCAAACGGATCTCATCCAATCGATTTAATTTATTCATTGGGTTTTCCATGTAGCCCAGGGCGCCGCACGCGAGTTCCAGAGGGACTCGAGAAAATTTTTGTCACGTAGGGTGTCCATGGGCTGCCAAAACCCATCGTGCCTGAACGCTTTCAATTGCCCCCGCTCAGCCAAAGTTTCTAGGGGCTCCCGCTCCCAGACTGTCTGATCCCCTACGATCAGGTCAAGCACCTTGGGAGACAGCACGAAGAAGCCGCCGTTGATCATGTCCCGCATGTCCTCGGGTTTCTCCTTGAACGATTTCACTGTCATGTCTGACAATATGTCTAGCACACCGAAGCGGGTTGGGGCATGTGTCGCAGTCAAGGTGGCGTTCAAACCATGACTCCGATGAAACTCGATCAATGCCGTGATATCCACATCACTTACGCCATCCCCATAGGTCATGCAGAAGGCGTCTTCCCCGGCCAAGTAGGGTGCGACACGCTTCAATCGCCCCCCTGTCATGGTTTCCTCCCCGGTATCCACCAAAGTGACACGCCATGGCTCCGCGAACTTTTGATGGACTTGCACCTGATTGCTCTGCAAGTCAAAGGTGATGTCCGACATATGCAGGAAATAGTTCGAGAAATACTCCTTGATGACATAGCCCTTGTAGCCGCAGCACACGATGAAGTCATTGATTCCGTGGCTGGAATATGTTTTCATGATATGCCACAGGATCGGCTTGCCGCCGATTTCTATCATCGGCTTGGGCCTGACATTGGACTCCTCTGAAATCCTTGTTCCTAGACCGCCGGCGAGAATTACTGCCTTCATTGAATGTCCTTTACTGCAGAAAAATACTCACCGATATTCATCCCGAAGCCCTCGACTAATACAGAAACAGCCCACATCGAAAATATTATCCACATCGCTTCAGATATCCATCCGGCGCCACCGTAATCAGCAGTTTGTGCTGGATACTCTTGTCAATTTCAAACTCAGTGTGCGTTTTGAGGAATTCCCATACTGCAGTTTTTGGATTGTTACCAGGTCCCCAAGGGCGGTCGGGAAACATTTCGGCTGGCATATCTTCAATAATGGTATCGAACACTGCACAGTAACTTCCCACGCTAGTAAGTGGTGCATAAGCTTCAAGTTCAGCCAACACATGCTCGTGCGTATGGTTTGAATCAAGGCAAACCAACACTCGTTTGTAGTTTGCTGCTAGCTTCTTGACCTCAGCAACGATTTCGGGAGCCACACTGGAACCTTGGAGCATTTTAATACGCGACCCCATCGGGTGCCCTTCGATTGCAGTCTTATTATGAGCTCGTATATCGATGTCTAGGCCGATGACCAACCGATTTGACTTACGGGGATCGAACATTTGGCCAGCCTCAATGGCGTCACACATATCAAGTTGAGCGAGCATCGAAGCGCTAAGAATCAACGATCCTCCGTGTGCGATCCCAGTCTCGATAATCAAGTCGGGCTTCACGCGCCAGATCAACTCCTGCATGGCAATAATATCTTGTGGGTATTGAATAATGGGGCGGCCCAGCCATTCAAAATGATATGAATATTTCTGAGCATTGGCTCTGTTTACCCAGTCACGCGTAGCGTCCAGAAAAACGCTATCACGGCCAATTGCCGCGATTTCCTGCTCGCACTCTTGTTTAAATTTTTCATAGGTAGTCATACGGATTTCCTCTTGATTTTTATGCTAATTTCATAAGCCACCTCGTCTTCATGGAAGATGCAAGCGGGGTGACCGGGAAACGTTCTGGCGCGCAACAGGTTAATCAAGTCACGCGCTCTGTAAGATTTGTCGAGATCGATTTGGCTTGCCAAATCGATCTCCTTGGCATAATGCAAACTGCCTTGACTAAGGTCCTGCTTGAATCGCGGCAAGCCCTGCACTCGCAACTGAGGGTAGGTCTTCTTGAATAGATCGAATGTCGCCTGTAAAGCCTTCGCGTACAACGTTTCGCCGGTATCCTCCCAACCATAGGCAAGTGGACTTTGCGCCACGATGTCACCACTGTCTATGCCTTCATCAACATAGTGCAGACTAACGCCAAACGGGGCTTGCTCCACCAGTACCCAGAAATTGTAATGCTTACCACGATTGTGGGGCAGTAGGCTCGGGTGGGTGTTGATAAAACCATACTCAGTCAATGCAATAATTTTTTTCGAAACAAGCTTTGGCCACCATGCCAACAGACCGAGATTGCATTTCGGCAATGCAGTCAATGCAGCCGCTATCTGCGCTTCCGATTGGTAGATAAGTGTAGGTATGTTTTTGGCATGGGCGGCAATCCGCGTAGCATTTTCGCTGATGGTCACGATCGCCCCGACATCTTCAGGATAATTGTCCAAGAGCCAGCAGGCAATTCGGTCCCCCACTTGCCCGTCACACATCAGCAAAATTTTCATCGAGTTCGCTCTTCTGTCAGCAATTTGGCAATAACATCGATGACACGCTCCTGGTCGATAAACTCCATGTCATGGAAACTCGGCAGATTAATGGCGCGACTGGGAATATCCCAAGCAAATCGATTTTGCTTTTGCCCCACGAACATCGGCAAAGAAGACAAGGGGTTGAAAAACACGCGCGCGTCGATGCTTTCTGCGGCAAACGCAGCTTGCAACCGTTCGCGAGTAATGCCAGATGCCGACGTAAAGACAGCACTAGGCATCCAAGCGCCGTTTACGGTATTCGGTAACTCAGGATTGATCACGACGTCCGGAAACCGCTCTAGGAGCCTTCGGTAGTTGGAAAAAATCTCGCGCTTGCGCGCGACAAGATCCCCGACACGCTCCATCTGGGCACAACCGATCGCCGCCTGCACATTGGAAATTTTGTACTTAAAGCCCACCATATCAGGCCAGAACTGCTTCGTTTGCCCCCTGGCACGGCCATGATTACTTAACGTCAGCACGTACTCGTACAAGTCTGCATCGTTGGTGACAAACATTCCGCCTTCACCAGTGGTGATGGTCTTTGTACCGTGGAATGAGAATGCGCCAAACCTGCCTATCGATCCCGCATGCTTGCCGTGATACACCGAGCCTATTGCCTCGGCGGCGTCCTCAATTACCGGAATGCCATAATGTTTAGAGATGGACATCAATTCATCCATCTCGCACAGATTCCCATAGAGATGCACAGCAATAATGGCCTTCGTTTTCGGCGTGATCGCTTCTCGGACGCGCTGCGGATCAAGGCACCATGTGTCGGGCAGGATATCGACGAATACTGGGCTTGCCCCGAGATAGGTGATGGGGGCAGCACTGGCGATCCAGTTAGTGTCTGCCAGAATCACTTCGTCACCCGAGCCGACACCCAATGATGCCAAACCCATGTGAAGTGCGCCGGTGCAACTGGAAGTGGCAATGGCGTATTTAACCCCAAGGTGTTGCTTGAAGGCATCTTCAAAGCGGTTGATGTAGTCGTAACAACGATCACCCCAGCCGTTTTGTGCAGCGTCAGTGGCGTAACGCACTTCCAGCTCTGTTATGGATGGTTTCGTGTAGTAAATTCGATTGCTCATAGGCTTATTTATACAGAGTCGGTACAGCTGAGTCGAAGGTCAATTGAGCATCGTAAGCCGTGGCACAGCAGTAATAAATTTCGCTCCTTGCGCCGCAAGCGTTACATTTTGCTGCACAACCTCCGTCGCAATATTCCACGGCAGGATAAGCACATAATCAGGCGCGCTGGCTGTCAGGACACTGGGCGGCAGGATGGGGATATGGCTGCCCGGCATGTATTTACCCTGCTTGGCTGGGGCGGCATCGCAGACAAAAGACAGAAGGTCTGGTTTGACACCTGCGTAGTTGAGCAAGGTGTTTCCTTTAGCGGCAGCGCCGTATGCAACGACTTTTTTACCTACACGTTTTTGTTCGAGCAAAAAACTCAGCAAGTCGTCCTTGACTTTATTCGCACGAACCTGAAAGTCTTGGTAAGTGGCCAAGGTTTGCAGGCCATGCTGAACTTCTTCAGCCAACAAGTCGGCCACTGCAGGCGTACTAGCGCGAGTGTCATCTGCATGACACCCATAGACACGCAGGCTGCCGCCGTGGGTAGGCAATTGCTCTACATCCCAGATGCGCAAATTAGCCGCTTTAAAGATGCGCTCAACCGTGTAGAGCGAGAGATAGGAAAAGTGCTCGTGATAAACAGTGTCGAACTGAATGTGTTCGATCAGTTGCATCAGGTGGGGAAATTCCAGCGTGATAACGCCATTTTTATTTAAAAGTTCCCTCATCCCCACCGTAAAGTCATTAATGTCGGGGACGTGGGCAAATACGTTGTTCCCGACGATCAGGTCCGCCTTTTTCTTTTCTGCTAGGCTGCGCGCCAGCTCGCTATTAAAAAACTCTTTCAGTACCGGAATGCCCAGTTTCTCGGCTACTTCAGCCGTGCCCTGGGTCGGCTCAATTCCCAGACAAGGAATGCCCGGAACCAGAAAATTACGCAGCAGGTACCCATCGTTGGATGCTATTTCCACTACGAAGCTATTGCGATTCAAATTAAATCGTTCGGTGATGTTTTTCACGAACTCCTTGGCATGATTTAACCAAGTCTGCGAAGTCGAAGAGTAGTATGCGTAGTCAAAATCAAACAATGCCTCCGGCCGCGAAAAATCCTGTGTCTGAACAAGCCAGCAGCTATCACAAACGAACAGCCTCAAAGGCAAGGTCACTTCTGGCGCATCAAGCTGTTGTGCAGTCAAATACGCATTGGAAGGTGGAGCGAATCCAAGGTCGAGAAAGACATTCTCGAGTGCCTTCCTGCAGTGCCTGCATTTCATACAACAACTCCTGTAAATTTAGAACCTATCGACAGATGGGCACGGTCTCGTTGCGAGACCTCCGAGACCGGCAAGGGCCACCGAATGCCTAATGCCGGATCATCATGACGCACGCCCCCTTCAGCCTCAGGGGTATAAGGAGCGGTGTGAAAATAAAGCAGCTCGCTTTGAGGGCGCAGCACCTGGAAACCGTGGGCACACCCTTCCGGTATGACCAGAAGGCGCGGGGTTTCACTACTCAATTCTACAGCGAACCATTGCAGGAATGTCGGCGAGCCAGAGCGCAAATCCACGGTCACATCCCAAACCGAGCCGTGGAGGCAGGTAATCAGCTTCATTTCCGCATGCGGTTGATGCTGAAAATGCATGCCTCGCACCGTGCCAACCTCGGCATTAGAGCTATGATTAGACTGGACAACATGCCGAGTACCCAACACTTGCGCCAATTCGTTAGCACAAAATACCCGCATGAAGATGCCGCGCGGATCGCTGCGCCTCTCAAGGTCAACGACCAGCACTCCGTCCAAGGGAGTCGTCTCTATTTTCACGAGCAACTCCAGCCCACACCCTGCTCTTGGGCGGCCGCGACATAGTCGGACAACTGCTTGCGGCTAACCACTTCGGTGCGCTCTATCCAGGATTGATACCATCTTGCGGTTGCCGATAATGCCTGGTTGAAATCCCACACTGGCATCCAGTTGAGTCGACTGCGGGCCATGGTGCTATCGAGGTAAAGCAATTGGGCTTCATGCAAATGCACCGATGCTGAGAGTTGCCAGCGCAAGGCGGGCCATTCACCATTGAGGCGTGAAAGTACTTCGGTTACCGATCGATTGCCTTCCGCTGCGGGGCCGAAGTTCCATGCCGTGGCAAACTCCCTCTTTCCTTCCAACAACTGCTGGCCCAGCAATAAATACCCGCTTAATGACTCTAGGACGTGCTGCCATGGTCGGGTGGCATTGGGGGAGCGTATCTCTAGAACCTCCTGGGTGTTGATCGACCTGACCAAGTCGGGGATTAAACGATCCACGGACCAATCGCCACCACCGATCACATTGCCTGCCCGGGCAGTAGCCAGCAATGGCGAGTCAGGGGAATCAAAAAATGAATTTCTATAGCTCGCCGCAACCACTTCAGCCGCCGCCTTGGATGCACTGTAGGGGTCGTGACCACCCAGTCGGTCATTCTCCCGATAGCCCCATGCCCACTCCTCGTTTTCATAGCACTTGTCGGAAGTCACAAGCACGATGGCGCGAACCGATTGGGTTTGACGGCAGGCCTCCAGTACATTCGCGGTCCCGATCACATTAGTGCCCCAGGTTTCGAGGGGGTCACGGTAGGACTGCCGCACCAGAGGCTGCGCGGCAAGATGGAAGACGATTTCCGGTTGCAGCCTGGCTATCGCCTCTTGTAGCTTGATCGGGTCGCGAATATCGAGACAGGTGTCGTCGTCAATATCGAGCCCAAGCAAACTCCAATGATTGGGAGAAGTATTAGGAGCCAGAGAAATGCCAGCTACGACAGCCCCCAATTCCTGCAGCCACAATGAAAGCCAGCTCCCTTTGAACCCCGTATGGCCAGTGACCAGAACCCGCCGGTTTCGGTAAATATCCTTAAACTGTCCCATGCACTCGCTGATCCTCTTTGTCGATTGGTTTACTTTTCAAACGCTTATCGGTCATTGTAGCCCGCCATCCTGCCATAAACAGCGAGGTTTTTTTCCTGCTGAGCGAGACTGCAGAATCTCCGGTCATCGCCAGCTAAAAAGGCTTGGGTTTGTAGAAACAAGCCAGGCTTATAGTTCTGATCGAGGGAATCGTCCAGCGCCACCATGTCCACCGCGGTTGAGGCGATGGGCGTGATTTGCAGCTTTTCCATGGGCCTGAAAATAAAGCGCCTCTTTCGCGTCATCACCTCGACCCCCCAACGCCCAGGTGCTTCCCAATCAGCGTGATAGCTAAAGAACACGCCCCGTTCGGTAATACCGGCCCCGACGAAACGTGCGGCACTGGTATGCCAATCAAGTCCACCACCATGGTATGCAGTCAGTTCGGCGGGGAGGCCGCACAGATAAAACGCCAGATCGGAAACATGAGACGAATTGGAATACATCCAGTTCTGCTTTGTCGCGGCGGCAAGCCGGAGCGGCGTGATGGTATGAGCCCATTCGGTGAATTCGAACAGACATGAGATCGCGCCCCCATCTTCGGCGATCATCGCCTCTGCAGCTAGGGTCGCAGCATGGAAGCGCCTGTTGTAGCCGATTACCACCGTTACCTCGTGAGCTGCTGCCAACACTACCAGGGCGGCGAGCTGAGCCCGGTCTAGTGCCCCCGGCTTTTCCAGGAGAATTCGCTTGGTTCCAGCACGAATCAGGGCCGAAGCGACCTGAGACAGGTTGTCGATGCTGACCGCAACGATAGCCCGCTCCGGTGCGCCCTCATTCTCAAGAATGAAATCCAAGCTGCCATGAGTCACGGACTGACCCGTTGCCGCCTCGAATTCAGCAGCTGACTGCTCGCCCCGGCCAATGACTTTTACCGGTTCTCCGAGAGCCTGCATCACTTTGTAGTAATCCCTGCCCATAGGGCCTGCCCCAATCAGCCATGTTCGCACTTATATACCTCCATATCAACTTCACCAAAACCCAGCGGATCAAGTAATGGGCACCAGCAACGCTGCCGGATCCTTGTGCTGTCGCCAATGGCTCAGCATCGCGCCGACAAAAAGCTGATCCGTAGCAGCGACCGCCGCAAAAGTCGGCAAACGACACTCCCCGCTGGTCAGGATTTCCTCCACCAGCTTGCGTTCGCTCTGATAAGGAACTCGGCCTTTGATTTCCAAACCATCCGAGCGTCGCGCGACGCCGCTGGGCTCGTCAATCTGCCATGCGTAAGGGCCATCCTGCAATGACAGGGAATACCCAACCGGGCCTGACTCTGCCAGCAGGTCCAGCCGGCCGCCATCGTCAAATTCGGCGCTCAGCTCACCGTAAATTTCCCAGTTCCCTAGCCGCTTGCTTTCGTGCACCTCCCCTGACAGGCCATCGGTATTCAGCGAAACCAAGCGGGATTCCGAAAACCAAGCGTAAAGATGAATGAAGTGCAGCGAGTTGCAAGCCAACCCCCAATCGCCGCCACCAACCTTCATATGCTTCGGAGTCCCGGGTAGCAGATGGTTTTTTATGTCTGCATACCAAGCATCCGCCTGCATATAGTAGTTAACCCAGCTTCGAGCCCCTGTACTCACATTCGCCAGCATTTGCTCGATGTCCGGAACGCTCTGGGCTAAAATCTTTTCAATGAGCCAATAGCTGACCTGCGCCCGCTTCGCAATCGAATCGACCAGCAATGGCCTGCTCTTGGCTGTTGATGAAACAATCACGAGATCAAACCGATCGGGTATGAAGTCCAAGCTCTCACACATCACCAGACGATGAGGTGACGTATCCCCACCGACATCCGCCCAGCGCTGCTGGCAAAGTTCGAGGGATCGCAAATTGTCGCTGTGCAGGTACACTGTTAAGGGGATGACACAGGAAACCATGCTTTGCAGATAGCGCGACCCGAGCTCCCCAGCGCCTGAAATTAGTACAGTTTTGTATTCAGCGGACATCATGGTTTATATCCACACGGGTCAATAGTGTTTGTAAAAATCGAATATCAAGGACTCGACACCCTGCAATTCCCTGTCCGTCTCAGCCTCAAACTTGAACAGATCTTCGTACTTTTCTTGGGAGAGGGCTTCCCTCCCGCCTATATCCGCAAACTGGGTCGGATCCAATTTCACGTTGGGCATGACCCAGTTTTTAAGCGCACTGTAGAAGCCTGCAGGCATGACGGACCTCAAAATGACCACCAGAACGCCCTTCATTCTCGCCCGGTTGAACAAGCTTGGAGCAGGATAGCTGCGTTGGTGGAAACGATTGAACACCTCTAGCCCGTTGCGGGCCGTAGACTCGGCCTCCGCTCTTGGAAGGCCTGCATATTTCTGGATAACGGCAGCGATCGCAGCTACGATTTTCTGGCGTTCGTCGGCATAAGCCGCAGATGTCCACCAGGCTGGAAAGGAAAGCGTTTTGAAGTGATTGAGGTCAGTGACCGATACATTTTCGCAAGAGCGCAGCCAATATATCTGAGCTACGGTAGAAAACTTCCCGGCACTATACGTCGCCAGCGCTTGCTGAACTTCGCAAACATCCTTGCAGGAAGTTTTCAGCAGGGAGGCCCAGGAATCCTTCCAGACATCGGTTCGCAAGACGGCATAGCAAGTCGCGGCATTGTAGTGCTCCATTGCATGCCTAAAACGCTCAAGGAGATTTTCCGCCCGCACCTCGTATTTGAAATGAGAGTAGCCTGAGCCATAGGCGGTCTGTGAATTTTTTTCCGAAATAAAAAACTTGAGCGACTGTCCGATACATCCGCCATCATTCGGATTTTCCTGCAAGTGCTGAACAGCGTTTCGCAATCCGCTATGGAGGTGGAACTCATCATCACCCAACAATACCGCATAGGGAGTACCGATCATGCTCGCAGCCGCGGCCACTCGCTCCACAAAGCCGACCGGATTATGCAGGTAGGTTACGTTCGTGAGGGTCTCCACCGATTTAATCAGTTGTGAAGACAGCGACTCCGGCGAACCATCCAGAATGATGACTTTCACTGGAGAGTGCATCCAGTAGACGATCTGCCTTAGCAGGAAAGGCTGTCTGCAATAACTTGGAACGATAACTGTCAACTTCACTAAGGGATCGGCTGCGAGAGCCCCAACATGACGGGCTGCGATTCTTGACAGGAACCAGCGCTCCAACGATTGACTGATTTTTTTAGACATATTAATAGACACGAGCAGGTTGAACGAGAAGACGGTTGATTGCCATAAATTCGGCATTGCGTCCAAGTTGCCCTTCATCCCGATAAGGCGCAAATGGAGTTACGGCTGCGATGGGCGTGACGAATGAGCTCGCGATATTGAACAAAAACGCAGAAGGCTCAGCGACGACGTAATCCACCTTTCCGTACTTGAGAATGCATTCCCCTGGCAGAGACCGGTACTCCTTGGGCAAATGATCGGTGACAAAGCGTACGGCACAGCCCAGTTTCGAAAATTCACCGGCCAACAGAGACCGTTCCTCGCTACTCAGGGGAAAGTAGGATTTGTGCTCCTTGACCCACAGCGTAGCGCTATCCAGCCCATCAGCATCCATCAGGATTTCCACTGCCTGGCAATGGGGTTTCAGGTATTTGGCGATATTCGACGGGTTCTTGTCCCCCGGTTCCGGCTCATCCCCCGCCAGCAAGAGCATGATATTTTTACCCGGGCTATCCAGTTCTCGGCTCAATTCAGCAAGGACAGTCTCGACCGCCACCGAAGAGAAATTCCTAAAATCTACGTGCTGGAAATTCTTCTGTGAGGCGAAGTGCAGCAATGAATAGACCGGAAAGTCTCCGATCTCAATTTTGTAGAGTTCAAGGCCAAGAATCCGCTTTATCAAATTCTTGAGACCTGATTTCAACGGGTTTCCTTGTGGAAACAACATGCTCACAAAATCACCCGGCGCATGGTAAAGGTGATTGACCTTGGCAAAGCGCTTCAAAGCCAGGGCGATCGGATTGGTCAGGCAATTTCCGAAATACACGGTTCCCTCTGCGTGGTCTTCAATTAGGGGCGCCAAGGCTTTTCGGGCGGCCGGAAGCAGCGCGTTCTTCTCGCCACCCCAGAAGCGGACGGAATCAAACTCTATCACCGATTCCGAACGTTGCTTAATGTTGGAAAGCAGGGCACGAGACACCTGCAAATATTCATCTATGTCCTTGCGTTGGGGGTCAAAAGCATAAATGACCTCGACCAAGGACGCATCTCGCGCGATCAGGGACGCCACCATGGCATTCATGGGGCTGTCGATGACGAAGCAGACTTTATCTATTTTCAGACTCATAAAATTAATAAAATCTCACGTTATTGCCATTGATCCGGTTAAGTTCCCGTTGCCCTGCCAGCAAAGGGAGTAACGCAGAAGACCCGTCGATACGGGACAAGCTGATGATGTCATCAAGGGGCATATAGCACTCCAGAGATGGATCGTGGCCGACATGCCAAAGAGTACTCGACGCGTCCAGAGACAGGAGTGCCTTGAATCCCCCAGTCGACAGATAAGCCTCTGCAGGAATGGAGGGAAGCTCTTCAAAAGACAAACCCTCCCAAATATTTCTGGCACAAATCGAATTCTTGGCGAGGGTGGCAATCAAAGAATTCACTAGGGGTGAATCAACGCCCAAGCTCGGGTGGGTCTTCAGGTAAAAGCATGCGTCGGCGTACGCAGGATGCAGAGCGATGAATCGCTTGATGGCCAGAAGGTTGAACTCCACGTATCTAAAGTAAACATCCTGCTTGTCAGACAGAGGGGTCGCAGACATATGCTGCGGCCCTTTCACCAGGGTCAATACATTTAAGCTCGAATGCCCAAGATGCTCAAGCAGGGGAGCAGTCAGCAGGTCAAAGCGATGAGACCGAAAACCCCGGTAATCTTTGCGAAGGACGATTGCTCTGTGCTCATCGCGAGCCATGGTGATTTGGGGGGTGTCACGATGAAATCGAAATGGCACCAGCCAACCTGCCAAGGTTTCCCGTAATCTATCTTTCCACTTGGCGCGTCCCAAACTATAGAGGCGATGTCTCGCCATGAGCGAGTCCATCCCCTCATCCATCAGGATATGAGGCACTATATCCTTGTTACCCAGGAGAATTGACGAGGTCGTACAGCCGCAATAGGTTTCGCTCGGATCAAGGGCTATCCGTTCGCGGATACCACGAATGAACACCTGTTGTTTTCGTATGGTGTCGAGCAGGTTTCTGCCTTCGAGAAAATATGGATGGGGCACCTGCTCAATTCGTTTTTCCCGAATATCGACATCTGCCAGCAAAAGATCATACAGCGCGACGAAGTCAACATTGCGCCATTGGATTTCCTTGCACTCGTATATGCACCGGATTGAACGACCGGCGCACATCAAAGCCACGGTAAATGCGGCCATGAGGCCATCGATTATGAATATCGTACCCTCAGGGAAATTGCTCGGCAATGATGGGCGCATTTATTCGACGAATTGCTGCTGCCAGCGCTGGATTTCTTCTTCCGGGATTCTCAGCAGGGTGGCTTCACCCCCCTTGCAGAAACGAGAAACTGCACCAATGTCCTTGCGGTCACAGACATTTAAACCAATGTTTTTACCGATCTCCAGTGCACGGTTATCGATACCAAGAATAAGCGCACGCCTGCGATGCTGGAGGGCGCGAACGCCGGCGTGAAGGCGAGTCCCGATGTAATCGACTTCTTCCGACATCAACAATTGATCATAGGCGCTCAATTTTGGGGGTATCAGCTCGATTGCGCCAGCAGGAAGGTCAAGGGAGTCGAAGTATTCGCGATCTCCCGCACCTTGCAACCATAGAAAGCATTTTTCATATCTTTCGATCACCAGCCTCAAAAAGGCAGCATCAGAAACTGGGTCTTGGTGATAATCAGTTAGGCTGCACACGGCTTTACGGCTCTTGTGAGCGGGGATATTTTCGCAATGTTTCTTGTTGAGATTCCAAACAGTCGGGCAAGATGTATTGACAACGTTCTTAATCCCAATGTTTTGCAGGTAATCTTTCGTATATTCATCACGGACTGAGTGAATAGCATCAGGATGGAGAATTCGTTTTAGCAGGTAACGAGTATAAAAGTTTGGTTTTTTCTGATACTGCCACCAACCAACCCCAACGAGCACCACGTTATTAATACGGGTTGTATCGGCCAAGTTGAAACCCATTTGAGAATACCGATTCATCGTTGAACTTAAGGCATTTGTGCCGCCGAAGAATGTATATTTCGACTCGCGAATATGACGATGGGACATATCGCCGAATTTCTCGAGGTATTGGAGTTTAATGATGAAGGCATCACGGAAAATTTTATCGATGACAGGGTTTATGGCATCCATGATGATCTGGTTGCCAAGGTTGTCATCACAAATAGTCGTGTCGTAAATGGAAATTTTCATTAAATAAATATTATTTTTTGACAACAGCACAAACGATCATCTGATAATTTTGATCGTTTAAATCGAGTATTTTTTTGTCAGAAATGTCTTCAAAGGACACGCCCTGAAGGAATAAACAACTGGTGGCAACATTCCCATACGTGGTGAGCATGCAGTTTTCCTTGGAAAACTGCCGAACCAGCAGCTTTTGCAACGACTGATCGGTAAAGCGCCAGAAATCCCCCCAGCGCTCGTAATCATAGCGGGAAATCTGGGAGATGCCCGCTACCGTAATCAGCGCGTGCCCACCGGGCTTCAGCAGCTTGTGGATAGAGGCGATTACTGGGTCGAGATCGAAGATGAAATTCAGGGTCTGGGTGCAGATAAATGTGTCGAATTTCGCTTCCGGCACTGACTGCGGCTGGGTCAGATCAGCCACGACATCATTCTGTCCTGCCCCGCCTGGGGTGGCCGTGAACTTGAGCGCATGGGCGACATGGCCGGGCTGGCCGAATTTTCGTGTGTAGGCAGGCTCCTCCACTTCAAGGCAGTCGCCGCGGATAATTTCCCTGTTTTGCTGAAGAAAGCGATTGATGAAAACCCTGTCCAGCGGCGTTCCCCGATCTAGACCGAACACATCGGAGATCGGGGTCACTGCAATGGCATCCTCGAATTCCAGCCTGCTGGTCAATTGCCTAGTTAGGATGCGCCTGACGAATGCACGAGCTCTACTTGCGACCATCTGCGCCTCCAGTCAATTCTGCATACAGCTTCATGTAACGAGCCGATACCACGTCGATGGCAAACTCCCGCTCGACTTTTTCTCGCGCACTTTTCCCTAGACTGGAATCCAGTGCCGACTGCTCCAATGTCCACGTAATCCCCCGCGCCAGGTCTGCCGTATCAAAAGGCTCAGCCAGATAGCCGGTCTGGCGATGCTCGACCAGATCGGGAATGCCACCGGTGCGAAATGCCACTACGGCCGTACCGCAAGCCATCGGCTCCATGATCGTGTTGGGCAAGTTTTCCTGCATGGACGGAACCACCATCACATCGGCTGCGCAATACAGCACCGACAGTGCGATATCGTCAGTCAAGGTGCCAATGAAACGCACTTCGATATCCAAGTCCGGCAGGTCGAGCCGTTGCGCGCCAAATACCACCAGCATGCAGTCCTTGCCGGCTACCTGGCGCGGCAATGCGGCCAGTGCCTGGCGCAGCAGGGCAAAGCCCTTGTTTTCGTCCGTGATGGCGCCCATCGCCCCGAACAGGATCAGGTGCCTATCGGTAGGCAGGTTCATCATGCGCCGACATACCGCGCGGTCCGCCGGCTTGAAGACATCGGTATCGATGCCGTTTGGAATGACTTCGACGCGGCGACCGGCAAGCAGGCTGCTGCTGCGGGCGCACTCTGCCATCCAGTTGCTCGGCGTGACGAAGATGATGTCCAAGTCTTTCCACGCGCGCTGCTTGCAATGCCAATTCAGGCGCGTCAGGTCGGCCTCGCGCGCGGAGGCCAATTGCGGGCAACTGCCACAGGTCTGCTGGTAACGGCGGCAATCCGCCGGCAGATGGCAGCCGCCGGTGAAAGTCCAGGAGTCATGCATGGTCCAGACGATAGGTCGATGCGCCTGGCGCAGGAACTGGATATTGATGAAGCCGTGGACGACCCAGTGCAAGTGCAGCACATCAGCTTGCGCTACAACATCCTTAACCCGTCGCGCTACGGGCACGTAGGCCGTGGAAAACGGCAGCCGCATGTCCCGGTGCCGGTACATCTTCATCGGAATCATGTCGGCCAACGGGCGCAGCAACGCCACCAGCTTCTGAAACCGCGTGGTGCCACAAACGATATCGGGGTTGCGCTGCTGGTTGTATTGGGTCACGAAGCGTGACGCCACCCCTTTTTGCAAGAGTCCTTGGTGCAAGCGATAGGCAGAGCGGGCTGCGCCACCGCCGCTGTCGAAGGTGTTGAGCATTGCAATTTTCATACGGTAACCACGCGTCCGCGCGCGAAACGCCTGAGCGACTGGCGACGAAAATCGTTCCAATCAAAGGCATTGGTCAGCGCAACCCGCGGCAGCCCGTGCAGGTGCTTGCGGTGTTTCGGGAAAATATTGCCCCAGCGGGTCGTGGTGGCTGTCTTAAAACCAAGCTCTTGCGCCAGTTCAAATTCACGGGTGCCAACTTCGTTACGGCTGCCGAAGGGGTAACAAAAGTGCGTGACAGGGGCGCCAATGTGGGCCTCGATGCGCTCCCGGCTATCGCGCATTTCGGCGCAGACCTGTTCCGGGGACAGCGCGGACAGGACCGGGTGACTCACGGTATGCGCGCCGATGGTCACCAGGGGATCCCGTGCCAGTTCGCGAAGATCGTCCCAGCTCAAGGCCTCCTCCGCACACATTTGCCGCCAGTCGAAATTCACCCGCTCGAATATCGCATTGACCCTGTCGCCGAGCCCGTCACGGGGCAGCGCCATGATCGACTGCCGCAAAGAGACAAAGGCATCCAGCTTTTCTTGGCTCGTGCGGCAGGGCAGCACGCTGTCATCCGCCAGCGCGATCTGCTCATTTTGCTGCAGCATCTGTTCGATGGCATACCACCAGAGGATCGCTTCGCCATCAGGAAACGACGTGGTGACGTAGATCGTGAAAGGGATGCCCAGCCGTTTGAGGATAGGGTAGGCGACAGTGAGATTGTCCCTGTAGCCGTCGTCGAACGTTAGTGCCAAGAGCTTGCTCACTGTACCTCGTTGTAATGCATCACAGATCCGATCAAGACTGACAAAGGTATGGCCGCGCTGCTGCGCGTCGCCAATCAAACGTTCGAGGAATTCCGGGCTGACGGCCATATCGCGGTTCGGGCAGAAGTCATCCATGGAATCAGGACGTACCCGATGCAGCATCAGTACGCTGCCTATGCCGTAAAGAAGGCTCATAGTGCGGGTCTGGCCTTGCGTCTAGGAGCAGGGCCAGTCCACATCATTTCTTTACAGGACACTGCGACCGCCATCCATGACTATGTTCTGGCCATTCATGTACGCAGACGCATCCGAGCAGAGAAACTGCACCGCAGCCCGATACTCCTCCTTGTCGGCCATCCGCCCAAGCGGAATCAGCGAGGTCAACCGCTGGACGAATTCGTCTCCCTGGCCGTTGTAGACACCACCGGGTGAGAGAGCGTTGCATCGCACGCCCTTGTCAGCCCAGTAGGTGGCCAGATAACGGGTCAATCCGATCAGTCCGGCCTTAATCACCGAATAGGTCACCGGCTTCACGGGTTGCAGCTCATCGGGCAAGCTCTCCTTGCGGTAGAGCCGCTGGTCGGGGGCGAAGACCGAGAGATCAGAAGCGATGTTCAGGATGACCCCCCCTTTTCCGTCTTGGGACATCGCGCTGCCAAAGACTTGGCTGCACAGGAATGCACCGGTCAGACCGACGGCCACCTGCAGATTCCATTGATCCAAGGGGAAGTGTTCAAGGCGCGACGTCTCCACAACTCCATGATCGCCCTTAACCTTGGGGTCGATGGCTGCGTTGTTGACCAGAATGTCCACGCGCAAACCTCGTCCGGACAGCATTTTCGCTACAGCACCTATGGCCGCTGGATCGGTCACATCCATCACCGTGGTCAGGATCCGCGCGCGGTCATGGCGTTCACTCAAGCGTTGCGCTGCAGCGTCAAGCGCTGTGGCGCTCATGTCAGTCAGCACCACCGTCGCGCCGCTCTCTAACAGCGCCGCCGCGTGCTCCATGCCCAGCAAGCCGGCCGCGCCGGTAATTAGGGCGGTCTTGCCGGTCAGATCGAATTTCTCAAAAGCCATCTTTCACCTTATCTGTTTCTTAACTTCGGACTTGCCCGCCGTCCGTGACAAATATGCTGCCGGTGCAAAACGATGCCGCAGGAGACGCCAGCCATAGCGCAAGATTGGCGACATCCTGGGGCGTACCAAGCTTTGACAGGGCCACATCGCGCGCCAGCATCTGCTTGACAGCAGCGGCATCCTCGTTGATCTTTCTTTGCCAGACAGAGTTCTCGAACAGGACATTGCCGGGGGCGATGGCATTGATTCTCACGCCGTCTTGCCCCAGCGGCCGAGCAATGCCGCGAACATACGCGTTGAGGGCCGCTTTTGCAGATGAGTAGGTGACGGGCGCCCCCAGTATGACCTCTTGACCGCAAATAGAAGAAATACAAACTATCGTACCTTTGGTTTTGATGAGTGCATGCTTTGCGGCTTCGACCATATTAGTTGCGCTCCACAGATTTTGCTCAAAAATCTTCAACCACTCCTGATGAGTCTCTAGGCCCGGAGGCACTGACCGACCGCTGCCGACATTGCAAACCAGTACGTCAAGCTTCCCAAATGCCGAGAGCACACCGTTGACTACTTCACGAGCACCGTGCGGTTTGCTTACATCGCCATCGACGGCTATAGCTTTGCCCTCGATCTGGTCTGCGATGACACGCTTAAGGTCCTCGGCATTGCGTCCATTGAATGCGACTTCGGCACCCTCAGCCAGAAACGCCTCGGCGATGGCTCGGCCGATCCCCTTGGATGAGCCAGTGACCAGAACAGATTTCCCTTGCAACTGAAGTTGCATATCAGAGCCCTTTCGTCCAAGTCTCGATTTGACCGATGTACCGACTCAGGGCACCGGCATGGTCGCCATTTTCAGCACGGGCAGTTTGCATGATGAAGTAACCGCCGTAGGCAGCGTCTCGTAGCAGACTAAAGACCGCCGGGAAGTCGGCATTGCCACTGCCCAGAGCGACTGTGGTTCCGCCACGGATCCTGTCTTTGATATGCACATTCATGATACGGGGAGCATATGCCGCGAATTCTGCCTCGGGATTGAATCCCAATGCCGCACTGTTACCGATGTCGTAGTTAACACCAAAGGTTTCGGCTGGCAGGCGGTCGATGAAGCGTGCGAGATTATCCGGGACGAAATCGCTTTCGAAAATGATGCGCAGGCGGAGCTTCTGAAACAGGTCTGCCTGATCCAGCATGAAGGCGACCAGCGCATCCTCCTGTTGATCATTTTCAAGCTTGCCGTTGTCAACCAGTGGCACGACGATCATTTCAATACCGACCGCAGCGCAGGCGCGGGCTATGGCGATGAAATTCGCCTCGAGGCCTGCCTTTACAGGATGTTCAGCTTTCCAGAACGGGGCCTGCATGAAGCAGTCCCCAGTCAGCGAAGGAATGGTCAGCCTATGTGCCTGACACAGGCGGCGAATCTCCTGCTGGCCTTGGGGCGTCAGCAGGGGATTCTGATAGAGCCGATCCTGATCCAAGGTCCATTCCATCAGGCCCAGCCCCAAACTCTGAGCCGCGGGAAACTCCTGCTGCCAAGTATCCCAGGGGAAGGCCTGTATTTTCCCGTCCACCAAGGGGGAGAGGCGTCCTTGCATGAAACCGATTTTGTTATTCATAGTGCAATTTCATCAGCATGTTGGAGGTGCATTTCGCCGCCACCAGCTTGGCAATGTAGCGGCAATTCACGTCTCTCATTTCTTCGGTTAACCAAGTCGCGATTTCTTGATTGGGGCCGCGCAGGTTTATTTCACTCAGGCCCACATGGCAATCGGATTGGGGGCCATCGTTCATGATCCAGTGAAGATGATTCAGGACGTTGTAGTCCTGAGTAAAACTGATTTCTATCTGATCGGCGCGAAAACCGGCATCTCGTGCCACCTTGGTCAAGGAGGCCTCCGTAAAGTAATGGAGATGGGCGCTGTGATAAAAAAATTTACGATATGTCGGCACGTCCCACACCGATAGCAGGGGATCGCGCAGATTGGGAGCCTCGATGAAGATTGTCCCGCCCTTCTTCGTGACCCGCTGGAGGGTTTTGAGGAACGCCACAGGCTGCTCGACATGCTCTATCACCTGAAAAGCACAGACCACGTCGTAGGTTTGGTCGGCAAAGCGCGAGTTTTCCAGGAATTCCACATCCGCATCGATGCCGAGATCGCTGCCCAGGAAGGCGCAGCAGGCTTTGTCGAGCTCGATGGCATTTACCTCCCCAACCTTGTGCTTGATATGACTCAGGAATTGTCCTGCGGAGGCACCAACTTCTAACAGCCGCGAACTGGCAGTCAAGAGGGGTAGAATATGATGCAAGCGATCCTGCTGATAGTTCTTGTAAACCCGGAATATTTCCCGGGCATGGGTCGCTGCCGCCTCGGCATTATGGGAATACTCTTGACGATACAGTTCGCCGTAATACTCCTTGGCGTCCACGGCCTGTTCCTGGACCAAGTAGCCATGATCACAGGCAGGGCAATAGCGCGCCATGCCATAGCCACGTCGCAGCTGTTGGACAAGGATTTCGCTCTTTTCCGATGCGCAGAGAGGACAGGCTGTCGTACTCTGTTGGGGTTTCTGGTGAGTTGTCTGGTTCATTTGGTCAATATTTCGACGAGTTCGAGGAGGACCCCCTCGGGGCCTCTAGCATAAATCACCTTGACGCCACCGTCAGGTGAATATTGCGGCGGTGCCGGGAAAGTGACTCCTAGGGGCGCAAGTTTGCCGACCAGTGCGTCAAGGTCTTCTACCGTCAGGGCGATATGGGTGAACCCGGTCGAATACGGTGCGCCGTCCCACTGCGGCCGGTCGGGATGGGAGTGAAACTGCAATAGCTCGATCAGGTTGCCGTCGGGCGCCGCCAGTTTGGCGGTGGTCACACGGACATCGTGCAGGCCCATCATGGCGTCGATATGGGGTCCCGACTCTTCCATCTGCCTGACCACCTTGAAGCCGAGCGCATCGCACCAAAAGTGCAGCGCCCGTTCAAGGTCGGCTACCACCAGGCCGGTATGCCGGATCGCGCTAATCATTCTGCGTTCACTTCCGCACTGATTTCAGTGATCGCCTCGCCCAGTACGTCGACACCTTCCATCAAGGCTTGATCGGCGATGGTCAGTGGCGGGCCGATCTTGATCGACTCTCGCCCAGTATGCACCACCAGCAAGCCCTTTTGCATGCAGCGCTCGGCGACCCGGCTGGTAAAGGCTCCATCGGCGGCGCCAGTGACAGGGGAACGGAACAGTACGGCAGCAATCAAGCCCTTGCCAAGCAATGCGGAAATGCGGTCAGGGAAACGCTGCTGCAGCGCGGTCAAGGCATCGAACAGCATCTCTCCCTTGCGAGCCGCCTCGCTGACGAGGTCGCGCTGTTCCAGTTCCTCGATTACCGCCAGGCCCGCAGCGCAGACCAGCGGATTGGCGGAGTGGGTACTGCTCATGTTGCCGATATCCGGCAAATCCATGACTTCTGCACGGCCAAGCACGCCGGAGAGGGAAACACCGCCGCCCATGCCTTTGCCGCAAGCGATCAGGTCCGGTGTGACTTCGTAATGCTCAAACCCGAAGCGGCGGCCCGTGCGGCCGAATCCCGCCTGCATTTCATCAAAGGCGAGCAAGATATTGTGTTTACGGCACACTTTTTCGATGGCCTGGACAAACTCCTTCGGATAGAACACAGCGCCCCAGCCCTGGAAGGTTTCCAGCATGAAGCCCGACACATCCTTTTCGATGTCGATTCCCGATGCGGCTAGACGCGCCAGGCCCGCTTCGAGGAAGGCTTCCGGACTAGTCCCGTTCAAGGCCCAAGCATACGGGAACGGAATGTGATGGATATCCTGATCTTGGAAGCCGATCCATTCGCGCTGGGTCAGGTTGCTGCTCATCATTTGCGCACCCATGGTGCGGCCATGCCAGTTGCCCTCAATGCAGACGATGCCGCCGCGGCGCTTGCCGATTTTCTGGCCATGCATGCGTATCAGTTTCAGCGCGGCCTCGGTGGCTTCGGTTCCGGCTGACAGCAGGAAAGCCTTTTCGAACGGAGGGCCGGCGAATTCGATCAGCTTCTTCAGGTATTCGGCGCGTTTAATGTTTGGGTAGGCATAGCAACTGTAGATCGGGGCATCCATCATCGCCTGCATGGCGGCCGTTACCCTGGGGTTGGAGTGGCCCACATTGGCGACAAAAATCGTCGACGTGAAATCGATCCAGCGATTGCCGGCGATATCGAACACGCTGGAATCCACCGCACGGTCCCAGATCAGCGGGAACTGGCCATGCATGGAACGCGATTCGTAGCAATCCAGAGTGGCGAGTATCTGCTCGGTGCCGGGAGCAGGAATCGCTGTCTTGATAGTGCGATGTTCGGTGCTTACAAACGGAACCTTCTGTGGGCTCCGGGAAAATTCATGTCCAGCCATAAATAACCTCAGGTAAATAATTTGTCGAAAAATGCGCGATTGCGATCAAGCAAGAATTCAAGATGAACAAAATCGTCGATCGTGTCCACCTCAATCACGGTGGGGGTGATAAAAGGCATAACCCAGTCGCCATGAATCAGGCCATTGGTTCTGATGAAACGGGAAGAAAGCACGTCCACGTAGCCGTTGGCCTGGTAGGTGGCGGGAAATTGCTGGCGGGCGTTATTGGCAGCGTCGAGAGCAGTGCTGTCGCTGCCTAGGCGCATGAGCTGGCCTGCCGGTGCGATTTCGAAGGTCTTGTAAGCGGACTCGGACATTTCATGCACCGAGCGCAGCGCCGTGGCCTTAGCTTCGCTGAGAAAAACCTTGATTGCTTGGTCTATCAGAGCAGGATCGCGGTATGGTGTCGTGGGACGGATGTGCACCACATGCTGCGGTTCGCCACCGTTGGCAGCGAGCCAGTCCAGTGCGTGCGCAATGAAATCGTAATCAGTCGAACGGTCGGCTGAAATTTCCGAGGGGCGCAAGAAAGGCGCCTCTGCCCCCAGTTCTATCGCCAATTCGGCGTATTCAGGTGAGTCCGTGGAAACAATGACACGGTCGATCAATTGGGATTTCAGGCAGGCCTTGATCGACCATTCAATTAGGGGGCGTCCGCCCAGGAGCTTGATATTTTTATGGGGAACCCCCTTAGAGCCGGCACGGGCGGGGATCAGGGCGACAATACTACTCATAGGGCACTTTTCCCTTCTGGAAAATAAATCTGCTCGACCAAGCCGCAAATAATGTGGCCGACAGTGATATGGGCTTCCTGAATGCGCGCAGTGTCATCGGACGGCATGCACAGGCAATTGCACATTGCGAGCAGCTTGCCGCCAGTACGGCCAGTCAAGCAGGTCGTGGCGATGCCCAGTGCCGCGGCTTTGTTGACGGCAGCAAGTATATTCGGGCTGTTGCCGCTGGTGCTAATGCCGATGAACACATCGCCCGCTTTGGCGACCGCTTCCAGTTCGCGTGAAAATACCTGATCGTAGCCATAGTCGTTGCCGATTGCGCTGATGGCGGAATTGTTGGTGCCCAGCGTCAGTGACGCTAGCGGCGCGCGGTCAAATTTGAAGCGGGACACGAATTCGGCGGACAAGTGCTGCGCATCGGCGAAACTTCCGCCGTTGCCAGCGAAAATAATTTTTCCGCCAGCGCGAAGTGCGGCCACGCACTGCCTTGCTAGGGCCTCGATCTGCGTCAATAGCGCATCGTCCTGCAGCAGCGCCTGTTTGACGGCGATGGACGCCGCCACTTCGGCGTGGATAGTCAAAAGAAGGGACATTACAGCTTGCCCTCCAGTCGTTCCATGGCGATCCAGAATCCCTCGCCGCTGTTTTTATGGCCCTGCCAAATCTCGGGGATGAATGAAGCGTCAGGGCAACCCTGGCGCAGGATCGCGCCGAGGCGGTCGAAGTCGATATCACCCTCACCAACCTGTAAGCCTTCGCCATTGAGTCCCCTAGCATCGCCGAGGTGCAGGTGTGCTGTCAACGGGGCGATCTGCCTGCTGAACTCATAGAAATCGTAGCCAAGATGATTACAGGTCAGGGAGCTGTGGGATACGTCGTAGCACATGCGCAGATTGAGCTTCTGGCACCAATGAACGATTTCCTCGATCTTGACGAACAGGTTCTGATACCGCTGGCCACCGAAATGCCAGGGAAACGGTGCCATCGTTTGCGGAATCAGCTCGACTCCGTCCAGGTCCAACTCGGCCAAGCTGCGAGCAAAGCGTTCGTAATAGCTTGGAATCACCTCCGTCGGAAGCAATTCATCCATCGTGAAGCCGCCAATGTTGGCGACGATCTGGGGTCTTTTCGTGTTCGGGAAGAAGCGCTTCAAGTTCCTGGTGATATCGATCACGCGCTGGGTTTCTCGCAGCGATTCAGCGCGGTAGGCTTCATCTGGCGTTGCTAGGTCCATCAGGCGGCTGCCAGAGAACAGCTCCGGTGCATGCACCACGAAACCTGCTTCGTAAGTGCCCTTCAGGAAGTTGGCTAGATCAAGATCCATATCTGAGTAAGAAAGGTGGAATTCCCATACGTCCGGTTTGATCCTAGCGGAATATTCTCCGAAGTCATGGTAGCGCACTGGCACTCCCCAAGGCCGATCAAACCGATATGGACGGGGCTCTACACGGGTTTCGGTCAGGTCCGAAGGGAAGAAGAAAGTTTCTTCCTCCATGTCGTGCTGCAGTGTCTTGCCCAGCAGTTCTTCGTATCGTTGCGGCGAAAGTCCTTGACCGGGGCTGCGAACCTTGATGTGCGCAGCTGTGAGTCTGGTACCTTTGGCCAGCGCCGTCGCGGCGACCAGGCTTTTGCCCAAGTTTTCGCGGTTGATCATTTCGCCCTGGGACAGGGTTCGCGTTAGTCCATCCCCTAGCGATTCTTCGATTTCCCTGATGCCTTCGATCAGTCGCTTGAGTTCCGAATGGGTCAGGCTCGCTGCGTGATCCGGACCTTCCATCCCGCGGTCCAGCGTGAAATGGCGCTCGATGATGGTCGCACCCAATGCCACGGCTGCTAGCGAAACATTGATGCCGCGCTCGTGACCCGAATATCCAATCAGTGGGTGGATCTTGCGTAATTGCTCAATCCACTTCAGATTAATGTCGTGCAGCGGCGCTGGGTAGGTACTGTTGCAATGTAACAGTGCAAATTGTGCGTTGCGTTTGCCAAGGAAGGCGACCGTGGCTTTCACTTCCTGAGGGGTACTCATTCCGGTGGACAGGATCAGGGGCTTCCCTGTTTGAGCGAGGTGGTCGAGCAAGGGCAAGTTGGTAAGGTCAGCCGATGCCACCTTGTAAGCAGGGACTCCGAACGATTCGAGCACGTCCACACTGACGGCATCCCAAGGCGTGCACAGATAGGTCGCATCTTTGGCGCGACAGTACTCGGCTAGCTTGTGATGCTCGTCGACGGTGAGTTCGAACCTTCGCAGCAGATCGAGAACGTATTCGGTGCCCAAGTCCTCGCCGTCCTTGCGCAAGGTGCGCTGACGGTATATCTGGTCCAGATGCCGCATCTGGAACTTGACCGAGTCGGCGCCAGCGTCCAGAGCCAGATCAATCAGCTCGATCGCGCGATCAAAACTGCCGTTGTGATTGTTGCCAATTTCAGCGATGACATAGGTGTGGCCAGACCCGATCTCGTATTGCCCGATTCTCATCTTCATTTACTTTCCATTTCCATATGATTTTTGCGCTCGCGCACGGTCCATGCGCGCAAGCCATCCTGCTCGAAGCGGAAGGGCCTAACCTGCAATTTTGATGCTTCCAAATGTTGAATCAATTCGTGCTTCTTGAATGGTGGTACATAAAAGAGGAAGAAGCCCCCGCCCCCCGCCCCTAGCAACTTCCCGCCCAGTGCGCCATGGGCGCGAGCCTCTTCGTAAATCTGGTCGAGGCGATTATTGGAAATTTTGCTGCTGAACTGCCGTTTGAATTGCCAGGCATCGTGAAGCGAGTGACCGAAATCGTGCAGCTTACCGCGCAACAATTGATTGCGAATCCGGTAGGACAGTTCGACGTTCGTGTTCACATGCGTTCGAATCGCTTGGTCTTCCATCTGACGCCGCTGATCTTCGTGGATATTACCCGAATCGTGAGTGGTTCCGGTGTCGCAGAGGATCAGACTTTCCTCGAGTTCAAGCAGGATGTCGGGATGGATCCGAAGCGGGTGAACAATATTCTGCTCCATTCTGAATTCGATGAAATTGAATCCGCCAAAAACAGTGGCATATTGATCTTGCCAGCCACCTGCCACACCCAGGTACAGTCGTTCGGCTTGGAACGCCAGCTCGGCCAACTCATGCGGATCCCACTGATCAAGCCTGAACTGGTTAAAGCACCCAAGGACGGTCGCCGATACGACGGCGGAACCGCCGAGGCCAGAATTCATCGGAAAGTCTGAGTGCAGGTAGAGGTCGAAGCCAAAATCCGGTTGCACGATACGCAGCAGAGCCTTAATCAGGCCAAAACGATCTTCCTTCGCCAGCGCTTGTTGGAGGCTGTCTGCATGCAGTGATTCGTTAAGATCGAGTGAATGGATCGAGACTTTCTCGTCATCCCGCACGCGTAGCGTCGCATGGCTGTAGAGCGAGATGGTGGTGTTGATCACCGCGCCATCCTGGCCGGAGAAATAGTGGGTCAGGTCGGAGCCGCCGCCGCCAAAGCTGATCCGTACCGGCGCGCGGGCCCGCGCGAACACGGCTTCTTCATCCCGGACCGGCAAGTGGTCGCGACTGACCAAGCCGACCAGTCGGCGATCGGCGTCAAGCAAGGGAATGACACGAATGCGTTGGTCGAGCTTCTTGAGCAAAGCTTCACGAGGGGTCGCAGGATCTTCAAAGATGAACGCGGCGTTGATGCACGACGAGATCATGTCATCCAGCGTCCGACCATTCAGCAGCTCGCGCCGGATGTCGCCATCTGTGGCCAGGCCGGTGACCCGCCCGATCGTATCCATTGCCATGATGATGCCATGGTGGTTGAGCTCGATGCGCGCCAGAGCTTCCCGCAGCGTTGCGGTTTCTGCGATGAGAAATTTTTCTACTTGCATAATTTGCCTTTGCGACCTCCTTCGATCCAACGACAAAATCGTTGATAGTCCTCGGGAATTCCAATATCGATGAAATCTGGTTTGATGATGACGGCTCCTAATTCGCCTCGTTGCGCCAACTCCGGAAAGGTTTGTCTTTCAAGCGAAAACCGGGCGCCATCCCAAGTCCGGAACAGGTCGACGCCCAAGCGGCAAAGCCCGGCATTGATCCAACCTGGCTCGCCAAGGGCATTTTTTTCCGTGAACGCCGTGACGCGTTGGCGGTCGTCAAATTGGACCTTGCCATAGCGGCCGGAGTCATCAAGTCTGATGACCGCTATCGCCGGCGCCGCCGAAGCGATCAGTTCCTGGATGCCTGAACCTAACCAGGTATCGGCATTGGTGACGAGAAAATCCTCGTTGAGATTGAGTTCGCGAACTGCATGAGCCACCGCGCCCCCAGTGTCCATCGGCGTCGGTTCAATCAGGCTTTGAACCTCGCACTCTTTAAGCAGACCGCTCTTGGCACTGCTCAGGAAGTTGGTGATCTGGTCAGCCTGATGGTGCAAAAGAAAAATGAATGAGCGGACTCCTTGGGCAACCCAGTTTTCAAGCTGGAGCGCAAGGAAGGGTACATCGCCGATCGGTGCCAATGCCTTGGGCGTGTCGGGGAGCACAGACTGCAGGCGGGAGCCAAATCCGCCCGCCAAAATGAGTAACTTCAATTCACAATCTCCAATATCCATGAATCGGCGAAGAGCGACAATACTTCGCGCAGCGTAGCGATCTGCATATTTCGCAATCCTTCGTCTGTAGCACGCTTGCCAAGTTAAGCGCCCAAATGACCGATTTTCCCAACAATGTCGGCATAACTTCCGACCCGCTTCAACTCACCGTTTTGCAACTCAACGATCTGTGAGCAGTTCCTCAGTGTGGTCAGACGATGGGCAACAATCAGGATTGTTAAATCGCCCCCAAGTCCATCGATCGCCTGCATGACCGCTTCCTCGGTTTCGTTGTCGAGTGCGCTCGTCGCCTCATCGAAGATGACGACATCGGCTTGTTTGTAAAGTGCGCGTGCGATACCAATCCGCTGACGCTGCCCACCAGAAAGTTTTACGCCTCGCTCACCAACGGCAGTGTCATATTGCATGGGCCATGATTCGATCGTATCGGAGATACGAGACCGCTGCGCCGCAAGCCGAACGCGAGGCATGTCGATTTTGTCTCGCGAAAT
Organism: Comamonadaceae bacterium; assembly: GCA_031430035.1. GTDB lineage: Bacteria > Pseudomonadota > Gammaproteobacteria > Burkholderiales > Burkholderiaceae_C > JASGCK01. The sequence goes on along the minus strand of JANPAS010000083.1, from coordinate 55,096 downwards.
GCCAATCGCGACATTTTCTGCAATGCTCGCGTCAGATAGAAAGATGTTTTGCGGCACGTGAGCGATATGCTTTTGCCATGCCTGGTGATTGCCTGCATTGATTCTTTGTCCGTCAACCATCAGATATCCGTCGGTCGGAAGCAAGAGGCCCATGATGATATCAATCAGTGTACTTTTGCCGCTTCCGGTTTCACCAATAAATCCGACTTTCGCTCCTTTTGGAATCGAAAGGCTAAAATTTTTCAGCACGCTCGCGGCTGTTGCTTTATATTGAAAACAAACACTGTTCAGGCGAAACTCATGTTCGAACCGGATCGATGCCGCGTAGTCAGTCGCCAAGTTGTTCTGTTGAATCGGTTGATCAAGAAACGCAAGAGCATCGCGCAGTGATTCCCGGCTACCTTGTACCAGTGCCCAACTAGAGTATGACTGTTGCAACAAGGGGAGCGTCCTTTGCGCACCAAGTGCCAATGTACCCATGAGAGGGATCACGGCTATTAGCCCTCCTGGGCGAGTAGATAATGAATATGCGATCACCGCTATTACAACTATTCCTATCGCCTCAATAATGTACCGGGGGCCTACGCTGAGAATTTGGATGTTTGCCTGAGAATTTTTCAGCTTGATATCCGCTTCCCGATAGGCAGCGGTGTATATTGACTGATTCCCATCGAGCAAAACGTCGCGGATTCCCCCGAGTCCTTCCTGAAGTACTTTTATGACCTCTGTCGAAGCCTGGCTGAGGCACTCGCTATCCCTTGCCAACTGTTTTTTTGTCGTTACCATCACAAGGGCATAAAGCGAACCAAAGCCAACAAAAGACGACAAGGCAAGAACGGGGTCAACTATGAACAAAGTCACGACAATCGCAGCAAGCAATAATTGCGAACTCAAGAGCGTCAGGCCTGCTCCCAACAAGCCGCCTATACCGCCGCTTACCTTGCTTGAAATACCGGAAATAACTTCACTGCTATTCCGCGATATATGTACGGCATAAGGTTGATTGAGCGTTCTATGATAGGCACTGGTAGCCAATTCATTTACGATTACCAAGTTAATACGTGCTTGCATATAGACCAGTAGCAATCGAACGCTGGCCGCGAACACGACAGCCAATACGAACAATAAAGAGATCGGCAACAACAACTCACTCTGGTTTTTAATGTCAAATAACTTAATTATGGGTTTGACAAGCCGATGATCGTATATGATTTCTGGAGAGGTCAGCACTGCCAAAAACGGCAGCACCATGCCAATACTGAATAGCTCTGCAAACGAGGCGACCAACATCAGACAAAAGAGAATTCCCAGTTGTATTCGTCTGGTCGGGGCGATGTGACCCCATAGGCGCTTAAGTAAAATGAGCATTTAGTGTGCGCGGACTATTCGTTATAGTCCATCGTTTTGTAGCCATGGTGCTTGATGAGTTCGTCGCGCTCCGCCGATTTCAGGTCTTCCCGCACCATTTCACTGACCAATTCATTGAAGCTGATTTTCGGCGTCCAGCCGAGTTTCTGCTTGGCCTTGCTCGCATCGCCCAGCAAGGACTCGACTTCGGTCGGGCGGAAGTATTTTGGGTTGATCGAGATGATGGTCTTCCCGTTTACGTCGATGCCGATTTCGTCGATGCCGGAACCTTCCCATCGGATCTTGATGCCGATTTCTTCGGCTGCCGCATTGATGAAGTCGCGCACGCTGTATTGCACGCCGGTGGCAATGACGAAGTCTTCAGGCTGCTCTTGCTGCAGCATCAGCCACTGCATTTCCACATAATCCTTGGCGTGCCCCCAGTCGCGCTTGGCGTCCAGGTTGCCCAGGTACAGGCGGTCCTGCAGTCCAAGCTTGATCCGGGCCAGCGCACGGGTGATCTTGCGGGTCACGAATGTCTCGCCGCGAATTGGGCTTTCATGGTTAAAGAGGATGCCGTTGCAAGCATACATGCCATAGGCTTCACGGTAATTCACGACGATCCAGTAGCCGTAAAGCTTGGCGACCGCATACGGGCTGCGCGGATAGAACGGCGTGGTCTCTTTTTGTGGCGTTTCCTGCACCAGCCCATACAGTTCACTGGTCGATGCTTGGTAGAAGCGTGTTTTTTTCTCTAGGCCAAGGATGCGAATTGCTTCGAGCACGCGCAAAACGCCCAGTGCATCCGAGTTCGCGGTGTACTCGGGCTCTTCAAAGCTGACGGCCACATGCGACTGCGCTGCGAGGTTGTAAATTTCGTCCGGCTGGGTTTGCTGAATGATGCGTATCAGGCTGGATGAATCAGTCATGTCACCGTGATGCAGGAAGAAACGCACATGCTGCTCGTGCGGATCCTGGTACAGATGGTCAATCCGGTCGGTGTTGATCAGCGAGGTCCGGCGCTTGATGCCATGAACAATATAACCCTTACCGAGCAAGAGTTCAGCAAGATAGGCTCCATCCTGTCCGGTTACGCCAGTGATCAGTGCTATTTTTTGCGGATTCTGGCTCATTGGATAATATCTCGTTGTGAAGTTTGCAGGAAGTCGCGGTAGGCGTCGATCAGGCCCGGTTCGAGCGCGATCGTGGGATGCCAGCCGACATTATTGAGACGGGTGCTGTCCATCAGCTTGCGCGGTGCGCCGTCTGGTTTGCTGGTGTCGAAATCGATCCGCCCTTCGTAGCCGACGACGCGCGCAACCGTTACCGCGAGTTCGCTAATGGTGACATCGACACCGGATCCGACATTCAGGTGGCTTTGCATCGGACTGGTGTTGGCGGCATGGATGGCATGGTCGAGGTTCATGGTGTGCACGCAGGCCCCCGCCATGTCGTCAACATGCAGAAATTCCCTTCTTGGCGTTCCGGTGCCCCAGATCGCGACCGCCGCCGCCCGTGCCGTTTTGGCTTCGTGGAAGCGGCGGATCAGGGCTGGTATCACGTGTGAATTTTCAGGATGATAAGAGTCGCCAGGGCCATAGAGGTTCGTTGGCATGACACTTCGGTAATCCACGCCGTGGGTGGCGCCGTATTGGCGGTTGTAGCTTTCACAGAGCTTGATGCCCGCAATTTTGGCGATGGCGTAGGACTCGTTAGTAGGTTCAAGCAGACCTGTGAGTAAGACGTCTTCCGCCATGGGCTGCGGGGCGAGTTTGGGGTAAATACAGCTGGAGCCGAGGAACAAGAGCTTTTGAACGCCGCTCCTAAAAGCCGCGTCAATGACATTGGCCTGAACCATCAGGTTTTGGTAGATGAACTCGGCCGGGTAGGTGTTGTTTGCGTGAATGCCACCGACTTTGGCGGCGGCAAGGTAAACCTGTGTTGGTTTTTCTTTTTCAAAGAAAGCTTGCACGGCGACTTGGTTGGTGAGGTCTAGCTCGGCGTGGGTTCGTGTGACGAAGTTGGTCTGGCCCTGCTGCTCTAGGGTGCGCACGATGGCGCTGCCGACCATGCCTCGGTGGCCTGCGACGTAAATTTTCCCCATTGCTTTATCCACGGCTTCAACCCCTCCCGTACGTATCTTCAAAACGCACAATGTCGTCTTCACCCAAGTAACTCCCCGACTGCACCTCAATCAGCTCTAAGTCGGTCTTACCGGGGTTTTCCAGTCGGTGTTTGACGCCCAAGGGAATGTAGGTGCTCTGGTTTTCTGTGAGTAAAATTTCTTCTTCACCCCGCGTGACCAGCGCGGTGCCTTTGACCACGATCCAGTGCTCGGCGCGGTGGTGGTGCATTTGCAGGCTGAGCTTGGCACCTGGACGCACTGTTATGCGCTTGACTTGGTGCCGCTCGCCAACGTCCACGCTGTCGTAAGCGCCCCAAGGGCGGGCGACTTTGCGATGCTGGACTGATTGCGAGATATTGCCTGCGTCCAACTTAGCCACCACCTGCTTGACCTGCTCCACATGGCTACTGGCCGCAACCAACAAAGCGTCAGGGGTGTCAATGATCAATAAGTCTTGCGTGCCCAAGACCACTACCGGGCGATGCGGTGCGTGCACAAAGGTGTTGTTTGAGTGCAGCGCAATGCTATGGCCGTGGAGACGGTTACCGTCGGCGTCGGCTTGGGTCAGGTCTGCCACGGCGTTCCAGCTGCCGACGTCGCTCCAGGCGCTGGTAAAAGGGAGTACCACCACGTTGGTGTGGTGCTCCATGACGGCGTAGTCGATGCTTTCTGAGCGGCAGGCTTCAAATGCCTGCGCTTGCGGGCGCACAAAGCAGCCGTCTTGAACGGCTGACTCCATGGCCTGCTGGCAGGCTTGCAAAATGTCAAGCGCGTGCTGCTCTAAAGCGCTGAGCAGGGTTTGGGCAGAGCACAAAAAGATGCCGGCATTCCAGAGCGCATTGCCTGAGAGCAGCAAGGCTTCTGCTTTTTCTTGGGCTGGCTTTTCTGTAAAGCCTTCGACGTTGAAGGCGCCGTCTGGCCGGGCGCTGCCTTGACGGATGTAGCCGTAGGCGGTGCTGGGAAAGGTGGGTGAGATGCCGAAGGTGACGATGGCGCCCTCCTTCGCAGCATTTACGCCTTGCTTGACCACTTGGGCAAAGGCGTCGGCGTCAGGAATGTGGTGGTCTGACGGGCAGAACAGCAACAGGTCTTCAAGTTTTGCAGCCAATGCGGCAATGGCCATGGCGGCGGCGGTGTTGCGTGCCACGGGCTCCAACAAAACCGAGCCCTGAACCTTGGAAGCCTGCATGGCTTCAACCACTAAGAAGCGATGTTCGTCCGAGGCGACACAGATAACGTTTTTACTGAAGAGGGAAAACCGCTCTAGCGTGAGCTGCAACAGACTTTTGTTGCCGATGAGCGGCACGAACTGCTTAGGGAAGCTCTTGCGGCTGAGCGGCCACAGCCGCGTGCCGGAGCCACCGCAGAGGACGACGGGGGTGATCATTCAAGCGCCTTGTTCATTTGAAACATCCATGTGCTGTGGCACATATCATCTAGCGGCCGTGAGGCAACCCATCCAAGTGACGTCGCCGCCTTATCGGCTTTTGCATAGCAAGCGGATATATCACCAGCACGCCTAGGAATAATCTGACTCTGTATTGAGAGGCCGCAGGCCTGCTCGAATGCTTTGATCATCTCAAGAACACTTTGGCCACGGCCAGTGCCTAGATTAAAGGCGTCGAAGGGCGCACCCTCAACACTCACCAGATTAACTGCTGCCAAGTGCCCCTCCGCCAAATCCATAACGTGAATGTAGTCACGAACGCCGGTGCCGTCAGGCGTGTCGTAGTCACCACCAAAGATATTGAGGCAAGGAAGCTTGCCTGCCGCCACACGGGCCAAGAAGGGCATCAGGTTGTTTGGCACGCCGTTAGGGTCTTCACCAATCAAACCGCTCTTGTGCGCGCCAACGGGATTAAAGTATCGCAAACAGGTAATATGCCAGCCAGCGTCAGATGCGGCCAAGTCTTCGAGTATGTTTTCAATGTGGAGTTTTGTGCGCCCGTAGGGGTTGGTCGCGCTTCTGGGGTGAGCCTCGTCTATTGGAAGGTACTGCGGGTCACCGTAGACGGTGGCGCTGCTGCTGAAGACAAGTCTTTTGATGCTAGCCTCAGTCATGGCCTTCAGCAGGCTGATAGTGCCACCCACGTTGTTGTCGTAGTACTCAAGCGGGTTGGGGACAGATTCTCCAACCGATTTGAGGCCTGCAAAATGAATGACAGCTGCAACGCCATAAGTCTTCAAGGTTGAAGCAAGAAGGTCTGTATCACGGATATCACCCTCGACAAAAGGCAACCTCACTCCGGTAATTTTTTCTAATTTACTGACCACAGAAGTATTGCTATTGACTAAATTGTCATAGAGGACGACTTTGTGCCCTGCATTTGTGAGTATGACTGCAGTATGGCTGGCAATATAGCCGGTGCCGCCCGTCAATAGAATATTCACTGCGCTCCTCGCTTGAGGTGTGAAATTTTTATTTCAGCTTCTTTTTCTATTTCCGACTTCAAAGTCTCAATCTCAACCTTGAGCGCCTCGTATTCATCCATCTTGCGCTTCAAGAACTTACTGGTCAGCGAAGCCTTTTCCGCAATCCCGCCTGGCGTCAGCAGGTAAACATAGCCGAACTTGTTTTTGTTTTGGCTGAAGTTTTCAATCTTCACCAAGCCCTTGGCTACCAGGGCGTTCAAGCAATAGTTGATGCCGCCAAAGCTGATGCCCAGTGCTTTACCCATCTCACGCTGAGACAGGTCTGAGTTGGTTTCCAATATCCTCATCAGGCGGAAGTTGGTCTCTTCATGAAGTTTGGCCCGGCGGCTGATCATTGAATGGCGGTCTTAATGGCTTTGAATTTACACAACTGACGGGATGGCTACCGCAATGCCAGTTCCCAAAAATGGCATTCTTTTGTTCAGCAGCTTTTGCTCTGAACAGATCAATTCTAGAGCAGTAATGAGTCAAAAACCTTACCTCGCGTGAAAATAGTCAAAGTGAGAACGGTTGCCAGCGATTAGATGGCTATCTTTAGAAGTCGTGTGGCCGACGGGTTACACTCAAGCTGGTTCAATTTCGAAATATTGAACCGTCCGTGAAACTGGGGTAAGTTCATAGTGATTGAGGCTGGTGATGCTCTAGGCTTGTCCAACGCAGCCATCAAATTAGCTCAAGCATCTCTTGAGGAGCGCGCTCAAATAGGACAAAATAGTCGAACTTGCTACCAACAATTTTTTGAACGCGAAGCCGTGCTAAATCAGTTTGAAAAGCATCTGTACAACGCTCATGCAAAATAATATCTCTTCACTCGGCATCAGGAAACGAATTCTCGACACGGTTGTGGCCTTGGCACTATTGCCCATTTTGATACCGTTGTTTCTTTTCATATGCGTACTGGTACGGATAACTTCAACGGGCTCTGCACTTTACTGGTCAGATCGCTTTGGTATAGGTAATCAAATCTTTAAGATGCCAAAATTTCGTACGATGCAATTGGGTACGCCAACAGTTGCAACTCATCTACTGATAGATGCAAACACATACCTCACTCCAATTGGAGGTTTTTTGCGTAAAACCAGCTTAGATGAATTACCGCAGCTTTGGAGCGTACTCAAAGGTGACATGAGCCTCGTGGGGCCAAGACCCTCCCTTTATAACCAAGATGATTTAATTGCCGCCAGAACCGCTGCGAATATTCATGTGCTGCGGCCTGGCATCACGGGCTGGGCACAAGTCAACGGTCGTGATGAACTAAGCATTGCCGATAAGGTAGCGCTCGATGCAGAATATTTGCGCAAGCAATCTTTGACGTTTGATTGCTATATTCTGTGGTTAACCGCCTTGAAAGTACTACGCCGCGATGGAGTTTCACATTAAACAATTTTTCCGTACACTGCCACGTGGCATCAAACAAACGCTAGTCGTTAGCTTTGATATTGGTGCAGCTTGGTTGACTCTGTGGATGGCTTTTTCACTCCGATTGGAAACTTATTTTTTGCCGACAGCCGCGCAGTGGTGGCCATTTGGACTGGCGCCTTTGCTAGCCGTGCCTATTTTTATAAAACTAGGGCTATACAGAGCAGTCATTCGCTACACTGGACTGAGTGCGCTACAAGCAATTGCTAAGGCCACTGTTATTTATGGTTTTGCCTTTTTTGCTTTGCTGGTTTGGGCTCGCTGGGATGGCGTGCCGCGCTCTATTGGTATATTGCAGCCGCTTTTATATTTACTGAGTATTGCCGTTAGCCGCGCGCTCATCCGTTTTTGGCTGAATTCAAATAACCCGAGTCAAGCCTCTCACGTCAATGAGCATTTATTGATTTATGGTGCAGGTGCAGCCGGTATTCAAATCGCACACGCACTCAACCACGCTAGGCGCTATCGCATAGTGGGCTTTATAGATGATGATCTTAGTTTGCAAGGGAAAACAATTAATGATTGGCGCATTTATAAGCCTGCCGAACTAGATGGGTTAATCGCACGCAATATTGTTAATGGTGTTTTGCTTGCGATGCCCTCCATTAGCAAAGCGCGTCGATTTGAAATACTGGAGTCCCTACGCGAAAAAACTGTTCACGTTCGATCGTTACCCAACTTATCAGATTTAGCCAGTGGAGATGTTTCGCTAAATGATATTCATGAGCTTGATGTGGATGATTTACTGGGGCGTACCCCAGTTGCACCTGACCCATCTTTGCTTGCTAAAAATATAACAGGCAAAGTCGTTTTAATCACTGGCGCAGGTGGCAGTATTGGTGGTGAATTAAGTCGTCAGATTTTGGCTCAAAGCCCTACTCTGTTACTTCTCCTAGACCACAGTGAATATGGTCTCTACGCGATACATAGTGAGCTTGAAGCTCGTTTGAAGGCGCAAGGCAGTACAAGCCCACAAACTAAGCTCATTCCCCTTCTAGCCAGTGTTCGCGATGAATCGAAAATTGCTTTGATCTTGGAGGCATGGAGACCTCACACTGTTTACCACGCTGCGGCTTATAAGCATGTCCCAATGGTTGAGCACAACGTGTGTGAGGGGGTTGAGACCAATGTACTGGGCACACTGCATACGGCACAGGCTGCGTTGAAGGCCGGGGTGTCGCATTTTGTTTTGATTAGCACAGATAAAGCTGTACGTCCTACTAACGTCATGGGTGCCAGCAAGCGAGTCGCCGAGCTGGTGTTGCAGGCACTAGCAGCCGAGCAACGCGCCGCAAAGCAATTAACAACTACATTTACGATGGTTCGCTTTGGCAACGTTCTGGACTCGTCAGGTTCAGTGGTGCCGCTCTTTAGACAGCAGATTAAAGACGGTGGGCCCGTCACACTGACGCACTCTGAGGTAACACGTTATTTCATGACCATCCCTGAGGCCGCGCGCTTAGTGATACAGGCAGCGGCTATGGCTAAAGGAGGCGAAGTATTTGTGCTTGATATGGGCGAACCTGTCAAAATTTACGATTTAGCCAAACGCATGATTGAGTTATCGGGATTGGCAGTTCGTGATATTGAGCATCCTGATGGCGATATTGAAATTGCAGTGACTGGGCTGAGGCCTGGAGAAAAGCTTTACGAAGAATTACTCATTGGCACCCATCCAGAACCCAGTGAGCATGCCAAAATTATGCAAGCCAACGAAGCTCATTTATCTTTGAGTGAGTTAAAAATTTATCTCAATCAAATTAAATTAAATTTAAAAAATAACCATTCAACAGAGATAAAAAGTATTCTTGCACGGCTAGTGACTGGGTATAGTGCTGATTCATCTAATGTTGATTGGATTACCAATAAAAATAATGTGCCTAAAATAGATTCAATCTCGATATAATTTATTCACAGGCAGTTTCAATGAGCCCTTTAACTTGAAGGAGTATCTTATGCAAACATTTGAACAAATTCAGCAACAAATCTTAGACCTTCAAAAACAAGCTGAGACAATGCGCAAGCAAGCGGTGGCTGCAGCTGTTAAAGAAGTCAAACGTTTGGTTAACTTATATAGTCTTGGCTATGCTGATATTGGCATCACAGTTGGGGGCTCTGCTAAAAAAGGAGCTGTCACGCCCAAGGCAAAAACTAAAGCGTCTGCGAAGCCAGCTAAAGCCACTAAAAAAGCATCTGCAGATAAACGCGCGGCTGTAGCGCCAAAATACCGTGATAACGAGACTGGAAAAACTTGGACGGGTCGCGGCAAAGCGCCAACTTGGCTAGCTACAAAAATAGCAGCAGGTGCCAGCAAAGAGTCATTCAAAATTTAAACCATAAAAGCTGGTTATCTTGTCGCTACAAAAGCTACTCAAACTTGATCATATTTTGCTTGGGCTCGAGGTCACCAGCAAAAAACGACTCTTTGAAGAGATTGGTTTTTTGTTTGAACGCACTGTAGGTGTCGCGCGTACCAATGTCACCGACAGCTTATTTGCAAGGGAACGTCTTGGTTCGACTGGTTTGGGCTACGGAGTAGCGATCCCTCATGGCCGAATAAAAGGTCTTAAAGAGCCTCAATTGGCCGCCGTGCAACTCAAAGAAGCTATTGGTTTCGATGCGGCAGATGGTGCGCCTGTTCAATTCCTCTTTACTTTGCTGGTTCCAGAAAATGCGACGCAAAAACACCTGGATTTGCTAGCTGAAATTGCTGAGTTACTTGGCGATGAGTCCAAACGACTCGCTCTTAAAACAGCCCCTGACTTGGAAACATTTATGGCAACCATTCACGCTGGCAATCAACCATGAAACCCAGCTTTATTACTGCTGACGAATTATTTCAGTTTCATAAAAAAGCCTTGAAGTGGGAATGGGTCGCGGGTCAACAGGCAAAAGAGAGGCATTTTGATGAGGTGGCTGTGCGCGCAGCACGCTCTGCTGCTGATTTGGTGGGTTACCTCAACTACATACACCCTTATCGCGTGCAAATTTTAGGAGAGCGAGAAGCAGCGTATGTTGGTAGCGCCACCTCGCAAGACGCAGAGCGCCGACTAGCCCGTATTGTTGATTTAGAGCCTCCGGCGCTTGTCTTATGTGATGGGATTGACCCTAGTGAAAGCTTACTTAAATTGTGCAACGATGCACAAATTCCGCTATTCACCTGTGTCGATTCTGCCGCTTACGTCATCGACGTACTCCGCGCCTATTTGTCTCGCCATTTTGCTGATCGAGACACCGTTCACGGGGTGTTTATGGACATCTTGGGGCTTGGTGTCCTCATCACTGGAGAATCGGGGCTTGGCAAGAGTGAACTGGGCTTAGAACTGATCTCACGTGGCCACGGGCTGGTAGCCGACGATGCCGTCGATCTTTTTCGTATCAATCAAACCATTATTGAAGGTCGTTGCCCCGAGTTACTACAAAACATGTTGGAAGTGCGCGGCATTGGCTTACTCGACATTCGCGCCATCTTTGGAGAAACGGCGGTTCGCAGGCGGCTACGACTGCGTTTAATTGTGCATTTAGTACGTCGTGAAACCATGGAACGCGACTACGACCGCATGCCCGAAGAACCCCTGAGCAGCGATGTCTTAGGGATACCGATCCGCAAAGTAGTGCTTCAAGTGGTGGCGGGGCGCAATATCGCCGTTTTGGTAGAAGCCGCCGTGCGCAATACGATTTTGCAAATGCGTGGTATTGACACTTATGATGAGTTCTCTAAGCGGCAACGCGCCTTGATGGACAGCTCTTCTTAGTACAGTGCGCATACAAGCTAAGTGCGTGATCTGCTAACGCAAAACCTTTAGATTTAGCAATCGCATGCTGTTTAGCTTCAATATCAGCGTCAAAAAATTCTTCGACCTTGCCGCAATCTAGGCAAACTAAATGGTCATGGTGTTGCGCATCCGCCAGTTCATACACGGCACGTCCTGCACCGCCAGTGCCTATACCACCTACGTCACTGTTTGCAAAGTGATTGCGACTCAAAATACCTGCTTGCTCAAACTGAGCAAGCACGCGGTAAACAGTCGCCAAACCAATGTCTTGGTTATCAATCATCAAGCTACGGTAAACATCTTCAGCGCTTAAATGACGCTGGTGACTCGCACTTTGGGTCTGAAACAGCTCCAAAACTTTGAGCCGAGGTGTTGTCGTTTTTAGACCAATGTTCTTTAGGTTTTGCATAGAATGTATCTCTTACTTTTCTAATTCATGACTCTGTGATTTTGTTTCATTCTATGCATCCAATACCTGCTGCTGTTTTTACATTTGCCCTCGCTGCTAGTCTAGCCGCATGCAGCTACCGACCGACCCTGCCTAAACTCAGCATACCCAACGCTATCAAACCCTATAAAGCAGAAGTCGTTCAAGGCAACTTCGTATCCAGCGAACAAGTCGCTGCACTTCGGGCAGGCATGCCGCGCGCCCAAGTACGTAACATTTTGGGGACGCCGTTACTAAACGACGTTTTTCATGCCAATCGCTGGGACTATGTCTTCACCATCGAACGAGACGGCATTGTCTCAAAAGCGCTGCGCCTCACCGTGCACTTCAATGGCGAACAGCTAGCACGCTGGGAAGGCGACACGATGCCAAGCGAAACTGAATTTGTACAAACCCTCACATCAGGCCGGAAAATTGGCAAGATACCGCCGCTTACTGCTAGCGACAAAGAACTCACCGATTTTGCCAATCGGGAAAACTCAAAAGCAAAAACCTCGGCGACAACCATTGAGCCTGCTGCTGTTGGCAGCAAAACATATCCACCCTTAGAACCCAACTGATTGCGCCATGACAATACAAAAACTGAATATCGCCGAGAAGCTAAAAATTGCTGTCGCGGGCAGCTCAGGCCGCATGGGCAAGATGCTGATTGATGCGATTAATGCCTCCGATGATTGCGAACTGGCAGGGCAGCTCGATATTGGCATCGACATCCATGCCGAGCTGCAAAATGCCGACTACCTGATCGACTTCACGCGCCCCGAAGGCACGATGGCGCACATCAAAGTGTGTCAAGAGTTGAACGTCAAAATGGTGATTGGCACGACTGGTTTTAGCGATGCAGAGAAAGCTGAAATTGCAGCCGCCAGCAAAAACATCGCCATCATGTTGGCCCCCAATATGAGCGTCGGTGTCAACGTCACGCTCAAGCTGTTAGAGATGGCCGCCAAAGCCATGAGTACAGGCTATGACATCGAAATTATTGAGACCCACCACCGCCACAAAGTAGATGCGCCATCAGGCACGGCACTCAAAATGGGTGAAGTCATTGCGGACGCTTTAGGGCGCGATCTTAAAGGTCACGCCGTATTTGCAAGAGAAGGTATCACGGGCGCTCGCGATCCGCAAGCGATTGGTTTTTCTGCCATTCGCGGCGGCGATATCGTGGGCGATCACACCGTCATGTTTGCAGGCACGGGCGAACGCATTGAAATTACCCACAAATCGTCGAACCGCGAAGGCTATGCATTAGGCGCCCTACGCGCCGTTCGCTACTTGGCGGTGCAAAAAACGGGCCTGTTTGATATGTTTGATGTGCTGGGTTTGAAGTGAAGCTCTACATCGGCAACAAAAACTACTCATCGTGGTCGATGCGCCCATGGGTGCTGCTGAAGCAAGCTGGTATTCCCTTTGAAGAGGTAAAGGTGTTATTCGATTCGTTTGCGCCAACTTCCAACTTCAAGCAAACCATGCTCAAAGTCAGCCCTCGCGGACAAGTGCCCGTGCTTGTCGATTCGAATGCTGACGGCGATTTGGTGGTGACCGATACGCTAGCGATTGCCGAGTATTTGGCTGAGAGCTTCCCCGAAAAGAATCTCTGGCCACAAGACAAAATCGCTCGTGCGAAAGCACGCATGGCCTGCGCTGAAATGCATTCAGGCTTTAGTGCATTACGCAGCCATTGCATGATGAACATCGAAGCCAGCTTGCCGCACATCGGGCAAATCGTGATGCGCGACAAGCCTGCCGTGGTGGCCGATGTGGCACGTATGGAGGCCTTGCTGGGCGGACTTCTCGCAGCCTATGCGCATACACACTCAGATGGTATGCTCTTTGGCGCATTCTCTATCGCAGACGCTTACTTCGCGCCTGTTGTCATGCGCTTTAAAACCTACGGTCTTCCCGCAAGCCCCGCGGTTGCTGCATACATGGATCGCCTCTGCGTTATGCCAGGCGTAGCCGCCTGGATAGCTGATGCACGCGTGGAAGACGAGTTCCGTGATTTTGAAGAGCCGTATCGGTTGACTCGCTAAAAGCAAAAACGTTGATGAAAACCTACCTCGTTGGCGGCGCAATCCGAGATGCGCTACTAGGTTTAGAAGTCAAAGACCGCGACTGGGTGGTTGTGGGGGCAAGCCCACAAGCCATGCTGGATATGGGCTACCAGCCGATTGGCAAGGATTTCCCTGTCTTTTTAGAACCCAAAACACATGAAGAATACGCCCTCGCACGCACCGAGCGAAAGACTGCCAAGGGCTACCATGGCTTTGCGTTTTATGCCGACGAAGACGTGACGCTGGAGCAAGACCTAAGCCGCCGTGATTTAACCGTGAACGCGATGGCACAAGACGCGGATGGCACGCTCATTGACCCCTATCACGGGCAACGTGACATCCAGCAAAAAATGCTACGCCATGTCACCCTCGCCTTTCGCGAAGACCCTGTGCGCATCTTGCGCGTGGCAAGGTTTGCAGCGCGATTTTCTGATTTCTCCATTGCACCCGAAACCATGATTTTGATGCGCGGCATGGTCGCCAATGGCGAAGCGGATAGTTTGGTGGCTGAGCGCGTTTGGCAAGAGATTGCCAAGGGGCTGATGGAGGAAAAACCGTCTCGGCTATTTGAGGTTTTGCAAGATTGCGGTTTGCTACAAAAGATTTTGCCAAGTCTCGCAAATAACCAAACCGCGATGAAAGCCCTTGATAGTGCTGCCTCGCAAAGCTATTCGCTTGCTGTGCGTTTTGCCACGCTGCAATTGCCCGCCCCATCGCTCAAAGCACCAAGCGATTGCACGCAATTAACAAAAGTGGTCACCCAACTTTTAAATAGCTACAAAGTCAATTTGAACGAAGAGCAGACATATGAATGTTTAGAGCGGAGCGATGCGATTCGCCAGCCCGATCGCTTTGCTTTAGCCCTAGAGTCGTTTGAATGTCTACAACCTGAAACCCCTACAAAACCTCTAAAACTTGCCCTGCAAGCCATACTGGCTGTGGCTTCCGAGCCTATTGCCCTGCAAGCCTTGCAGGATGGTCTCTCTGGGGCAAAAGTTGGTGAGAGGATTGCAAAAGCGCGGATAGCCGCTATCGCCCTTCGACAAGCTCAGGGTGAACGAAGTCCAATCCGTTCGGGCTGAGCCTGTCGAAGCCCTCAGCGCATCGCTTTTGAATGCGAATGCACCGCTTCCACCAGGGCACTCACATGCTCTGGCGGCGTGAACTGGCTAATGCCATGACCGAGGTTAAAGACGTGCCCCGTACCGCGCTTGGAAGCGTCCGCGTGCGGCTTGCCAAAACTATCTAGCACGCGTTTGACTTCCGTTTGAATGGCGGCTGGCGGCGCAAACAAAATATTCGGGTCGATATTGCCTTGCAATGACTTATTCGCGGGAGCACCTGATTCCAAGATCGCTCTCGCTTTGCCCAGATTCATCGTCCAATCGAGACCCAGCACGTCGCAGTCCAAATCCTTCATCTCGTCCAGCCACAGCCCCCCGCCCTTAGTAAACACGAGGCGCGGCACGATGTTGCCGTCCGCATCCGTACGTTTAAGCCCAGCCAGTACCCGCTTCGTATAGGCCAAGCTAAACGTCTGGAACGCGCCATCTGCCAGCACACCACCCCACGAGTCAAACACCATCACGGCTTGCGCACCAGCGTCAATCTGCGCGTTCAAGTACGCCGCAACGCTGTCGGCATTGACGCCTAGGATGCGGTGCATTAAATCTGGACGCGCATACATCAAAGATTTGACATGGCGATAGTCATCCGAGCCTTTGCCCTCCACCATGTAGCAAGCCAGTGTCCACGGACTACCCGAAAAACCAATCAGCGGCACGCCCTTGTTCATACGCAGCGCGAGCGAGTTACGGATTGAGCGCACAGCATCAAACACGTAGCGCAGCTTTTCCATGTCAGGCACAGCCAGCTTGGCAACCGCGGCCTCATCGCGCACCACCTGCGCAAACCGCGGGCCTTCGCCCTCAGCAAACGTCAGCCCAAGCCCCATTGCATCAGGCACCGTGAGAATGTCTGAAAACAAAATCGCCGCGTCCAGCGGATAGCGATCCAGTGGCTGCATCGTCACTTCGGTTGCATATGCAGGATTGGTCGCCAGCCCCATAAAGCTGCCCGCAGTCGCACGGGTCGCACGATATTCAGGCAAATAGCGCCCCGCCTGACGCATCAACCAAACGGGGGTGTAAGGCGTTGCCTCACCCAAACAAGCTTTCAAAAATACGTCATTCATAGTCGAGTCTGTAGGTCATTCGAAATAAGAGAAAACAAAATAAAGCTTCCCCCTCGCTCCTATCAGGAGGGAGGGGGACGGGAGGGGGTGAGTGGTTAAAGCGTACCGTAGGAGTGCAATCCACTCAAAAACATATTCACACCCAAAAACGCAAACGTGGTCACCAAGAGTCCAACCAGCGCCCACCAAGCGGCAAATGAACCACGCAGTCCCTTGACTAACCGCATGTGCAGCCACGCGGCGTAGTTCAACCAAACGATCAACGCCCAAGTCTCTTTAGGGTCCCAGCTCCAGTAGCCGCCCCAAGCCTCAGCCGCCCAAAATGCGCCCAGCACAGTGGCGATGGTAAAAAACGCAAAACCCACCGCAATGGCCTTGTACATCAGGTCATCCATCACTTCAAGCGTTGGCAACGTCGCTATCACATAGGAGTTAGGAAAGCGCTTTTTAAGCAAATAAGCCACCGCCACCATGGCAGATAGCGCAAACGTACCGTAGCCAATAAAGTTAGCGGGCACATGAACCTTCATCCACCAGCTCTTCAGCGCTGGCACGAGCGGTTGAATGTCTGCCGCATCACGAGAAAAGGTGTACCACAACAGGAAGCCAACAGCGGCACTGACGATGAGCATCACAAAAGCACCCAGCGTCTTCGTTTTATAAATTTCTTCGTAGTACAAGTAGAACAGCGTCGTCAACCAGCAAAACAGCACAAACACTTCGTAGAGGTTAGAGACAGGAATATGCCCAATGTCTGCGCCAATGAGGTAGCTTTCGTACCAACGAACCATCATGCCCACCAGCCCAGCCATCGCAGCTACCCAAGCCATCTTGGAGGCGATATTGGCAAAGGCAGTCGCTTGCGACCTCACCAGCAGCCCGAGCCAGTAAAACAACGTACTCAAGAAAAACAACACGCTCATCCACATGATGGCGGTTTGACTGGCTAAAAAGTATTTCAACATGAAGGCTGTATTGGCACGCGGTAACTGCCCCGCATATATCCAAATGGAGCTGAGTGATAAGGCAGCGACTGCAACCGTCAACACTCGCAAGGGTCGCCAAAACCACGCCATTGCCACCAATGCAGGGACAACGCCAATCAAAATACCGACTTCGTAGTAATCCATGAAGCCGTAATAGCGGGAAAGCGCAAAAACGGCACCACCTAAAACCAGAGCTGCAAAAAGCCAATCAAATGGGCTGCGTTTGAAATACGAAAGCGCTTGTGTGTTCATTCCCTGAGTTTAACGACTCGTCTCATCGATTTATCACTCAATCTCCCTGTACCAATCGCATTCGTTCGCGGCTATTCGTCAAATGCAACCGCGCTGCCGCTCGGGCAGACTCCGCATCTTGTCGTACAACTGCCTGATAAATTGTTTCATGCTCCTGATTCACACGGCTCAAGTACTCAGGGACTTGGTGACTGACTTTTTTAGCAACATCCAGCCTAGTGCGCGGAATAATGCTAGTGCCTAGGTGACTCATTAGATCAACAAAATAGCGGTTATGAGCCGCATGCGCCAGCAGTAAATGAAATTGAAAATCAGGCGCGACTGTGTTGCCAATTGATTGGTTGAGCGTCGATTTTTTAGATTTTTTCTCAACTACATTTTCCTCAAATTCATCGAGCACCGCTCGCATCGCCTTTAGCTGATCAGGGGTGCGGCGTAGCGCCGCCAAACCAGCGCACTCAACCTCAATCCCCAAGCGAAACTCTAGTGCCGTCTGTACGTCGCCGTCGCTAATCATGGGGACACCGCTGACACGGAATCGACTATCTGCGCGCGGCTCCAGTACAAAAGTACCTATACCGTGGTGCGTTTCAACTAACCCCGCCGCTTGCAATTTAGAGAGCGCCTCGCGCACCACCGTTCGGCTCACACCAAAAGTGTGCATGATGTTCATTTCAGTTGGCAATTTGTCACCCGTTTTAAGCTGTTTCATCGCCACTTGCTGCGTGAAAGCATCCACCAAGGTTTGGGTCAAGCTACGGGATTTGGTCAT
The DNA here is from genome assembly GCA_031430035.1 of Comamonadaceae bacterium. Classification (GTDB taxonomy): domain Bacteria; phylum Pseudomonadota; class Gammaproteobacteria; order Burkholderiales; family Burkholderiaceae_C; genus JASGCK01. Next base: position 37,290 of record JANPAS010000083.1, on the reverse strand, counting down.
GGTTTTTACTGATAAGAAAAAGATAATTATGTTGTATGATGACTAGAGGATAACCCAAATGATGAAACCATTTCAAAAACTTTTACTCACAGGCGCTGCGGGCAACCTTGGCAAGGTGCTACGCCAAAGTTTAGCCGCGCACGCGGAAGTCTTGCGTCTATCAGACATCTCTAGCATGGGCGTTGCCGCTGCAAATGAAGAGCTCATCGTTTGCGATCTAGCAAATAAAGCCGAGACCATCGCCTTGGTCAAAGGCGTGGAAGCGATCGTGCATTTTGGCGGCGTAGCCACCGAGCACTCTTTTGAAACCGTCCTGGGTGCCAACATCAGCGGCATCTTTCATATCTATGAAGGCGCAAGAATCCACGGCGCAAAACGAGTTATCTTTGCCAGCTCCAATCACGCCATCGGCTTTCACAAACAAGGCGACGTGATCGACTCCGATTGCCTAACCCGCCCCGATAGCTATTACGGCCTGTCCAAAGCCTATGGCGAAGGCATGGCGCAGTTCTATTTCGACCGCTATGGCATCGAAACAGTCAGCATCCGCATTGGTTCGTCTTTTCCCGAGCCACATGACGCACGGATGCTAATTACTTGGCTCTCTTTCCGCGATTTATCCGAGCTCGTGCGCTGCTCGCTCGTTGCGCCAAACGTCGGTCACACCATTGTTTACGGCGCATCTAATAACCGCGACAAGTGGTGGGACAACAGCAGAGCTGCACATCTTGGCTTTGTACCGCAAGACAGCACCGAGGCTTGGCGAGCATCCCGCGAAGCCATGCCAGTATTGGCCCGCGACGATCCTGCCAAGATGTATCAGGGCGGTGGATATACAAAAATGGGGCCGTTTAATTAGTTTCGGGTTTATTATTTTGTTGATTTTTCTTTTTATTTTTTAGGAGTTCATCATGTCTTTCAAGTTACTTTCCAAAATTGCAATTGCCACTTCGCTGGCCACAGGACTCACATTCGGCATTGCTGCCCACGCGACCGAGTTCCGCTCAGCGGATACGCATCCAGACGGCTACCCGACCGTCGAAGCGGTCAAGTTCATGGGTAAGCGTTTAGCTGAACTGACTAACAACAAGCACTCAATCAAGGTCTACCCTGCATCTGCCTTGGGTCAAGAAAAAGACTCGATTGAACAAACCAAAATTGGCGCGCTCGCCATGACCCGCGTCAACATTGGCCCCATGAACAACATTTGCGCTGAAACGCAAGTGCCAACACTGCCCTTTTTGTTCAACTCTAAAGCCCACATGCGCAAAGTGCTAGACGGTGCTATTGGTGACGAAATCCTCGCTTCCTGCGCACCGCAAGGCTTTATTGGCTTGGCTTACTACGATAGCGGCGCACGCTCGATCTACACAGGCAAAAAACAAATCAAGACGTTTGCCGATGTCAAGGGCATGAAGATCCGCGTACAGCAATCCGATTTATGGGTGTCCTTGCTTGAAGCCATGGGTGCAAACGCAACGCCTATGCCGTATGGTGAGGTGTACACCGCTCTCAAAACAGGTCTGATTGACGGCGCAGAAAACAATTTCCCTAGCTACGACAGTGCCAAGCATTTTGAAGCCGCCAAGTACTACGCCATGACCGAGCACTCGATGGCGCCAGAAGTGCTGATGTTCTCCAAACGCACATGGGATACGCTGACACCAGACGACCAAAAAGCACTGCGCCAAGCCGCTAAAGAGTCCGTTGTCTTTATGCGTAAGCTGTGGGATGAGCGCGAAATCGCTTCGCAAAAAGTCGTTGTCGCAGGTGGCGCAATCATTACGCAAGTGGACAAAGCACCGTTCCAAGCAGCGATGAAACCTGTGTATGACAAGTTCATCAAAGACGACAAACTCAAGTCTCTAGTCAAGCGCGTACAAGACACCAAGTAAGGGACTGACATGCTGGCGTACTCCAAGCTTTGCGCTTTTCTCTCAAACTGGTGTATGCGTCTTGGCATAGCAGGTCTGATCTTGCTGATTGCCTGCGTCACGTGGCAAGTCTTTGGCCGCTATGTGCTCAACAACACACCCACGTGGGCGGAAACGCTCTCGTTGGTGTTGGTGCTCTATGTCACCATGTTCGGCGTGGCAGTCGGGGTGCGGGACGCAGGGCATATCGGGCTGGAGAGCTTGCTGGTATTGGCTCCCGATAAGGTGCGCATCAAGATGGAGTATCTGATTCACGCGCTGGTGCTGGTATTTGGCATCGTCATGTTTTGGCAGTGCTTGGAACTCGCGAAATCAGTATGGGCTTATGCGCTGCCAACACTTCCCATCTCGGAGGGCTGGCGATATGTACCCGCTTGCATAGCAGGCGTGCTCATCGTGATGTTCAGCTTGGAACATATCTTGAACATGGCCTCTGGTCGCGAAATTGAAAGCAATTAATCATGACCATTCCACTCCTCATCCTGTGCATCAGCTTTTTTGGTTTCTTGTTACTTGGCGTTCCCGTCGCGTTTGCGATTGGCCTATCGTCGCTCGCGACGCTACTCTACGAAGGCTTGCCGCTCGCGGTTGGTTTTCAGCAAATGACCTCGGGCATGAACGTCTTCTCGTTCCTTGCCATTCCCTTCTTCATTTTTGCGGGCGAACTCATGCTGCACGGCGGTATTGCAGACCGCATTGTCGATTTCGCAAAATCGCTGGTAGGCCACGTACGTGGCGGCTTGGGGATGAGTAACGTGGTCGCCTGCACGCTGTTTGGCGGTGTCAGTGGTAGTCCTGTGGCAGACGTGTCGGCCATGGGCGCGGTGATGATTCCCATGATGAAAAAAGAGGGGTATCACGCGGACTATGCAGTCAACGTCACTACGCACGCCGCGCTGGTCGGTGCGCTGATGCCAACGTCCCACAACATGATCATCTATACGCTGGCCACAGGCGGCAAGGTGTCCATGGCGGCGCTGATTTTGGCAGGGATTCTCCCCGTCATCATTCTGACGCTTTGCAATTTGCTAGCTGCCTATTTGGTGGCTGTGAAGCGTGGTTACCCTGCGGGCACATTCCCAGGCTGGAGCATCGTGGCGCGCACTTTTGCAGCCGCGCTGCCAGGGTTATTTATCGTCGTCATCATCTTGGTGGGTATTTTGAGTGGCGTGTTTACGGCTACGGAATCGGCTGCGATTGCTGTGCTTTATGCACTAGGGCTTACGCTGTTTTTATACAAAAGTCTCACCAAAGCCAAATTCATGATGGCCGCTAGTAAGGCCGTCAAAACCACGGGCATTGTGCTTTTGCTCATTGGCATCTCCAGCATGTTTGGGTATTTAATTAGCCTATACGGCGTAGCTGAACTGACTGGCAAAGCTTTATCAAGCCTGACCTCCGAGCCGTGGTTGATATTTTTATTGGTCAACGTCATCTTGTTTGTACTAGGCACATTCTTAGACATGGCCGCCACTATTTTGTTGTGTACGCCCATCTTTTTGCCTATCTGCCAAGCCTACGGCATGAGCTCGGTGCAATTCGGCATGGTGATGTTGATTAACTGCGCCCTCGGGCTCAATACACCACCTGTAGGGACGACTCAGTTTGTAGGATGTGCCATAGGCGGCGTATCGGTTGGGCACGTCATGAAAACGATCTGGCCGTTTTATGGCGCTCTAATTGCCGCACTGTTTATGGTGACCTACGTACCTGCGTTTTCGCTATGGCTTCCTAACTTGGTACTTGCGAAATGAAAACACTAATTCCCTTTGCACTCCTCGCTCTGCAAGCCATATCCAGTATGGCCTACAGCCAAACCTACCCGACAAGACCAGTCACCCTCGTCGTGCCTTTTGCACCAGGCGGCGGAACGGACATTGGCGCGCGTTTAATCGCTAATAAGCTGACTCAAAAATGGGGACAAACCGTTGTTGTTGATAACAAAGGCGGATCTGGCGGTGTGATTGGCGTAAACATCGTAGCGCAGGCGAAAGCAGATGGCTATACGCTTTTATTTGGTAACGTGGGCACACAATCGATTAACCCTGCGCTTTACAAAAAATTGCCTTACAACCCGGAGACCGCTTTCGCACCAGTGTCTTTAGTAGCTGAGCTACCATTCTTTTTGATGTCTAGTCCAAGCTTCGCACCTAAATCCATTAAGGATTTGATAGCTTTTGCAAAAGCCAATCCAGAAAAAGTGACTTACGCCTCGTCAGGCAATGGTGGTTCGCCGCATTTGTCAGCGGAAGTCTTTTCTGCGATGGCAGCCATCAAGATGACGCATGTGCCTTACAAAGGCGGCGGGCCTGCGATGAATGACATGATGGCGGGACACGTCAATATCTTGTTTGCCTCGGTGCTGGAGTCAGTTGGACACGTTAAAGCAGGCAAGCTGAATGCTCTGGGCGTTACAACAAAAACACGTTCAAATGCGCTGCCCGATATTCCAACCATTTCGGAATCAGGCCTTGCAGGCTATGAGTCCGGCTCGTGGATCGGTGTGCTAGCGCCGAGTGGGACGCCGCAAGCAATTATTGACAAAATTGCGACCGATGTACGCGAAGCCAGTCTCAGCGCCGATGTGCGGGAAGCTCTAGGCAAGCAAGGCGCCAACCCCGTGGGTTCTACGCCTGCTCAATTTAAGACATTGATCGATTCGGATCTGAAGCGTTATGCCAAAATCATTCAAGAGAAAAATATTTCAATTGATTGATTTTTACGGCATGCTATGACGACAAAAAAAACTTACGCTGAACTCCGCTCCGCCCGATGGTTTGCGCCTGATAATCTTCGCGGTTTTGGCCATCGCTCTCGCGTGATGCAACTGGGCTATGGCCCTGCGGACTGGGTGGGCAAACCCGTCATCGCTATTTTGAATACGTGGTCGGACATGAACTCTTGCCACGGTCACTTTAAGCAGCGTGTGGAAGACGTCAAACGTGGCGTGTTGCAGGCAGGTGGCTTCCCGCTGGAGTTCCCTGCGCTGTCGCTCGACGAGCCCACCATGAAGCCAACCACCATGCTCTATCGCAACTTACTCGCAATGGAAACCGAGGAGCAAATCCGCTCGCACCCGATTGATGGTGTCGTGCTCATGGGTGGTTGCGACAAGACAACCCCAGGACTCATCATGGGCGCGATGTCTGCTGGTGTACCTTTCATTTATTTGCCTGCGGGCCCCATGCTGCGCGGCAATTGGCGCGGTACGCCACTGGGCTCAGGCTCGGACACATGGAAGCTGTGGGACGAGCGCCGCGCCGGAAAATTAACCAACGAGCAATGGACGGAAGTAGAAGGCGGCATTGCGCGTAGCCACGGCCACTGCATGACGATGGGTACGGCCAGCACGATGACGGGCATTGCAGAAGCCTGCGGCTTTACGCTGCCGAATGCGTCGAGCATTCCTGCTGTAGACGCGGGGCACATCCGCATGTCAGCCGATTGCGGCAGGCGTATTGTCGATATGGTGTGGGAAGACCTCACGCCAGCAAAAATGCTCACGCGCCAACATTTTGAAAATGGCATCACCGTCGCGATGGCAATGGGCTGCTCGACTAATGCCATCATCCACTTGATTGCGATGTCGCGCCGCGCTGGAGAGCATTGCGCTATTGGGCTAGAGGATTTCGATACAGCCAGCCGAAAAATTCCCGTCATTGCCAACATCAGACCTAGCGGCGACAAATATTTAATGGAAGATTTTTATTACGCCGGTGGACTGGCAGGAATGATGACACGCCTCACTGCGCATTTGCATTTAGATACCATGACAGTTAGCGGCACGTCGCTTGGCGAGACACTCAAAGGTGCGATGGTGCACAACGACGATGTGATTCGCCCGCTTGACAACCCCATCTACGCGGAAGGCGCATTGGCTGTGCTGCGCGGCAATCTAGCACCAACAGGCTGTGTGATTAAGCCGTCGGCTTGTGCACCCAAATTCTTCAAGCACACAGGCCGTGCACTCGTATACGACACCTACGAAGTGCTCAAAAAAGACAGCGACAACTTAGACCTCGACGTGACTGAAGATGACATTCTTGTGCTCAGAAACTACGGCCCGCAGGGTGCTGGCATGCCCGAGTCTGGCATGTTGCCCATTCCACTGAAATTAGTACAAAAAGGTGTGAAAGACATGATCCGCATATCGGACGCACGGATGAGCGGCACCAGCTACGGCGCCTGCATCTTGCACGTGAGCCCAGAAGCGGCGATTGGTGGACCGCTGTCGCTAGTCAAAACGGGCGACACCATTACCGTGGATGTACCTGCCAGAACAATCAATTTAAACGTGAGCGATGCAGAAATCGCTGCCCGCAAATCCATATGGGATAAGGCTTCCGCTAGTTGCAAACCACGCTGGGAACGCGGCTACGGATTCATGTTTAAACAGCACGTCATGCAGGCCAATACAGGCTGCGATTTTGATTTCTTAGAAACGAGCTTTGGTGCACCTGTGCCTGAGCCTGACATTCATTGAGCAAATAACTGCCCCATATCCTCAAATGCTTTGAACTCAAGCGCATTACCTGATGGATCTAAAAAGAACATCGTGGCTTGTTCACCAACCAGGCCTTTGAAGCGAATCACTGGCTCTAGTTCAAACTTGACGTTATGAGTCCGCAGCCGCGCAACAAGCGCATCAAACTGCACCATCGTCAGCACCACGCCAAAGTGCGGCACAGGTACGTTGTGACCATCGACGTCGCTCGTGCGGCGATCGCGCACGGTAGGCGACAAATGGGTCACGATTTGATGTCCAAAGAAATTGAAGTCAATCCAATGGGGTGAGCTGCGCCCCTCTTCGCAGCCCATGACTGTGCCGTAAAACTGGCGCGCTGCAGCTAGATCGTGAACGGGGAATGCGAGATGGAAAGGTTGGATAGCACTCATGGTCGTATGCATTAATTTTTAAAAGTGAATCACGGTACGAATCGATTTTCCTTCATGCATCAAATCAAACGCTTCGTTAATTTTTTCGAGTCCCATGGTGTGCGTGACAAACGGATCAAGATCAATTTCTCCGCGCATTGCTTCTTCCACCATGCCTGGCAACTGCGTGCGCCCTTTGACACCGCCAAACGCCGAGCCACGCCAGACACGTCCTGTAACAAGCTGAAAAGGGCGCGTACTAATCTCTTGCCCTGCGCCCGCCACACCAATAATGATGCTCTCGCCCCATCCTTTGTGGCAGCATTCCAGCGCCGAGCGCATGACATTTACATTGCCGATGCACTCAAAACTAAACTCTACGCCGCCGTCCGTCATTTCCACAATCACGTCTTGAATCGGCTTGTCAAAGTCTTTGGGGTTGATGCAATCCGTTGCACCCATCACACGTGCCAAATCGAACTTGCTCGGGTTCGTATCAATGGCAATGATGCGCCCTGCCTTGGCTTGTTTCGCACCTTGAATCACGGCAAGTCCAATGCCGCCAATGCCGAACACTGCAACCGTGTCGCCCTCTTTCACTTTTGCCGTATTTTTGACAGCGCCAAGTCCCGTCGTCACGCCGCAGCCCAGCAAACACACTTTTTCGTGATCGGCAGCAGGGTTGATTTTGGCAAGCGAGATTTCATTCACAACCGTGTATTCGCTAAAGGTCGAGCAACCCATGTAGTGATAAATCGGCTTACCTTGGTAGCTAAAGCGCGATGTGCCATCGGGCATCAAACCCTTGCCTTGCGTGGCCCTAACCTTTTGGCACAAATTGGTTTTGCCCGATAAGCAAAATTTGCATTCGCGGCACTCGGCTGTGTAGAGCGGAATCACGTGATCGCCCGCTTTGAGCGATGTCACCCCAGCACCTACTTCGACTACAACGCCCGCGCCTTCGTGCCCCAGCACCGCAGGGAAGATGCCCTCGGAGTCTTCGCCCGATAACGTGTATGCATCCGTGTGGCACACACCAGTGTGTGTGATTTTTACTAGCACTTCGCCTGCCTTTGGCGGCGCTACGTCAATCTCAACAATTTGCAAAGGCTGTCCTGCGGCGAATGCGACTGCTGCGCGTGATTTCATAGACTACTTTCGTGATTAGGTTGGCTGAACAAACCCAAAGTATCGCTTACCTGCCGTTTGATTTTCATAAATCGAGCCTCCATTTTTTGCAGGCGGCAAAGGCAGCCTAACAGGAGCTTCTCTAAAGCGCGGCGTAATGGATTCATGACCATATAGCAAACGACTCTTGTACTCGTCGTAGCTACCATAGCCGTTTTGCAAACCCATGATGGGAAAGGCATCGCCAGCAGCGATTTCGTACAGCAGCAAACCACGCGGACGATTCGACGTGTTTTGCGCCGAACCGTGGATGGTGCGTACATGGTGAAACGAGCACGAACCCGCAGGGCCTTCGCAAGCCACAGCCTTAGAAAAATCGACTCCACAAGTTTCGGGATCCATCGCGCCAGTGAAATATCCGTCCGCTCCGTGATGGTCATACGTCGGATCTTTATGCGTTCCTGGAATCACATACATCGCGCCGTTCTCCACCGTGGTGTCGTCCAGCATCACACCCACCGCCAGCACGTCGTCATTGGTGTGTGGATAAAACGCCCAATCCTGATGCCACTCCACGGGCGAGCCAACACCTGGCACTTTGAGATTGAGCTTGGAGCCATAGAGGCGGCCACTGTCACCAATCAAATCACGCAGGCAATCCGTGAGTGCTTTTGATCTTGCAAAGTCATAAAAAACAGGATGGACGGTATGTGGTTTTTTAATGCGGCGCACAAGTGGGTTAGCTGCCGTATGACCAGGCTCCAAGTCATACACATTGTCGTGCGCCATGACTTTGCGCGAGCCTTCTACCAGCTCCGCCAAAACGTCCTTCATGAGCTTGCAAGTGGCGGCATCCAGCACGCCAGGAACGACGACTGCGCCGTCTTCGCGGTATTGCTCAATTTGTTGTTGGGTCAGCATAAGAATCCTTCTAAGATGCAATTGATATTTAAAATGTTAGCGCTAACATTAATCATAGCATAAAATCAAACCATGCGTTCCGCTACCAAACCCTCCATTCGATTAAAAGACGTCGCGCTACTAGCTGGCGTAAACATGATGACGGTGTCACGGGTGGTAAATCAACCCAGCAAAGTAGCCGAAGCCACGCGAGATAAGGTGCTGGCGGCGATCAAAAAAACAGGCTATGTCCCTAACCTGATGGCGGGCAGCTTGGCCTCCAACAAAAGCCGTATCGTGGGCTGCATCGTGCCCACGATTGACAACTCCATCTTTTCACAAACCGTGCGTGCCCTTAGCGATGCGTTAGCCGCCAGCGGCTATCAATTGCTGCTTGGTCAAAGTAACTACGATCCTCTAGAAGAAGACAAACTCGTTGCCACATTTTTAAGCCGCAAAGTCGACGGCATGGTTCTGACTGGCGGCGCTCATTCTGCGCTGACAACTCGCCGCCTCAAGCTAGCCAAAATTCCTGTCGTAGAAACTTGGGATTTGCCCGCCAAGCCCATTGATATGGTGGCTGGGTTTTCTAACTACGCCGCAGGCAGGGCCGTGGGTGAATATTTGCGCAGCAAAGGCTACAAAAAAGTATGCTTTGCAGGCGGTTTAGATGAGCGCTCATCCGCCAGATTTAATGGCCTGAAGGCCATATTTCATCAGGCTTCCCAGATAGCTGTCGCCACGGGCTCGTCGTTCGCTGGAGGTGCTAGCGTCATCGCCGATTTATCAAAAATGGCGCTGCCCGACGTGATCTTTTTTGGCAACGATGCGCTTGCAGCAGGCGCGATCATGGAGTGTCAACGCAAAGGAATCCAAGTTCCTGCAGATCTAGCCATTTTTGGTTTTGCAGACCTTGATATCGCCGCAAGCATGCAGCCAGCGCTCTCTACAGTGCGCGTGCCCACAAGCCATATGGGGAAAGGCGCAGCGGACATGTTGCTCGCTAGACTAAATCCATCAAGGCTTACAGGCAAGCCGCCTGCAAAAATTCAAGATTTAGGGTTTGAACTTGTCCTGCGCGAAAGCACCTGAACGACTGCCCTAACTTGGTAATCTGACATCTAAACGCGAAAATCCTCTGACAAATGATGAGTAAACCCGCGTCGGTTCGCTCACAACCTCAATCACGGGGAAGCGTTTTAAGATTTCTTCCCACAAAATTTTGAGCTGCAACTCAGCAAGTCGATTGCCCACGCAGCGGTGAATGCCAAAGCCAAACGATAAATGTTGACGTGGCCTTGCGCGGTCGATGATGAAGCGATTCGGCTCTGGGATGGCTGCTTCATCGCGGTTGCCCGAGATGTACCACATGGCAAGCTTGTCGCCTTTTTTAATTTTCTTACCGCCAAGCTCTGTATCGGACAGCGCGGTGCGCCGCATATAGGCTAGCGGCGTTTGCCATCTGATAATTTCAGGCACCATGCTGTCAATCAGTTTGGGATTGGCGCGTAACTTCGCCATCTCAGCTGGGTTGTTGTGCAGCGCCAGCACACCGCTGGTCATGGAATTGCGCGTGGTGTCGTTGCCGCCCACGATGAGTAACACCAAGTTGCCCATGAACTCGAGCGCACCCATGTTTCGGGTCGCTGGGCCATGCGCCAACATGGAAATCAAATCGGTACGCTGTGGCTCGTTGATGCGCTCATTCCACAGTCTTGTGAAATACATCAACATTTTTTTGAGTTCGGCCATTCGTACCTCAGGCTCTAACGCATCTGGGTTATTGGCTTTCAGCGAAGTCGCAATATCCGACCAATACGGCAGCAAGCGGCGGTCTTCTAGCGGGAAGTCAAACAATGTCGCCAGCATGTAGGTGGTGAGCTCGATGGAAACTTTATCGACCCAATCAAAGGTCTCGTTGCGTGGCAAACTGTCCAGCACTTTGGCAGTGCGTTCACGGATCAAACCCTCCCAATTGACAAGGTTCGCGGGCGCCACAATCGGTGCGACTGCCTTGCGCTGTTCGTCGTGCTTGGGTGGATCCATCGCGATAAACATTTTGAGCTGCTGCTCATCCCCTTTAGGAAAATCCATCAGCGTGATGGCAGGCTCAGACGAAAACAAGGCGGGATTGGTGTCCACATACATGATGTCCTCATAGCGCGTGACGGACCAATACTCGCCCATGCCGGGCACCTCACTGTATGAGCGGTGCACAGGGTCTTCACGGCGCAAGCGGTCAAACACGGCCAGCTCGGTGCCATCGACAAAATGCTGCGGGTTGGAGGGGTTGAGCTGATCGATTGGCAGGCCGTTAATGTCATCAAGTGTCATCATGGTGCACTCCTATTTGTTCTGAAATTAATGCTGTGCTTCGGGCATCGTGACGACAAGGCCATCCAGCGCGTCGGTCACGACGATTTGACAGGCAAGGCGCGAATTGTTTTGCAGTTCTGGCGCAAAGTTCAGCATGTCGTCTTCCTTGGCGGTTCGTACACCCGTGCGTGCTTCCCAAGCCGCATCCACGAATACATGGCAGGTTGCGCAGGCGCAGTTACCACCGCAATCGCCATCGATGCCCGGAACGTCGTTATCGGTCGCGGCACGCATGAGGTTGATGCCCACGGGCACGTCGACCGTGTGTGCTGTTCCGTTAAAGGCCATAAAAGTAACTTGAGGCATATCAACTCTCCTTCTTAATTAAATCTGCCGCGCGTTCGGCAATCATGATGGTGGGGGCGTTGGTGTTACCGCCAATCAAGGTCGGCATGATGGAGGCATCGACCACCCGCAAGCCCTCTACGCCGCGGACTCGCAGTTCCAAATCAACTACCGAGTCGGCATCACTTCCCATACGGCACGTGCCGACGGGGTGGTAAATCGTATCTGCGCGATTACGGATGAATTGCTCGATAGCAGCATCGTCGTCCAAAGCAGGTTCAGGCACCAGCGGTATCCCACGAACTGGTGCAAAGACCGAGGACTGCATCACCGCTTGCGAGGCTTTATAGGCTCGAATCATCACAGCCATGTCACGTGGATCACTGAGGTATTGAGGATCAATGAGCGGCGCATCTTGTGCGTTCGAGCTTGCCAATCGCACTGTTCCACGCGAGTAAGGGCGCAATTGGCAAGCATGTACGGCATATCCTTGCCCCCAATGTTTTTTGCGCCCGTGGTCATCGGCTTTGGCAATCACGAAATGCCACTGCACATCGGGTTTAGCCAAATCTGGGGCTGTGCGGATAAAACCACCCGATTCCGCAAAATTACTTGTGAGCATGCCCGTTTTTGTTTTTTTATAGGCTTGCCAGACGGACCGAAGTCGTGCGAGAAATCCAAAACCAAGGCCGATTAAATTTTTGTCGTTGTACTGCCGTGTAATCAAACAATCGGCGTGATCTTGCAAGTTGCCACCCACGTTCGCACGGTCTGCCACCACAGGAATACCCAGCGATTGCAAATGCGCGCCAGGCCCTACGCCCGACAGCATCAAGAGCTGGGGGGAGCCAAACGCACCCGCGCACAAAATCACTTCACGCTTGGCGGTCAGCGACAAGGATTGCCCAGCTTGCGTGAGCGCAACGCCGATTGCTTGAATGCCATCAAAAAGCACCCGATCAACCGAGACCTCTTTCAAAATGTGCAAATTGGCTCTACTCTCAGTGCCCGACAAATAGGCTCTTGCAGCGTTGCAACGCACACCCTTTTCCTGCGTGACGTGATACAAGCCCACACCCTCTTGCTCTGCACCATTAAAGTCTGGATTTTTTTTATATCCACAAGCTTCTGCAGCTTTCAAAAAATAATCATTGAATGTGCTGGGTGACTGCAAGTTCGATACTTTGAGTGGCCCTGCCTGTCCATGAAAGTCGCCCGCCAGTCCTGCCAAATTGCCTTCACTCTTTTTGAAGTACGGCAGCACGTCGGCATAGCCCCAACCCGTACAGCCTGCGGCAGCCCACTCGTCGTAGTCACTAGCGTGGCCTCGGATGTAGCACATGGCATTAATCGACGAGCTACCGCCCATCACCTTGCCGCGTGGCAGGTAACCTTGGCGACCGTTCAATCCCGCTTGCGGCACGGTCTGAAACGCCCAGTTCATGCGCTTGGTAGGCACAGTGCCAATCAGCGCCGCAGGGATGGTGACCCAATTGCTGGCGTCAGAGCCGCCGGCTTCAATCAAGGCGACCGAGACGTTTGGGTCTTCGGACAGTCGCGAGGCCATGACGCAGCCGGCCGAGCCGCCGCCTACGATGATGTAATCAAAAGCCTTGGAGTTCATAGTGATCCTCGTTTAAATTGTTATTCAGGCAAAACAGCAGCGTCCACCACAGGGAAGTTGCCAACGAATTTATCTAACGTACCAAAGAAAACGCGCAGCAGTGTGGCATCTCCCGCAAGCTGCAACTGGCCTGACTGCGCGGCATCAGCGGGGGTTATTTTTTGCTGTAGGACATCTTGTAATAGGGAGCGAGTGAGCTTGAGGGTGATGCTGGCATTGGGCGCAGCCTGCGTGCGAATACTGTTCATCGCGCCGTTATTGATTTCAATTAGCCAAAGCTCGTTGCTGTCCGTAAAGTGCCATGCCATGCTGAACGACAATGCGCCGCCTTTGACGCCATTCCAGCGTACCGCCAATGCATCAAATAAAAGCTCGTTACTGACAGCGGGCAATAGCGTGCCGCCCAGCACTTGGGTGAATGGTTTGGGCGTACCGTTTCGGTATTCTTGTGCACCTAGCAAAAATGCATTGCGCCATGTGGCCGACTCTGCTTGGAAGCCCATTTGCTCCATCGCCTCGGCAGCCAATGCCCGTGCGGCTTGGTGCTCGGGATACGCATACACGGCATCCCGCATCACCTGAGCGACCCAGCGGTATTCGCCGCGCTCAAGGTCAGCTTTGGCTCGCAGCAGCACCGCTTCAATACCCCCCATGTACTCGATGGTTTTTTTCGCCGCAGGCACAGGTGGCAAGGCGTGCAAATTAGCAGGGTGCGCGTCATACCAACTCAAGTAACGCTGATAGACCGCTTTCACGTTATGCGACAGCGAACCGTAATAACCCCGTGCGTGCCACAGTGCGCCTAAGCTTTTTGGCATACGCAATTCTTCGGCAATCTCGGCAGGTTTTAAACCGTGATTCATCATGCGCACAGTTTGATCGTGAATAACGCGGTACATGTCGCGCTGCTGCGACAAAAACAATTGAACTGCCTGGGTGCCCCAAGTCGGCCAGTGATGCTGCGCCATCAACACATCCACACGGTCTGCGTAATGGTGCAATGCATGGTTGAGATACTTACTCCACGCCAAGCTATCGCGCACTTGCGCTCCGCGCAGGGGGCACAGGTTGTGCATCAAATGATTGGTGTTCTCCGCCATATTGACTGCACGAAGTCCTGGGAAGAAAAAGTGCATCTCCGACGGCGCTTCGCTATCTGGAGCGAGTTGAAACTCAATCTCCACGCCATCAATCACATGCGTTTCAAACGGCTCGTTAATTGTTTGCGTCGGTGCAATCAAACCTGGCTGCGCCTTCGGTAGATTTTTGCCTAAACCTGAATCGACCTGCGCGTCTGCACCAATAGGCAAGGTATGCCCAAATTGAAACTGCGCACGACGCGCCATCGCTACGCCTGCCAGTACGTTTTCAGCCACCGCGTGGTGCATAAAACCTGCAGGCGCAATGATGGCGACCTTGCCAGCATCCACATCAGCTTGGCTGACCAAACCCAGCACGCCGCCAAAGTGATCGCCATGACTGTGGCTGTACATCACTGTGTGCAAAGGACGCTTGTGCTCGGGGTCGCGGTGTGTGCGGTACAGCGCCAGTGCAGCTCTAGCCGTATCGGCACACGAGAGCGCGTCCAGCGCCAGCAATCCCGTATCGCCTTCTATAAAAGTGATATTGGCAATATCGAATCCACGGACTTGGTAGATGCGCTCGGTGACTTTAAACAAGCCATGATTCAGATTGAGCCGCGCTTGCCGCCAAAGGCTAGGGTTGACCGTGGGTGCAGGTGTTTCACTGTCCAAGAAAGCGTACGGGCGGTGGCTCCAAATCGCTTGTCCTGCCATCGGCCCACTGGTACGCAAAATCTCAGCATGCTCATGAGTGCCAAGGAAGCCCTGCTTCGCATCAGCAAGATCTGCGCCGTCTTCGGTGGGCAGTTCTTGCTGCAAGAGTTGATAAAAATCGAGTGTGGATTGATAGGCTGTTTTCATGATTCATCCTACCCAACTCCACCCCCACTTTGCGTAGGGAATTACCCGTTCCTAAAGAGGGGTTCGGGCTCTCAAATTACTGCGCTTGCAAATCAATAGACTTTGCAATCGCCCGGTACATAGCCGTTTCTTTGGCGTAAAAGCTATTTAGCTGCGCAAGGCTCATGGGTGCGAGTAAATACGATCCCGAAGCTTCCAATTGCTTTTTGACTTCAGGATTAGCCAGCGCATCGTAGACTGATTTGTGCAGCACAGCGGCGACGCTATCAGGCACTTTTGCGCCTGTTTGAATGCCCGCCCAAATGCTGAACGTGAAGTCTTCAAATCCGCGCACAGCTGTGATCAATGGCAGTTTAGGAAAGCGAGGTGACGATGAAGTCGATGCAACCGATATGGCTTTTACATTGCCTGCTTCTACGTAGCCAGGAACAGGGCCTGCGATAGGTAGAAAGGCAAAATCAATTTGTCCACCGCCCAGCGCTTGCAGTACAGGAGCCAAGCCATTGAATGGTACGTGCAAACCCTTTGCGCCCGCTGCTTGAATCATCTTCGCGCCCATCAGGTGATAGAGCGAGCCAATGCCCGTAGAGCCGTACGACAAGCCTTTAGCATCGGTCTTGAGTGCAGTTAAAAATTGCTCGGTGGTCGCAGCGGGAAAGTCCTTTCGAACCGCCAGCATCATGTCGCTACGGCCTGCGACAGCAATCATGCGAACATCTTCGGGTTTGTTTTTGGCAGCCGACATGCCCAAAGGCGTCAGGATGAGTTCCAGCGGTGAACCTGCAATCAAGGTGTAGCCGTCTGGCGCGCTATTAGCTGCCTTCAAAACACCCAGCGATCCCGCAACACCGACAACGTTTTCAATAACGATAGGTTGTCCTAAATTGCTCTGCATCTCTTTGGACACGACACGCGCCACAAAGTCGGATGCGCCACCAGCAGGGAAGGCCACGATCATATTGATCGGCTTGCTAGGGAATGTCTGTGCGGACACGATGCCCACAGCCAGCAAGCTGATGCCGGCGATCAGTTGTTTAAGTAGAGATGAAATTTTCATGAGGACTCCTTAAGGTATAAAAATAGAAAAATACAAAGAAAAAGAAAGGTCGAAATAGTTTAAGTGGAAGGATTAAGTGAATGCGAAATCTACTTCAGGTTGAAGCCCGCTGATGATGCGCGCAATGCTTTTGCCTGAGCCACAAGAATGCGTCCAGCCCAGCGTGCCGTGTCCTGTATTTAAAAAGAGGTTGCTGATTTTGCTGCGTCCAATAATGGGCACATTGCTGGGCGTGGCGGGGCGCAGTCCTGTCCAAAACTGCGCCTGCGTCGCATCGCCCGCGCCTGGGAACAACTCTTCGGTGCGCCGCACAATCGCTTCGCAGCGAACGCGGTTGAGGTCGCGGTCATAGCCATTGAATTCGGCCGTCCCGGCAATGCGCAGGCGATCACCCAAGCGCGAGAACACGAGCTTGAATTCGTCATCAGTTAGCGAGACTTGATGCGCATAGGTCGGGTCTTTCACGGGCATGGTGACCGAGTAGCCCTTGGCGGGATAAATCGGCAAATCAATACCGAGCGGCTTGGCGTAGAGCGGGCTCAAACTTCCCATCGCCAGCACATAGGCATCGCCGCGGATAGCACGAAAACGGCCTTCGCTATCAGTGGCTTCTACATGGTCAATCTCGCTGCCTGCGCCGCCCTTGTTGCGCAGTGCTGTGATGGTGTGGCTCATCAAAAACTCAACACCCATTTTTTTGCATTGTTCAACTAAACCTCGTGCAAATTGATTGGCATCACCCGATTCATCTTCAGCGGTGTAGGTTGCGCCTGCAAGCCGTGGGCGAATGTGCGCGAGTGCAGGCTCTAACCTCACGGCCTCATCCGCACTAATCACGCGGCGGTCACAGCCCAGCTCGCGCATTTGCGCAGCAGGCGCTTCGGCGGCATCAAATTCCTTTTGATTGGTATAAAAATGCAAAATGCCCTGCGTGCGCTCGTCGTATTGCAAACCAATCGCGCTACGCAGCGCCTGCAAGGTATCACGGCTATACGTACCAAGCCGCACAATTTGCTCAATGTTGTATTTGGTTTTTGCAGGTGTGCACTCGCGCAAAAATTGCAAGCCCCACATCCACTGACGCATGTCAGCACGCAAGCGAAATAAGAGCGGCGCATCTTCTTTGCCAAGCCATTGCAATACCTTCAAAGGTGCGCTGGGATTCGCCCAAGGCTCGGCATGACTAACCGAAATTTGGCCACCGTTGGCAAAACTGGTCTCCGCTGCCGGCGTGGCTTGGCGGTCGATCACGACCACATCATGACCTTGGGCGCGTAGAAAATAAGCGGACGTAACGCCCAGTAGGCCTGAGCCTAAAACAATGACTTTCATAGAGATACTCCAGCACTAAAGCCTTGGAGCCGCTCTCACTGTCCTTGGTACCTGAGAGATTCAGCGCTTGAAGTATTCAAAGCGCTTTGCTCCTTCGGTGCGCCTTGCAAACCCTAACGGGATTGACAAGACGACTCTCCAGTCGGCAT
This sequence comes from Comamonadaceae bacterium, assembly GCA_031430035.1. Taxonomy (GTDB): domain Bacteria; phylum Pseudomonadota; class Gammaproteobacteria; order Burkholderiales; family Burkholderiaceae_C; genus JASGCK01. The sequence goes on along the minus strand of JANPAS010000083.1, from coordinate 19,687 downwards.
AAAAATGATGCAGTACATGAACCTGAGCGATTATGAGAGTTTGCGCCTTCGGTGACAGTCCGCTCAAAAATGAACGAGCTGTGCTCTCCTGCATGCTGGCGATCTTAACCGCCCTCGCCGCCTTGACTGCACTATTGTGCTTATTAGATTAAATACTCGCCGACTCTCGAACCCAAGCCCGCGCTTGCTCAGACAAACTCACGCCTAGCCCTAGGCGCGTGGGAACAATCATGCGCCCACCCTTCACTTCTAAGCGCTCATTGAACAGCGGCTCTAGCCACTCGAAGTGTTCAACCCACGGCTCAGTCGGATACGCAGCAGCTAAGTGAATATGCAACTCCATGGCAAAGTGCGGCGCCAGCATCACGCCAGCATGCTCAGCCTGCGCAGCGACCTTGAGATAAGGCGTAATGCCACCGACGCGCGGCGCATCGGGCATCAAGTAGTCGCAAGATTTATGGCGAATCAAATCGAAATGCTCTCTCGCGCTGGTTAGCATTTCACCCGTGGCAATCGGCGTGTCAAATTGCGCAGCAAGCGCCGCATGACCCTCAAAGTCATACGCATCGAGCGGCTCTTCAATCCAAACGAGGTTAAACGGCTCAAAGGCACGGCACATGCGCTGCGCCGTCGGTCTATCCCACTGCTGGTTCGCGTCCACCATGATGGGCACGTGATCGCCCAAGTGCTTACGCACCGCGGTCACGCGCGCAATGTCTTTAGCCGTGTCGGGTTGCCCGACTTTGAGTTTGATGCCGCCAATGCCGCGTTCAATCGAAGCGGCTGCGTTGATCATCAACTGGTCAATAGGCGTATGCAAAAACCCGCCCGAGGTGTTGTAGCAAGCCACCGAGTCGCGATGGCTACCCAGTAATTTAGCCAGTGATAGATTGGCACGCTTGGCCTTTAAATCCCACAGCGCTACGTCAAACGCACCAATAGCCTGCGTGGCGATGCCGCTCCGCCCAACAGACGCGCCCGCCCAGCACAGCTTGTCCCAGCACTTAGCAATGTCGTTTGGGTTCTCGCCAACCAAGGCAGGTGCAACCTCGCGTGCGTGTGCAAATTGCCCAGGTCCGCCCGCACGTTTGGAGTAGCTAAAGCCCAGTCCTTCGTGTCCATCTGCGGTTTGGATTTCAACAAACAGCATGGCGATTTCCGTCATGGGTTTTTGCCTACCCGTCAGCACCTTAGCATCAGAAATGGGGTTTGCCAGCGGGAGGTAGCAGGACGAGACTTTGATGTGCTTGATGGTGTCGTTGTTTGAGTTCATATGAGTTTTAGGTGACTGGAGCGGGATTAAAAAGAACCAGTGCGTTATGCAACTTCCAATGCTCGGCCCATGTTTTTTTGCGACCACTGGCCACGTCCAGCATCAGGTGGAACATCTCCCAGCCCACGTCCGCTATGGTCTTACTGCCATCTGCTATCGTGCCTGCGTTAATGTCCATCAGGTCATGCCAGCGGCGAGCCAAGTCGGAACGGGTCGCCACTTTAATAACAGGCACAGCTGCCAAGCCATACGGCGTGCCGCGCCCTGTCGTGAAGACATGCAGGTTCATACCCGCCGCCACTTGCAGCGTGCCGCAAATGAAATCGGACGCAGGCGTTGCGGCGTAGGTCAAACCTTTGTGCTTTAGCTTTTCACCCGGTGAGAGCACATTGCTAATAGCGCTCGTGCCCGACTTCACAATTGAGCCCATCGCTTTTTCGACGATGTTGGATAGGCCGCCTGCTTTATTGCCGGGCGTCGTGTTGGCGCTTCTATCCACGCTGCCACGTTGTAAGTACGCGTCGTACCACGCCATTTCATCAATCATGCGCTGCGCGACCTCAGGCGAACTGGCGCGGGACGTGAGCTGGGCAATGCCGTCACGCACTTCGGTGGTTTCAGAAAACATGACACTCGCGCCCGCCTTCACCAGCAAATCGGTGCAAAAACCCACTGCTGGATTGGCCGTGACACCGCTAAACGCATCGCTACCGCCGCACTGCACACCCACCACTAACTCGGACGCGGGTACAGTTTCACGGCGACGTTTGTCGAGGCGCTCCAAATGCGTTTTGGCAGTTGCCATCACCGACTCGATCATGGACATAAAGCCCACATGCGCGTCGTCTTGTAAGCAGACATTATCAAAACCTAAAGGGTTATTAGAAGAAATTGGAATCGACCCTAGAGGCAGTAATCGCGCGGGTTGCAGTTTTTCGCAGCCAAGACTCACCACCATCACTTCGCCACCAAAATTAGGATTGGTGCTGATGTTGCGCAGCGTACGAATCGGGATCTCTGCTCCAGGCGCTTCAATCGCGACACCGCAGCCATAGGTGTGCGCCAGCGAGACGACATCGTCAACATTCGGATACAGCGGCAACAGCTCGGCCTTGATACGCTGCACCGCAAAATCCGTCACGCCTGCCACGCACTGCACGGTTTGCGTAATCGCCAAAATGTTCCGCGTACCGACTGAGCCATCACTGTTCCTGTAGCCCTCAAACGTAAAGCCTTGCATCTTGGATAGCTCATCAAAGGATGTGACGGCGGGTTTGACCGTTGCAATCGGAAGGTCGTCCAGGCCGCGCGCACCGGGCATTTCGAGCAAACGCTCGTGCACCCAGCTACCAGCCTCAATTGCTTTGCTCGCAAAGCCAATCGGGATACCGTAGCGCAGCACGGGCGCGCCCACAGCCAAATCAACCAGCGACACCTTGTGCCCTTGCGGCACTTTGTCTTTGAGCACAAGACCCGAAGCGTGCACATCCACCAGTACCGTCCCTGCTGACAAGCCGCCATCGTTGGCAACAATGGCCACGTTGTCGCGAGGGCCCATAGAAATGGTAAGTGGACTCATTTTTATCTCCTATCATGCGTACATATTTATTTCGATTCTAAATCAAATGACAGCGCTACCATTAACTTCATCATCATTGCCTAAAAAATCACGCCGAAGCAGTGGCGCGATTACGCTGCAAGATGTCGCCAAGTTAGCAGGCGTTGCACCCATCACGGCATCACGCGCCATCAATACACCTGCCAGCGTATCAGCCGAAGTGCTGCACAAAGTCTTAGCGGCCGTAGAGCGCACGGGTTATGTTCCCAACCGTATGGCAGGCGGCTTAGCGTCTAGTCGTAGCCGCATGATTGCCGCTGTCGTGCCCAGTACCGTGATGTCGGTCTTTGTGGAAACTGTCGAAACACTCAACAACACCTTGTTTGACGCGGGCTATCAACTCATGCTCGGGCAATCCAGCTACTCGGTTGAGCGCGAAGAAGCACTGCTAGAAGCCGTCATTGGTCGCCGTCCTGATGGCATTTTTTTAGCTGGCATCTTGCAACCTGGGCGCGCTCGTACACGTCTCATGGCCTCGGGCATCCCCGTGGTCGAGTCTTGGGATCTGACGCAAACCCCGATTGATATGCTGATTGGTTTTTCGCATCTGGCCATTGGTCGTGCTGCCGCCAAACACCTGATGGATAAAGGCCGCACGCGACTTGCGCTAGTACTAGCGGGTGACGAACGCGCTGCGCGGCGTGCCAGTAGTTTTACTGAAGCCGTTGCTGCTGCCGGGCTGGGAGACGTATTCACCGTCAATGTAGGGGACTCACGCACGCTAAAAAGTGGCCGTGATGCATTCATCAAGATTTTGTCAGACGCACCCAAAGCCGATGCCATTTTTTGTAGCTCCGATTTGCTCGCCATGGGCGTGGTGACTGAAGCCAAAGCCCGCGGGATTGATGTTCCCAAAGATTTATCCGTGATGGGCTTTGGCGATGTGCCGTTTGGTGCGGACATTGAGCCCGCGCTCTCCACCGTGCGTATTAATGGTAGCGACATTGGTCGCTTGGCGGCACGCTACCTGATTGACCGAGCCGAAGGTAGGGTGGTTGAGAAACCGATTGTGGATATTGGCTTTTCCATCATCGAGCGTGCCAGCACGTAACGCTGCTTCGCTTCCCCAGCCTAGGTAGAACCCCTCATTTAAAAACGGATTAAATCTATTGTTTTAATGCTACAATATAAAAATGGTAGCGCTACCATTATTTACTCGTATATTGCTAAAAAAAACCATCATGAACCCACAAGAACTTAAAACCATCATGTCCAGCGGCTTACTGTCATTTCCTTTGACAGACTTTGACGCAAATGGCGACTTCAACGCTAAGGGTTATGCCGATCGTTTGGACTGGCTCGCACCCTATGGCGCATCGGCTTTGTTCGCAGCAGGCGGTACGGGTGAGTTCTTCTCACTCATGGGCGATGAGTACTCGCAAATCATCAAAGTTGCAGTGGACACTTGCCGCGGCAAAGTTCCCATCATTGCAGGCGCGGGCGGCTCAACACGCTTTGCCATTCAATGCGCACAAGAAGCCGAACGCCTTGGTGCACACGGCATCTTGCTTTTGCCGCATTATCTGACTGAAGCTGGCCAAGAAGGCTTGATTGAGCACGTCGCGCAAGTCTGCGAAAGCGTCAAGTTTGGCGTGATTGTTTACAACCGCAACGTCTGCAAACTCACACCAAAATCACTGCAAATCTTGGCAGATCGTTGCCCCAATCTGATTGGCTTTAAAGACGGCGTGGGCGACATCGAAACCATGTCTTCCATCTACATGGCGATGGGCGACCGCTTTGCCTATCTTGGCGGTTTGCCAACGGCGGAGGTCTATGCAGCAGCCTATAAAGCGCTAGGAACGCCCGTGTATTCAAGCGCGGTGTTTAACTTCATCCCTAAAACGGCGATGGATTTCTACCATGCTGTTGCTAAAGACGACATGGCGACGCAGCACCGCCTCTTAAAAGATTTTTTCATGCCGTACCTTGACATTCGTAACAAAACGCAAGGCTACGCAGTCAGCATCGTCAAGGCAGGTGCCACATTGGTCGGACATAGCGCGGGGCCTGTCCGCGCACCGCTCTCCGATTTGAAGCCTGCTGAAATGGAACAATTGGATGTGCTAATTAAGAAGCTTGGCTCACAGTCAATCTAATCTAGCACCTCGCCCGCAGACCATACCCGATAAGGCTTCCCACATGGCATCCTCTACAACGCCCACTGTCATTGGCCTACGGGTCATCCCCGTTGCGGGGCACGACTCCATGCTCATGAATCTTTCAGGTGCGCATGGTCCATTCTTCACACGCAACCTTTTGATCCTCACCGACTCTGCAGGTCGCACGGGCGTGGGCGAAGTGCCAGGCGGTGAAAAAATTCGTAAAACCTTAGAGGATGCAACCGAACTCGTCGTGGGTCAATCCATCGGTAACGTGCAAGCCGTATTAACAAAGATGCGCACGGAGTTTGCCGACCGCGACGCAGGTGGGCGTGGCTTGCAAACTTTTGATTTGCGCACCACGATTCACGCGGTCACGGCTGTCGAGTCTTGCATGCTCGATTTGCTGGGGCAGCACCTTGGCGTGCCCGTGGCGGCTTTGCTGGGTGAAGGGCAACAACGTGCGTCGGTTGAAATGCTGGGCTATTTGTTTTATGTTGGTGACAAAGCCAAAACGGATTTGGCGTACCGGGATGAGACAGGTCACAGCGACGCATGGATGGCCTGCCGCAACCAAGTCGCCCTCACACCTGAAGCCATTGTTCGCCAAGCCGAGGCAGCACGTGCCAAGTACGGTTTTAACGACTTCAAACTCAAAGGCGGCGTGCTGGCTGGCGAGGCCGAAGTCGAGGCGATTCGCGCTCTGCACGAGCGCTTCCCGACGGCACGTGTCACGTTAGATCCGAACGGTGGCTGGCTACTCAAAGACGCTATCCGTTTGATGCGTGATATGCACGGCGTGGTGGCGTATGCCGAAGACCCCTGCGGTGCAGAAGATGGTTTTAGCGGACGTGAAGTGATGGCGGAATTCCGCCGCGAGACTGGTTTGCCAACGGCGACGAATATGGTGGCGACCGACTGGCGACAACTCCAGCATTCGCTCTCACTGCAAAGCGTGGACATACCGCTGGCAGACCCGCATTTTTGGACGATGGCGGGCTCCGTGCGCGTGGCGCAAACCTGCCGCGACTGGGGCCTGACTTGGGGATCGCATTCCAACAACCACTTCGATGTGTCGCTCGCCATGTTTACGCATGTGGGCGCGGCAGCGCCTGGCAAGGTCACGGCGATTGACACGCACTGGATTTGGCAAGATGGGCAAGGCCTATGCACTGAGCCGTTGCAAATTAAAAACGGCCACATCGCCGTACCGCAAACAGGTGGCCTTGGTATTGAACTTGACATGGCACGCGTAGAAGCCGCGCATCAGCTGTATTTACAGCATGGCTTGGGGTCGCGCGATGATGCAACGGCGATGCAGTACCTCATTCCAAATTGGAAATTTAATAACAAGAAACCATGTATGGTTCGGTGATCATCATTCAAAACTAGGAGTACTCATGAAAAAACTATCTTTTTTGCTTGCCTCGCTACTACTCGCAGCAACCGCTCTCGCGCAGTCCGATTACCCCAGTAAACCCGTCAAAGTCATCGTGCCGTTTCCACCGGGCGGAACATCCGACATCATGGGACGCATGGCGGCAGAGGAGCTTGGCAAGATTCTCAAACAGCCCTTTGTTGTTGAAAACATTGGCGGTGGTGGCGGCATTATTGGCGCAGATCGCGGCGCTAAAGCTGTCGCAGACGGCTACACCATCACGCTGACGGGTGTTGGTTCAAACGCTGTAGCGCATGGCCTTGAGCCTTTCCCTAAGTACGACTCCAAGCTCGACTTCATCCACATTAGCCAAATTCATCATGGCCCTAATGTCTTAGTCGTCAACGCCAATACGCCTTACAAAACTTTGAAGGATGTCGTCGATTACGCCAAGAAAAACCCGGGCAAGTTGGATTACGGCTTCACACCCGCGGCATCTGGTCACATGGCGATGGAGCTATTCAAACAAACGGCAGGCATCTTCATCACAGGCATTCCATACCGCGGTGGTGGCCCCATGATGACCGATCTCTTGGCAGGTCAAATCCCCATGATGTTTATTAACCAAGACGTGGCGATTCAGCATGTGCGCCGAGGCACATTGCGCGCACTGGCCGTCTCTAGTAGTCAGCGCAACCCACTGTACCCAGGCGTTCCCACTGTTGCAGAAAGTGGTTTTCCTGGCTTTGAAGCGTTGTCATGGTCAGGGCTCTCTGCGCCTAAGGGCACACCGCCAGCCATCGTTGCTAAATTAGAGTCAGCTATGGCGCAGGCCATGGGCTCGGCAGCGATTAAAGCTCGCATGGAAGGCAACGGATTTGTTGTGCCTCCACAAGGATCAAAAGTTTACGCTGAGTTTGTTGGCAAAGAAGTCGATCGCTGGACTAACGTGATTAAGACGGCTGGCATTAAAACGCAATAATTTTTACTCCTATTTTTTGATCGGATTGGTTATGAATACACGTCGCAAAATCTTGCAAGCTGCATCCTCTGCAGCCCTTACTGGATATGGCCTGCAGGCCATTGCCCAGTCAAAAACGAATGCGGCGTGGCCGACGCAAGCACTCAAAATTGTCGTTCCATTTCCGCCAGGGGGCACATCCGACATGATTGCCCGCATCATTGCTAACGCGCTGGGCGAGTCGCTCAAAACCACGGTTATCGTCGAAAACCGAACAGGTGCAAATGGCAGCGTGGGGGCGGGAGTGGTTGCTGCGTCAACAGACTCGCACACCATGTTGCTCTCAGATATGGGCGCGGTAGCCCTTGCGCATGTCATTACGCCTGATCTGCCCTACAAAGCGACTGACTTGCAAGGCGTGACGATGCTGGCGTATTCGCCGCATATGCTGGTGGCTACGCCGTCCTTGCCAGCTAACAATCTGCAGGAACTCATTGCACTATCCAAGCGCAAAAAAATCAATGTCGCGTCTAGCGGTACAGGTGCGCCTACGCATTTGGCGATGGCTGAAATTGCGATGGCCACGGGCATGCAGTGGACGCATGTTCCTTACCGAGGCGGGGCGCAGTCGATTGCAGATACAGCCGCTGGCGTGACCGATGTAGTCATGAATGGGATGCTGGCCACACTGCCTCTGGTGAATGCGGGGCGACTCAAAGTGATCGGTATTAGCAAGCGCACACGGATGGCTTTAGTGGGCTCCATGCCCACGATTGCTGAGCAGGGTTTGCCGACGTTTGAGTCGGGAACTTACCAAGGCGTGGCCGTGTCCAGCAGCATGCCACGTGCCGCAGTTGACAAGTTGGGCACGGCCTTGATTGCAGTCATTCGCACACCTGAAGTACGTGCACGCCTTAGCGCGGCAGGCGCAGAAGTGATGACTTCGACACCGCAAGAAATTCAGCAATTTTTGGTCTCCGAGCGCCAACGCTGGAGCGGCGTGATTAGCCGCGCTGGCAAACAATTGGAAGGCACGGCATAAACTTCTTGCAACCCTATTTATGAATTCAAACACCCGCGAACGACTCCAAAAAGTCTCAACCGCCACGCTTTGCACCGCGTTATTTAAGCGCGGGCTGTCACATCAATTTATTCAAAACGTGCTGCCCGTGGGTAGCGATCACCATGCCAAGCACGGCAATATGGTCGGGCCCGCGTTCACGCTGCGCTACATCCCTGCGCGAGAAGACCTCAACAAAATCGACGTATTTTTAAACCGCGATCACCCTCAGCGCAAAGCCGTAGAAGAGTGTCCCGCTGGCAGCGTCATGGTGATTGATTCGCGCAAGGATGCAAGCGCTGCATCGGCAGGCTCGATCCTCGTCACCCGTTTGATGGTGCGCGGCGTAGCAGGCATCGTGACCGATGGTGGCTTTCGCGATTCACCAGAAATTGGCGCTTTGGCGATGCCGTCGTATCACAGCCGCCCCTCCGCGCCTACTAATTTGACGATTCACCAAGCACTAGATATCAACGTGCCCATTGGCTGCGGCGATGCACCCGTCTGGCCTGGTGACATCGTGGTGGGCGACGCGGAAGGCGTGGTCATCATCCCCGCCAACATTGCCGACGAGATTGCGATTGAAGCCACCGAGATGACTGCGTTTGAGGATTTCGTCACTGCCAAAGTGCTAGAAGGTCGCTCGATTTTGGGACTCTATCCGCCGACTGATCCGCAAAGCAAAGTTGACTTTGAGGTGTGGCGCAAGGCAAATGGACGCTAATTTACTCACTAACGAGACGCTCAAAACGGCTCTGCAAGCCACATCCAGCAAGGCTTGCAGCTGTGCCGTCGGTGTGTGCGCAGCTTGGGAAAGCGTTCCTGATGAGCGCTTTCCCAAAGAGCAAATGACGCGCATCGGCACGCTGCGTGATCCTGAGATTTACGAGCCCACGTTTGAGCAGCATCATCCTAATGGCACGAATTACGATTCGCCCGATGCGCCTATTTCCGCGCTGCATTTTCCGTACAACCGCTGCGATGCGTTTAGCTGTAAGACTTGCGAACGCGTACTGCTGAAGTACACTGAATATGGCGGGTATTATGTGGACACTCGTGTCCGCTGTGCGAGACAAGAACTTATTTAACTGGAGAAAAATATGTCCTCAATATTAAAAATCGGCCTGCAAGCCTTATTGGTTCTGGCTTGTAATAGTGCCGTTTTGGCGCAAACTTACCCCGCCAAGCCCATCAAATTTGTCGTCCCCTTCCCTGCTGGCAGCGCCACCGACAGTGTCGGACGCATCGTGGCGCAGGCGATGAGCGAGTCGCTAGGACAACCCATCACGGTTGAAAACAAGGCAGGCGCTAACGGCATTCCTGGCGCGGATTTTGTGAAAACCGCGCAGGGCGATCCGTACACACTCTTAGTCACAACTAGCACCACACAAGCAGCAAATGTGAGCCTGTACAAAAAAATTCCTTATGACCCCGTGAAAGATTTCACTCCGATTGGCAAAATTGGCGGCACTGGATTTATCTTGATGGTCAAGCCCGACTTTCCAGCCAAAGACATGAAAGAATTTGTGGCTTATGCCAAAACGAATAAATTGGCATACGGGCATGGCTCGTCAGGCTCGCTCGTTTCGGGCGCACTGGTCGCTAATCTTGGCGGCTTTGAGGCGCTGGGCGTACCTTACAAAGGCATCCCGCAAGCCATGACGGATTTGCTTGGTGGGCAAATTCAATTTGCTTTTGCCGATGTGGGTAATGCCATGACGCAAATTAGAGGCGGAACGATGCGTGGCCTTGGCGTGACGACAACCTTCCGCGCTGGCAGAGCGCCCAATGTAGCGCCAATTAGCGACACCGTGAAGGGCTATGACGTGAGCGCATGGTTTGCCCTCATGGCGCCAGCAGGCGTTCCAGCTGACGCTGCAAAAAAGTTAGAAACAACGCTAAAGGCTGTGTTGGCTAAACCCGAGGTTAAGGAGAAACTTGCCAATGCAGGCATTGACTTGGATGTACAGGATTCAGCGCAACTCGCCAAAACGATTGACGCTGAGATCAAAAAATGGGCAGGCTGGGTCAAGTTGGCGGGCATTCAACCCGAATAGTGAACTGATCCCCTCGCCCCTTGTGGGAGAGGGTTAGGGAGAGGGGGTTACGTCCAGTAATGCCTGCGCCACAAAATCTTTCGCCACTATCGTCTTGGGCACACGTTGCTCAAACCACTGGCGCACGTTAGTTTCTAGTCCAATGCCATGCATGTAGTTGTAGAGCGCCTTGTTGAGCGCGACACCGAGCGCGTCGTGATCGACACCTGACGGGTCATCAAACTGCACATCATTTTTAGCAAACACTGGCTTAGAAGCCACATCTAGTAAAGAATGTGGCAAAGGGTGCAGCGTGATGCCGTAGTCCTCTGGATTCAAGCCTACAGGCGAATGCACGGTGCAGGTGAAGCGGTGGAAGTAGCCCGACTGGATGCAACCTGCTGCAAAAAGCTGGCGCACGTACTCCAAACTGTCCACCGTGTCTTGCACGGTTTGCGTGGGGAAGCCGTACATCAAATACGCATGCACCAAGATGCCCGCGTCGCTAAACGCTTTGGTGACACGCGCCACTTGTGCGACGGACACGCCCTTTTTCATCAGCTTCAGTAGTCTGTCAGACGCGACTTCTAATCCACCCGAAATAGCGATGCAGCCACTGTCCGCCATCAGGTTGCAGAGGCCTGGTGTGAACGATTTTTCAAACCGTACATTGCCCCACCACGAAATGCTGACGTTCCTCTGCAAGAGCTCATGGCTAAAAGCTTTGAGTGATTTTGGCGGTGCGGCTTCATCCACTAAATGAAAGCCCGTTTGCCCCGTCTCCTTGATGATTTCTTCGACGCGATTCACCAATGTTTCAGCGCTTGCTGCGTCGTAGCGCGAGATGTAATCCAAGCTCACATCGCAAAAACTGCACTTCTTCCAATAGCAACCGTGCGCCACAGTGAGCTTGTTCCAGCGCCCATCGCTCCACAAGCGATGCATGGGATTGAGCATATCAAGCAGCGAGAGGTATTTGGCAAGCGGCAAGCCATCCCATGTTGGTGTGCCCACGTCATCGAATGCAATGTCGGGCTCGACAAAATTAGTGTACTGAACAACACCCTCCACACGGTGAAAGGTCCGAACCAATCGCTGCAGCGAGCGTTTGCCTTGCAGATGCTCGATAAGCGCCAAGAGCGGGCGCTCGCCTGCGTCCAGCGTGACGTAATCGAAATAGTCAAACACGCGAGGCTCGGACAGCTCGCGCAGCTCGGTATTGACGAAGCCACCGCCTAGTTCTAGTGTGATATTTGGATGATGTTTTTTAATCGTCTGCGCGATTCGAAACGCCGCGTAGACCGCGCCAGGAAAAGGCACAGAGATCAAGACCATCGTGGGTTGATGTCGGTTGACTGCGGCAAGCGTGAGCGCTTCAAGGGCCCTATCCACCAAGTTGTGCGGCGCAGCCAGCGCCGCAGCTAGCGGATCAAACGTGGCTTGCGAAGCAGCTAATTTTTCGGCGTAACGCACAAACTCAAAGCGCGGGTCAACGGCGTGTTTAATCACGTCCGCAAGATCATTCAAGTACAGCGTGGCAATGTGCCGTGCACGGTCTTGCGCACCCAATGCACCAAACGCCCAAGCGAGCGGATCAGCACCTTCATCGTCGGCATAAGCTTCAAGCGAATCAAAACGTGGACCTTCAGGCAAAAAACCACGAGCACCAATGCGGTGAGCCAGCGTGGAGTCGCCGCCTTGCAAAAACCGAATCACTGCGTCAATGGTGGATGCGTACTGGCTGTACTGATCCATAAACGAGTGCAAGCTGCTAGGCCAATTCTGCTGTGGCTTGCCAGCCAATAATGTCTCAGAGGCCTTATGGATATTGGCCAAACCTTCTTTAGACAAGAGCTTTAAAACCAGCGCCAGCGCCAAATCCTCTTGCACAGCCTCAAAACCGCGTGAGCGCAAAAACCCCGTGAGATACGCCGTCGATGGATACGGCGTATTGAGCTGCGTCATCGGGGGAATCAATGACAGGATTTTCATGATTTACGTCTGCCCGAGCTGCTGACTTAGTTGTGTATGAAGTCGCTCAAACTCCTGATCGCTTTGCATCGTTTTGCGATTGGTGGCGTACGCCATGCTGATGTGCGCGCCTGTAGCGAGCTCGGAAGCCTCATCCATACTGGGCTTGACCCACACCCACACGCGGCGTTCGCGCACGAAGAGCATAAAAAACACGCCAATGATGAGCAGCACCGCGCCTGTGTACACAATGGTTTGACCTGGTGCTTTGGCGACTTGAAAAACACTGGCTTGCACTTGCGTGAAATCTTTGAGCTGAAAGATCATCGGCGCTGGATACGCCTTGGCATCCGATAGCGCCAGTACGGCTTGATTGAGCCAATCGGGTTTGTCACGGACATCGGCAGAAATCACATTTGGCGCAGCGAGTTCGTAGAGAACACCATTCAAAATACGAATCAACACTTCGCTGGTTTTAATGCGCTGGTCTTCTGGCACATTTTTTTCTAAAAAATCGGCAATGCCTTGCAAACCACCATCTGCAAAGAGTGTCATCACACGTTCACTGGACGTTTGCAGTGCCGCTTTCATATCAGGCTTCGCGGGATCGCTTGCTTTAACTAGATAACGCTGGATCGCCGCTTGCGTGGCTGGCGCGCTTTGCACGGCTTGGCTGAGACGCAAAAAACCGTTCACCGTGCCTTTGTCGTCGGACGGAATGCGCCAATAGCGAAAGGGTTCTGCTGGCGTGTCACGCACGCCGACCAGATGCACGGCCGTTTCGCTATCCGTAAACTTGATCGGCAACATGTAATTGTGAAACTCGCGTGCTTGCCCTGCCGCGTCGCGCAATTTGTAGGTAATCGAAGGGCCTACGTTGCGTAAGTCTTTTTTACCAAAGGTCTCGACGTTCAATACGCGCAGCGCCGTGTACTCCAACGTCATTTTGTCTGTGCCATTCGTCAGCGCGCTATTTGAGCCAATCGTGCCTTCTAGTTCAATGGATTTGCCGCCCTGCGCAATCGGAACAGACTGCAACTTGACGCGCGATCCGCCGTCGTCAAAGCTAGATTGAAAAATGTTCACGCCTTTGTAACTGACAGGATGATTGACCTCGACGCGGGCAGTGGTTTTTTCGCCTGTGGTTTTGTCGTGAATCACGATGTCACTAGCAAACAGCTTGGGCATGCCCGTGGAGTAATGTTCGACGATGAATTTTTTAAGCTCAATCGAAAACGGCAAATCTTGCAGCAGCACACCTGTCGGTTGCTGAAGAATCGCTGTGCCCGCGGTTTGCCCTTCCGCCACCAAAAGATTGGCACGGAAGGCGGGGTTGCTTTTTGATAAGCGTGAGGTCTCAGGCACATCGGCAATCATGCCGCCACCTGTGAACACGACCTTATTGCCCCACCACATTTGCGCGCGCGTCAGCATGTCGCCGTCCAGCAAGCCGCCAATGCAAACGAGCACGATGGCGCTGTGCGCAGCGATGTAGCCGATCTTGTGACCGCCGCCCGTTTTGGCGGCGATGAGTGTGCCGTCAGATCGCTCTTGTGTTTTGATTTTCCAGCCGATGCCTGCAAAGGCTTGCTGGATGTGGCCTACAGAGGCCGCGCCTTGCGAGGCCACAGTCCACGTGGCATTGTGAGCAAAGGCTTTAAAACTTTGCTCGCGCAGGTGCTCTTTAAAGTTCTGGAGGTCACGCAGGATTTGAGGTGTATTGCGTGCCACGCACAAGCTGGTGCTGATGACGAGGAACAACAGAATCAGCAAAAACCACCAAGCGCTATAGACCGCGAAGAGAGAAAGCTTGGCAAAGACTTCCGCCCAAAACGGACCAAATTGATTGACGTAATTGCCAAAAGGCTCTTGCTGCTTTAAGACCGTGCCAATGATGCTGGCAATGCAAATGACGGTCAAGAGCGCGATGGCAAAGCGCATCGCCGAAAGTAGCTCGACTGCGTTGCGGACCCAGCGAGCCGTATGCTTTAGGCGTAGCCCGTGGGTAGAAACAGACACAAAACGTCGATCGGTTTTAGCGTAAACCTGCCACGTAATCGGCCAAGGCTTTGATCTCTTTGTCGTTAAGCTTGGCAGTCACTTGACTCATAGACGCGTTATTTTTACGCGTACCATCACGGAAGCCCGTCAGTTGCGCTGCTACGTATTCCGCATGTTGACCCGACAAACGTGGGTATACGCTTGGAATGCCCGCACCACTTGGGCTGTGGCAACCTGCGCAAGCTGGCACTTGGCGATCTGCAATGCCACCCTTATAGATTTTTTCGCCCATCTTCACAAGCTCTGCATTCTTGGCAAAGCCCGCCTTAGGTTTTTGCGCCGCTGCCCAGTAGGCGATATTGCGCATGTCGTCGTCTGTTAAACCTGCCACCATGCCGCCCATGACAGGGTTGGCACGCTTGCCCGATTTGAATTCGCGCAATTGCTCAAGTAGATACTCAGGATGTTGCCCCGCCAACTTGGGATTCGCTGGAATGGCGGAGTTGCCATCAGCGTTGTGGCAGCTGGCACAAACCGCAGCAAACTTGGCGGACCCAGCGTTCAAGTCGGGCTTAGCTACTTTTGCAGCAGCTGGCGTGGCAGCTGGTTTAGCAGGCTCATTAGCAAAAGAAAAGCTGGAAATGAGGGATGTCGAGACGATGAGAGCAGCAAGTAACTTCATGGCGCAAAAAGAATAGTTAGGCAAATGGGGAAAGTACAGCCTCGCATTTTACAATGCATCATGCTTGAAACACTCACGGACAAACAAATCATGGGCTGGCTACATACCGCCAAGTTCCTCACCACAGCCCCAAAGCTGGAGTTTCTCCCCGCCCACGACCTGCCTGAAATTGCTTTTGTGGGCAGATCTAACGCTGGTAAATCAACCTGTATCAATACGCTGACGCAGCAGCATCGCCTCGCTTACGCCTCCAAAACACCAGGGCGCACGCAGAGTATCAATCTGTTTGCGCTGGGTAAGCAAAAAATCAATGATGCGGTGTTTGCCGACCTGCCAGGCTATGGCTACGCGGCGGTGTCCAAGGCGGACAAGGCACGCTGGCAGGCGGTGATGGCGAACTATCTCATCACGCGCGAGAACCTGAAAGCCGTGGTTTTGATGTGCGATCCACGTCACGGCCTGACCGACTACGATGAAGCGCTGCTAGAGATGCTGCGCCCGCGTGTGGAGGCGGGACTCAAGTTTTTAGTGGTACTCACCAAATCCGACAAGCTGAACAAAACCGAGGCGTCCAAGGCGCTGTCGATTGCCAAACTCAACGCTGGCGGCGGCGAAGTGCGCCTCTTTTCGGCACTCAAGAAGCAAGGGCTTGAGTCCGTGGGGCGGCTTTTGTGGGAGTGGACGCGCCCAGCAACTGATGCGGCGCCCATCCCAGCTCCATCACTTACGGCTTAAAGTACTCCTGGACAGTCTCCCAAGCTACGTTTTGTAGATGCGCCGCGGTTGCCGCATCAAGCCCTGCGGTATACGAACTACCAACAGGCGAGCGCTTGTACAACGTGGCATAAGTGGTGCAGGCAGCCAAGTAAGTGCCCGCCAACGTGGGATGGCGCTTATCGGCCACATACAAATTTAATTCAGGTTTTTGCGCAATCGAGCGTGCAAAAGCAAGCCCAGCAGGTATGACGAGTGCGCCGTTATCGTTACCTGCCTTGGTGTACGCCTCGGCCAGCTGCGCGGTCATTTCAGGCACATCTTGATACGCCCATGACATAAACAAAACGGGTTTAGTGCCAAATTTACGAACCGTATCACTGTGCTTTTTGGCGTATTCGGTGAAGATCCCACTTAGCTGCGGGTGAAGTGGGCACTGGCTGCAATCCATCAGCACAGCCGCATCAAACAACCTATCGATCTTATTGAACACGACGTTGTTGCCTGCATCAAACGAATAGCGGCTAATTGCATTCGGTCGGAAGTAGGACTCGACATCGTGCCAATCCAAACCCGACCCGCCAATGGTTGCCATGACATTGCGGCTTCTTAGGCCAGACTTACTAGCCGTGACAAGTTGCCCAATTTGCGAATGTATGCCGTTGTTGTAGTAAAAAAAGCTGTTCCCAATGTAAATAGTCGAGCGGGGCAACTCTGCACCAAAATCCTTAACCATAGGCTTAGTCTGTGCAAGCGCCGAAAGACTGGAAATACCTAAAACGAGGGCTAATAATAAATTGCGCATGAGGGACTCCTTATAGAAATAAAAATGTAAGCGAGCTTGAAAGTCTAACGGTTAGCTCCTAACTACGGACAATCAGGTGCTATCGCGTGACAGCCCGATAAAATCAACCTTTCACCAAACACAATAGATTCAACATGGCACTCATCCCCGCAACCATCCTCACTGGCTTTTTAGGTTCTGGCAAAACCACGCTACTCAAACGTATTTTGTCGGAGGCGCACGGGCAAAAAATCGCCGTGATTGAAAACGAATTTGGCGAAGAAAACATCGACAGCGACATCTTGGTCAGCGACACCAAAGAGCAAATCATCCAAATGAGCAATGGTTGCGTGTGCTGCACCATCCGCGAAGATTTACGTACCACCTTGACTGAATTGGCTGAGAAAAAACGCAAAGGTGAACTCGACTTTGACCGCATCGTGATCGAAACCACAGGCCTTGCCGACCCCGGTCCTGTGGCGCAAACCTTCTTTATGGACGACGTGATTGCTGAAAGCTATTTGCTCGATTCCATTCTCACTTTGGTAGATGCGGTTCACGCTGCCGACCAGCTCAACACGCGCCAAGAAGCGCGTCGTCAAGTGGGTTTTGCCGATCAATTGTTCATTAGTAAATCGGAGTTAGTCAGCGCTGCGAATTTAGAGGCACTCCAGCATCGCCTCAAGCACATGAACCCACGTGCCCCGCAGCGCACGGTGCATTTTGGTGACATCAAAATTAGTGAAGTCTTTGACTTGCACGGTTTTAATTTAAATGCCAAGTTAGACCTTGATCCTGACTTTTTGAAAGTCGAAGAACATCACCACCACGACCACGCGCATGATGAGCATTGCGATCATCCCTCGCACAATCACGCTCCAAAACACGGCGAAGCAGGACATGTGCACGACGAGCATTGTGGGCACGACCATGGCGAACAACACCTGCACCATCACCATACAGACGACGATGTGAAGAGCTTTGTCTTCCGTGCTAACAAGGCACTCGACCCTGCCAAGCTGGAAGATTTCTTGGGTGCAATTGTCAATATCTACGGTCCCAAAATGCTGCGCTACAAAGGCGTTTTGAACATGAAGGGCACCGACCGTAAAGTGATTTTCCAAGGCGTGCACCAACTCATGGGCAGCGACCTAGGGCCTGCATGGGCTAAAGACGAAGTGCGAAATAGCAAGATGGTGTTTATTGGTATTGATTTGCCAAAAGACATCTTGTTGCAAGGGCTTGAGAACTGCTACGCGTAAGCTTTCATTGAAAGAATCGACATGACAACGGATACACCCACACAAAAAATTGCACTAGTCACGGGCGCCACTCGCGGCATCGGCGCTGCAATTGCGGCGCAACTTCTCAAAGATGGTTTTACTGTCATCGGCACGGCAACTTCTGTGGATGGTGCAGCCAAAATCACAGCCACTGGAGTCATCGGCAAAGTGCTGAACGTCACGGACGACGAGGCCTCGGACGCATTGATCGACGACATCGTCAAAACTTACGGCGGTCTGCACGTGCTGGTCAACAACGCAGGGATTACACGCGACATGCTAGCGATGCGCCTCAAAGACGACGACTGGGATGCTGTGGTCAACACCAATTTGCGCTCAGTCTTTAGGTTATCGCGCGCCGCCATTCGCCCCATGATGAAACAACGCATGGGTCGCATCATCAGCATCACCAGCGTGGTGGGCGCATCGGGCAACCCGGGGCAAGCCAACTACGCGGCAGCCAAGGCAGGCGTGGCAGGCATGACCCGCGCACTGGCGCGAGAGCTAGGCTCACGCAATATCACGGTGAACTGCGTAGCACCCGGCTTCATTCAAACGGATATGACCGCGGGATTGAGCGAAGAGCAGCAAAAAGCGCTACTGAGCCAAATTCCGCTAGGCGCACTCGGCAAGCCCGAAGATATTGCTGCCGCAGTGTCGTACTTGGCTGGCAACGGCGCAGCCTACGTCACGGGGCAAGAGCTGCACGTGAACGGCGGTATGTTTATGGCGTAAGCCAAGAGGGAACTTGGTGCGGCTGGCGGGGATCGAACCCACGACCCTTGGCTTCGGAGGCCAATACTCTATCCACTGAGCTACAGCCGCACGTTAGAAGCTGCTGATTGTAGGGCTTGCTCTTATAATTGAAGGTTAGTTTTTCCCATTTATCTCGAGAATTGACCGTAATGAGCGATAACCACAACACATCTGCGCACGCCGAAGACCATACTGGCCCTGTTAAAACGCCTAAGCAATTCTTGCTGGCGATCATTTACTCCTTTGTTGTGCCCGTGTTTGGCATCATCGGTTTGGTCTATGTGGTGAGCACCCAGTTCAAACCCGTGGCTGGTGCGGTTGACCCTGGAAAATCTGTCGAGCAGCGCATTGCCAAAGTGGGCACGGTCGAAATTAAAGATGCGAACGGCCCCTTGAAATCTGGCGAAGAAGTCTACAAGGCACAGTGTGTGGCCTGCCACGGCTCTGGCGCAGCAGGTGCACCTAAGTTTGCGGACAAGGGCGCGTGGGGTGCTCGTATTGGCAAAGGTTATGCGGTACTGCTCACTTCTGCCCTTAAAGGCAAGGGCAATATGGGCGCACAGGGCGGTGGTGATTTTGATGACATCGAAATTGGCCGCGCCGTGGTCTTTATGGCAAATGCTGCTGGCGCTAAGTTGCCAGTGCCGGATCGCCCAACTGTGGCGGCTACTAAATAATTGACCACACCCCTTGGTCAATCGCTTCGGCGGCAATGTGCACATCTTGCGTGTGCACCAAACCAAATCCCACATCTGTTTTGAGATAGACACGTCCCGCATCGTCTAGCTCGCACGACTCATACTGCGCAGTCAAGCCTGTGTGCGACAGAATCGAAAAATCAGCCCCAAGTCTCCAGATATAAGGCGTCGCGGCTAGGTCCACATACACGCGCTGTGGACCATTTTGAAAAAACCACTGCGCCACGCCTCGTTCATCCACTTCGCTTAAATAATTACGTTCAATAAAAGCGATCAGTTTTTCATGTGTCAGTCGCGAGCCTTTGGCTGCCTTATCACCACGCTCGCAAGCCTCTTTAAAGCCTCCTAAAGCCTGCACACGATCATCACG
>JANPAS010000082.1:0-7149 GCA_031430035.1 Comamonadaceae bacterium | reverse complement strand
GCAGCGCTCATTGTGAGCGCGGCAGTCATTGCGACTTAACTTAGGAAAAATTATGGCAAGGCATGCAACCAAGATTGTGGCGACATTGGGTCCCGCATCGAGTGATCCAGCACTCTTACAAAAAATGATCGAGGCGGGCGTCAACGTCGTCCGTTTGAACTTTAGCCACGGCGTGGCGCAAGACCACATTGACCGCGCGGC
The DNA here is from genome assembly GCA_031430035.1 of Comamonadaceae bacterium. Lineage (GTDB taxonomy): Bacteria > Pseudomonadota > Gammaproteobacteria > Burkholderiales > Burkholderiaceae_C > JASGCK01. Next base: position 6,948 of record JANPAS010000082.1, on the reverse strand, counting down.
CATGGTGCGTAAGGCTTCCAAGGCGGCAGGGCGCGAAGTTGCCATCATGGCGGACTTGCAAGGGCCCAAAATTAGGGTTGGCAAATTTGCCAAAGATTTCACGATGTTGAAAGACGGCGCGACTTTTATTTTGGACGGCGATCGCACGGAGCTAGGCGACGACTTAGCTGTGGGACTTGATTACAAAGAGCTGCCACGTGACGTGAAGGCGGGCGATGTACTTTTGCTCAACGACGGCCTCATTGTGCTGACCGTGGCCAAGGTGAAGGGCGAGCAAGTGTTCACCACCGTGACTGTGGGCGGCAAGCTGTCTAACAACAAGGGTATTAACAAAAAAGGCGGCGGCCTCACTGCGCCTGCGCTGACGGGCAAGGACATGGAGGACATCAAAACTGCGATGTCGTTTCAAGCCGATTACGTGGCGGTGAGCTTTCCGCAAAACGCAACCGATATGGAAATGGCGCGTCAGTTGTGCAACGTAGCAGGTGCGGAGTACCGCCACAAGCCGTTACTCATTGCCAAAATTGAACGCGCTGAAGCGATTCCAAAATTGGAAGAAATTATTGCCGCATCCGACTCCATCATGGTGGCGCGTGGTGACTTGGCGATTGAGGTGGGCAACGCGGCTGTGCCTGCGCTGCAAAAGAAAATGATTCGCATGGCACGCGCTATGGACAAGACCGTGATTACGGCGACGCAAATGATGGAGAGCATGATCTCTGCGCCTGTGCCAACCCGTGCCGAAGTGAGCGACGTGGCGAACGCCGTGCTAGACGGCACCGACGCGGTAATGCTGTCAGCTGAGAGCGCAGCAGGTAAATATCCGCTGGAGACTGTCATTGCCATGAGCGAGATTTGCGCGGCGGCTGAAGCGGCAGAAGACGTGGAATTGGATGCCGATTTTTCCGGTCAATCGTTTAACCGCATTGACCAAACCATTGCGATGGGCGCCCTGTTTACCGCGCATCACCTCGGTTGCAAAGCCATCGTGGCGTTGACCGATAGCGGCTCCACGCCGCTGTGGATGAGCCGCCACCGCATTCATATCCCGATTTATGCGCTGACGCCCAACATCACCACGCAGCGCAAGATGGCGCTGTATCGCAACGTGCGTCCCCTGCTCATGGACACCAGCTCCGATAAAGAGTCAGCGCTCAAGCAAGCCGAGGCAAGGCTCATTGCGCGTGGCATCGTTAAAAAGGGTGATGTTTATGCCATCACGTGCGGCGAACCGATGGGCGCACCGGGCGGCACCAACATGCTCAAAATTTGCGTGGTGGGTGGTTAATTAACTGCCTTAGTCGGTGCGCGTAAAGTGCCCCGATTTTCCGCCGATTTTTTCATCTAAGCGCACGTCCGTCATGGTCATGCCCTTGTCAGCCGCCTTGCACATGTCGTAGATCGTGAGCAGGGCGACTTGCACGGCGCAGAGTGCTTCCATTTCCACGCCCGTCACACCGACGGTTTCCACTGTTGCCGTGCAAAGCCAAGCAGAATCAGCCTCAGGCGCGAAGTCAATGCCAACTTTGGTGAGCGCCAGCGGATGACAGAGTGGCACAAGTTCGCTGGTTTTTTTTGCGGCCATGATGCCCGCAATGCGTGCGATACCGAGTACATCGCCCTTTTTGGCGTTGCCTTGCTCAATCAGTTTGAAGGTGGCGGGCAGCATCTGAATACGTCCCGATGCGCGTGCCACGCGGTGCGTGGCGGTCTTGGCGGCCACGTCCACCATATGCGCTTGCCCTGCTTCGTTGAAGTGAGTCAAGGGCGAGGTGATGTGGGATGTAAAGTTTGATGTAGTCATGGAGGGATGATAAACCGCCGTGCGTTTAATGCTACAAACACGGAATCATGAAAATTTTTCGTATTTTGACGGTCGCTTTGGTCTCTAGTGGGCTGTTACTTGCACCTAGTCTGCCTTTGCAGGCGCAGTCCAGCATTCCCAATTTGGGTGACGATAGCGCGATGTCGCTGGGCGAAGAGCGTCAGTTAGGCGATCAAATTGGCCGCGAAATTTATCGCGATCCGCAATATCTATCCGACCCCGTGCTCGATGCTTATGTCAACAGTATTTGGCAGCCGCTTTATCGAGAGGCCAAGCGCAGTGGTGCTTTGCCCTTCGAGATGGATGCGCAGTTTGCTTGGCGATCATTCTTGGTGCGCGACAAAAGCGTGAATGCGTTTGCGCTACCAGGGGGCTATTTTGGCGTGCACTTAGGGTTACTCGCCATGTCCGAAACGCCTGATGCGCTGGCTTCTGTTTTGGCGCACGAAATCACGCATATCACGCAGCGCCATATCTCGCGCGGCATGAGTAAACAAAATGCACAAACGCCTTGGCTGGTCGCCAGTATCTTGATTGGTTTGCTGGCGCTAAGAACCAATCCACAGGCGGCGAGTGCCGCATTAACCACGGGCCAGGCCGCTGCCGTGCAGGGGCAACTCAATTTTTCACGCGACTTCGAGCGCGAGGCCGACCGCCTGGGCTTTACCCTAATGGCGCCTGCAGGCTACAACCCTGAAGGGTTTGTGGATATGTTCAACATGCTTGGCAAAGCTTCACGTCTTTCGGATAGCGGCAACTTTCCGTATTTGCGTAGCCATCCGTTGACCACTGAGCGCGTGGCCGATATGCGCAGCCGCATAGGTGAGTTTGATCGCGCTAATCAATTACGTCATCCAGTAGCTAAGGATCCCAATACGCTGTTGTTGCATCGCCTCATGGCTGCGCGTGCAGGTGTGCTGGCGGACTTAAGCGTCGATGCATTAAGGTCGCATGTCCAACAAGGCGACCTTGTGGAGGCGCAAAATCCGAATCGAACCGCCATACTTTATGCCGCTGCGCTGGCGAGCTGGCAGGCAAAAGATGCGCCGCGAGCACGGGCTTTTTACGAACGGCTCAAGGCCAGCACGTCCATCCGCACGCCTGCTGCTGCACTCGATGTGGTGCGCTGGTTAGGCACTGAGCTTCAAGTCACAAGCGTTGCACCGCCGCTTGATTTAGCCAGCAGCTCGCGCATTGAAATGCTCTATGCCGCGCAGCAAATACTGAATACTCCCAGTGCTTCAGCGGCTACGCTCAAAGCGCTAACTGACCGTTTGCGAGACTGGACCAGCAGCCATCCTAAGGATATTGATGCTTGGAGCTTTTTGGCACAGAGCCAACTCATGCAAAACCAGCGTGTGCGTTCAAGCATGTCAACAGCAGAAGGTCTGCGGGCTCAGCTAGACGATAGTGCGGCGCTGGCGCAATACTTGGCTGCGCAAGGCCTTATTCGGCAAGGCTTGCCTGCTGATAGTGTGGATGCCGCGATTGTGGATAGCAAGGTGCGGGAGTTGCAAGCGTTGGTTCGGGATGCGAATCGTAAGCCTGGCCGCTAGCTTCTTATTTCGCCGTTCCCGAGCACCACATACTTGAGCGACGTGAGTCCCTCAATTCCCACAGGTCCACGGGCATGAAATTTGTCGGTACTGATGCCAATTTCGGCGCCAAGCCCATATTCAAAACCATCGGCGAAGCGCGTGCTGGCGTTGACCATCACGCTGGCGGAGTCCACTTCGCGCAGAAATTTTTTCGCACTCGCGTCGTTTGCCGTGATGATGCTGTCGGTGTGATGGCTGGAGTAATGATTGATGTGGGCGATGGCTGCATCCACGCCGTCCACCACTTTGATGCTGATGATGGGGGCGAGGTATTCTTCAAACCAATCTGCCTCGGAAGCCTTGCTGGACTTGGTCTGTAGCAGTAGCGCGCTTTCATCATCGACGCGCATTTCGACACCCTTAGTGGCAAACACGGCAGCGATCTTTGGTAAGAATGCTGCTGCAACCGAGCGAGCGACTAAGAGCGACTCCATTGCATTGCAAGGACTGTACTTTTGCGTTTTGGCGTTGTCGCAGACTTTAAGCGCCATCGCCAAGTCTGCTGCGTCGTCCACGTAGATGTGGCAGTTCCCATCCAAGTGCTTGATGACAGGCACTTTGGCTTCGGCACTCACGCGCTCAATCAAACCTTTGCCGCCGCGCGGGATGATGACATCAACATACGCGGGCATGGTGATGAGTTCGCCAACTGCCGCACGGTCGGTTGTTGGAACTAATTGCACGGCAGTTTCAGGTAACCCACTGCTCGCCAAGACTTGCTGGACAAGGGCTGCGAGGGCTTTATTGGAGTCAATCGCTTCCGAGCCGCCGCGCAAAATGCAGGCGTTGCCCGACTTGATGGCAAGGCTCGCCGCTTCAATCGTCACGTTGGGGCGACTCTCATAAATCATGCCAAAGACACCCAGCGGCACGCGCATTTGCCCCACCTTGATGCCTGAGGCTTGAGTTTTGAAAGCGGTGAGTTCGCCAATCGGGTCAGCCATCGCCGCCAGTTGCTCGCAGCCTACGGCGCAGGTCTCTAAGGTTTTTGGATCCAGCTTGAGGCGATCCACCATGGGTGCAGATAAACCATTGGCTACAGCGCGTTCCAAGTCTTTGGCGTTGTCAATTTGAAGCGCAGCCATGTTGTCACGTAGCAATGTAGCCAAGGCTTTCAATGCATTATTTTTAACGTTGCTATCGGCGCGGGCCATAGCTGTTGCGGCCTCGCGGGCATTTTTGCCTAGGCGTTGCATCAATTCTTTGACGGATTCGTTGCTCGTATTCATGTTGCTAATTGTCGCACTACGTCTGCTGCCCAAAGAGATAACCGCTCATCGCCCGATTTGCCGCGCCAAGCTGCATGGCTATTGACTGCAAGTGGTGAGAGGTGCATCACGATGGCGATCTTCGCCTTAGCCAACCGTCCCTGCGCTTGCAATTCCAAAACAGCATGCTTGGCTTTTTGTCCGCAAATCAAAATGGTGCTGATGTCTGCGAGTTCTCGCTCCAATCGATTCAAGTTATCAGGCGACAAAATTTCAGTAGCGGTTGCTTCCGACCGTCCCGTCTTGGCAGGATATTCAATCTGTGACCACGAGTTCGTCAATACATAAGCGGCACGGTTTGGCGATGCAAAAACAGCGGGGAGTAGAGCATGAAGTTTGGGCAGCGCCGCATCCAAATTCCGCCCCGTCGCGCCTGCGCAGGGGTGACCGAGCAATTCCTCTTTTTGACCAGGACAGGAAAACACAAAAGCGGTTGTCGCGCCCGCACAGACCTGAAAATGCGGCGCTCGGCCTAATCCGCGGACATCAAACAAAGAGTTCTGCAAGTGCCAACCCCGGCTCTTTCGCCCGCATAAATGCCTCACCTACCAAGAACGAGTGAACGCCTGCGCCGCGCATTTTTGCGACATCGCCCGTCGTCATGATGCCGCTTTCTGTCACCAAAATGCGATCTGCGGGCACGTCTTTCATCAATCCTAGTGTCGTATCCAACGTCACTTCAAATGTGCGCAGATTGCGGTTATTGATTCCGATGAGCGGTGTTTTGAGCTTCAAAGCGCGTGTGAGTTCCGCGCCATCGTGCACCTCGACCAGCACCGCCATATCTAGGCTCATGGCGATGGCTTCAAACTCGTTCATCTGCGCATCATCCAAGCAGGCGGCAATCAACAGCACGCAGTCCGCGCCCATCACCCGCGACTCGTAAATTTGGTACGCATCCACCATAAAGTCTTTGCGCAAAACGGGCAGTGGCACCGAAGCGCGTGCTTGTTTTAGAAAGTCCACCGAGCCTTGGAAAAATTGCTTGTCTGTGAGCACCGATAAACACGCAGCGCTCACGCCGTCTTTACCTTTGCCATCGCCTTCGGCATAACTTTGTGCAATATCGGCAGGCTCAAACTGCTCGCGCAGCACGCCTTTGGAGGGACTGGCTTTTTTGATTTCGGCGATCACGGCAGCTTGACCTTTTGTAATCTTGGCTCGCATCGCACCCACAAAATCACGCGTCAAAACGCGGCTCTCGGCATCTCGCCTGACCTGCGCGAGCGGCTTCACATTGATAGCAGCGGCTACTTCTTCTCGCTTAACCGCAACGATTTTGTTCAAGATGTCACTCATGTGGGATGTCCTTTAAGCCTTTGCTGTGAATTGAATAAATTGCTCTAACTTGCGCTTGGCCGCGCCGCTGGCAATCGCATCGCGCGCTTTGGCAATGCCTGAGCCAATATTTGACACGAGGTTAGCGGCATACAGCGCCGCGCCTGCGTTTAGTACGACGATATCGGTCGCGGCCCGAACCGCAAGGTTCGCTACCGAGCTAGAGGCCGCATCCGCATTGGCTTGCAGGCCATTGCCCGCCAGAACGTCCAGCACAAGCGCCTTGGAGGCCTCTGGTGTTTCCACACGCAGCACACGGCTGCTGGTCATCGCCATACCGAAATCTTCGGGGTGAATTTCGTATTCCGTAATCACACCATCTTTGAGTTCACCCACCAGCGTCGCCGCGCCAAGGCTCACTTCGTCCATACCGTCTTTGCCGTACACCACCAGCGCGTGCTCGGCACCAAGGCGCTGCAACGCACGAATTTGAATGCCCACCAAATCGGCATGAAACACGCCCATCAAAATGTTGGGTGCAGAGGCAGGATTGGTGAGTGGCCCCAGGATATTGAACATCGTTCGCACACCGAGTTCCTTGCGAACAGGCGCGACGTTTTTCATGGCGGGGTGATGGTTCGGTGCAAACATAAAACCAATGCCAACGTCTGCAATCGAACGACTGATAAGGTCTGGCGAGAGATTGATATTGACGCCCAAGCTCTCCAGCACATCGGCACTGCCCGATTTGCTTGACACACTACGGCTGCCATGTTTGCTGACCCGCGCCCCTGCGGCGGCGGCCACAAACATGGCGCAGGTCGAGATATTGAAGGTGTGCGAGCCATCGCCGCCCGTGCCCACAATGTCCACCAAATGGGTTTTATCCGTGACCACCACAGGCGTGCAAAACTCGCGCATCACCTGCGCCGCAGCGGTAATCTCGCCAATGGTTTCCTTCTTGACGCGCAGCGCAGTA
>JANPAS010000081.1:0-3131 GCA_031430035.1 Comamonadaceae bacterium | reverse complement strand
CAGGATCGCCGGCGCGTTGTCCTTCTCCTCGGCCCCGCCGATCGGAACGATCCAGCCCCGTTGTCGGCCCTCGGCGACCTTGCTTGCACACATGCGTCTTGCCCAGCGATTGAATGGGTAGCGATGATGCCAGCCAAAACGAGGCAACCAACCTAGCAGTGGCCTGGGGGTCAGCTGATGCTGGCCGACAATACCGGCAGACACTGCGTACTCGCCTACACACAACAACTTGCGGCGGGGATTTCGCGAAAAGAGAGGACACCGGGAACCATGTACGTCGAAACCATCGCCATCGAGAACTACAAGGTCTTCCTCGACCGCCAGGAAGTTCAGCTCGCACCGGGCTTCAATCTACTCGTTGGTTCCAACAACTCAGGCAAAACGACAGTGCTCGACGTACTGGACATGAATCCGGGTCTCAGTGATCCGCACCGGTCCGTTCGCACGGTACCGAAGCATGGGGGCGCAACAGCGCCGACTTCACGGTTTGAAGTCTTCATTCGCAGTGCCTACGATGAATTGCGCCAGCTCGTGGGCTGGAATCAAGTACCTCTGCCGCTGTCACAGGTTGCGCTTCGTGACGCCGCCCTGACCGAGGGACACATAAGGGAACGGGTTGCAGCGAATTTTCCCTTCGATCTGCGATTTGATCTTGCAAACGGACAAGTCGCTGCCCGGCTCACAGCGGATGACTGCGTTGGTGGGTCATTTGATACGACCGTAGGATCGGCGGTACCGGCCGCGATACTTCGTTACAGCACCCCAACGGCAGACCCTCAGTTCACGATTGGCGCGGTCGGGGGTACCGCACCGTATGCCTCCAGCTACCTCAGCGGCTACCAGCGGCGTATCTATCGATTCAACGCCCAGCGCCGTCCGGGCACGGACGTTGCCGCACAAAACGACGGCACGCTGGATCGCGAGGCCAGCTATCTCCCGTTTTGTATCAACCATCTGCAGTCCAACGACTCATATGCCCATCGGACGCTTTGTGGCCTGCTAAATCGAATCTTCCCGAGCGTAAAGTGGGTTGAGGCGCCCAGCAGCGGCGGCATCTTTCGACTGCGATGCTTGCCTTGCGACCCGTCGATGCGACGCGACGACTTGGCCATTCCCGTTGCCAAGATGGGCACGGGCGTAGGCAACGTGATTGCGATGCTCTATGTGGTGCTCACAGCACGCGAGCCGCAGGTGATTGCCATAGATGAACCCAACGCGTTCTTGCACCCTCGTGCACTTCGAGAGCTTCTTGCGATTCTCGAGTCCGAAGGCTCTCAGCACCAGTACGTGATGACCGCGCACTCCCCCGACGTCATTACTGCCGTGAACCTCTCTTCGATGACGCTTCTCGACTTCGACGGCACGGCGACAGTCGCGAAACCGATCAATGAAGTCAGTCTGCACGATCTGCGCGGCCATCTGGCCGACCTTGGCATTCGCATCACAGACCTGCATTCCCGCGACCGCGTTCTGTGGGTTGAAGGGCAAACCGAAGAACTCGCCATCCCGGACTTGCTCAGACACGCATGCCCTGAGATCGCAGCAAGCACCGCCGTGCTACGCGTTGAGAGGACCGGTACGTTCTCCAAGAAAGGTGTCGATCCTTCGGAAGTGGCCAAGTTGTATGCGCGACTATCTACGTCGTCGGCGTTGGTGCCACCAATGGTGTGCATCCTTCTCGATGCAGAGAGCAGATCAAGATCAGAACGCAACCGAATCACGGCAGAGTCGAACGACGTACTCAAGTTCTTGCCCAGGCGAATGCTCGAGAACTACTGCATGGATGCCGACGCAGTGTCCGCGCAGTTGGAGTCCTTGGGTCTTGAGACTACGTCTGAAACAGTCGACGCTGCGATTACGCGAGAAATTGCCAAGCACCCCAACGTCCATTACATGGATTTGCCTGCGGCAGACGTATTGGCGAATGTCGTTTCCGACTTGAGTAGTACCAAGATCGAGTTCAGAAAGACCAGAGACACTCCGTCCCTTCTGGCGTGGCTGGCGAGGCACAAGCCCTCGGCGCTCGACGAGCTTCGCTCGTTCCTACGCACGGTCTTCTCGCTACCACCGACTGTCTAGTAGGCAGGTGCCAAGTTGGCGCTCGACTCGCCGTCCGGATTCGCAAGCACTGCGCTGCCACCGAACTACACGTAGCGAGCCGTGGCCAGCGCCAGGCGTGACTTCAGTGCCACGGCCAAAGACACAGGCGCCAGCACCTTCACCTGCTCCCCATGCCGAAGAATGTCCATCGCCAGCTCCGTCGCATCCGAGTACGGCAGGCGCAGCGTCAGCGAGCCATCGTCGTGCAGCGTGGCCTGCTGCTTCGGGTGCCACTGCTCGTGCTGCACCCACTGCGCCGCCTCGGGCGTGAAGCGCAGGCTGGCCCATTGCACTTTGGCGCCGCTGAAGACACCGTAGCCGGCGTCGAGCGCGGCCTCGATGGTTTTCAGCGAGACGTCTTTCGCGCGTTGGTCGAGCAGCGTCGCGCTGCGGATCGCATCGAGCGCAAAACGGCGCAGGCCATCGCTGGCGTGGCACCAGGCGTCGAGGTACCAGGTATTGCGCCAATGCACCAGGCGCTGCGGCGAGACGCTGCGCTCCGTTTCTTCGCGGCGGCTGCGCACGTAGTAGCGCATCTGCACGCGGCGGCGCTGCGTGATCGCGCTGCCGATCAGCTCGAAGTGGCGGCCCGCTACGGGCCGCCGCGCGGCGCTCATGATCTTCACGCGCTTCATCAGCTCGCGGCCATCGGCGTCGCTGGCGCCGAGCATGCCGTGCAGCTTGTCGAGCAGCGGCTTCAGGTGGCGCGCCAGCACGCCGCCTTCATCCAGGCCCTGGATCAACTGGTGCATCGTGAGCAACGCGTGGATTTCGCGCTCGCTGAACCACACGCCAGGCAGTTCGTGCTTCACCTGACGTTGGTCGCGCGCGTCGGGGCGCATCGAGTAGCCGTTGGCGAAGCGGTCGTAGACGATCGGCGCATCCAGGCGCTCGCGCAGGTAGTCGAGGTCGCGCTTCAAGGTCGCGCGGCTCACGCCGAGCTCGTCCATCAAATCCACGAAGGGCACCGAGCCGCGGCTGCGGATCAGCATCTCGATCTTGTAGAAGCGCTCAGTTCTGTCCATGCGGTC
>JANPAS010000080.1:0-6488 GCA_031430035.1 Comamonadaceae bacterium | reverse complement strand
CAGCTACGCCATAGCCCTGTCGGTTTTCGCAGTCAATTTCACTGCACGGGTGCGGCCGCGCAGTGGGTGTTTATCTTGCAAGGCCGCATGGGTATTGGGCTGCAGGACGGCTCTCTTCGAGAATTTAAAGCTGGCGAGCATTTTTATTCGGCGGATCATTTGCCAACTGGCGCAACTTTTGATCCCGCGCTACACGGACACTGGAGCTGCCAAATCGGCGACGAGCCACTGGTGACTTTGTTTGTGCGTGGCACATAATTCTTGGTAGTTTTGCTGCAAATTAGCGCAGCGCCTTAGCCATTAGTACAAAACCACTGGCAATGAGTAAGCCGAAGACAACACGCCTGACAATGGGCTGTGGAACTTTTCTACCTAAAAAATTACCCACCCAAACGAAGACAATCGCCACAGGCGTTAGCCATAGAGCACGCATGAACTCGCCATCCGAACGCGTTCCAGCCACTACGTAAGTTGATAGCGCCATCAAGGCCGTTGGTAGCATGACGGCGGACATTGTGGCTTTGAACAAATTCATATTCGTGCTCTGGCGCAAGATACCCGTGGCGACCAAAGGACCGCAAGTGCCAAACAGCGTTTCAATAACACCTGCCAACCAGCCAAAAGGAGCGACACTCCAAAACCCATGTTCGGCGGCGCTCGGCTTTAGATCGGCAGGTTTGAACTCCGCTCGCAATTTAGACGCGCCAAACCAAATGATGTAAGCCCCCAGCAGTAGCAAGAGCCAATGTACGGGGAGTGCCCAAAACCTGACGACCAGCGCAGCCGACACAATGCCCACCACAATGCTAGGCAACATTTGTTTCCAAATCGGCCAGTCAATGTGTTTGAGATTGAGCGAGTTGAACACCACAAGCGCGATCACATCGAGCCACAGCACCAGCGGCACAGCCTCGCCAAGCGGCATCCATTGCAGAAGTAATGGCACAGCAATGAGTGCCGAGCCAAAACCCGTGATACCCAAAACAAGATACGCCAAGGCGATGCAGAGGAAAACGAGGAGCGGGATTTCAAACATGGGCATCATCTTAAGGCGAATTGATCCTCTGTTCGCATTACCATTGCCCTATGGATATTCAAACGTCTCAATCGCCATCCCTGCGCCACTTGATGGATCAAATCAATATGGCTCGCAGTGCCAAACAAGTCCTTCGTATTCGCGGTGGCGGCTCAAAAGATTTTTACGGTAATGCGCTAGGTAATTCTGCGGTGCTCGATACGCGCACCCATAGCGGCATTAGCAGCTACGAACCTAGTGAGTTAGTCGTCACTGTCCGCACGGGCACACCGCTGGCCGAGTTAGAGGCGGCTTTGCTCGAGAAGAATCAATATTTGCCCTTTGAGCCGCCAAGTTTCTCCCCCTCTCCCCTCGTGGGAGAGGGCAGGGGTGAGGGGGCTTCGCAGGCAACCGTCGGCGGCATGGTTGCCAGCGGCCTTTCGGGCGCGGCGCGTGCGACCCTCGGCTCCGTGCGCGATCACATTCTTGGCATTCAAATCGTCAATGGCGCGGGCGAGGTTTTGAACTTCGGCGGCACGGTGATGAAAAACGTAGCAGGCTACGACGTGAGTCGTTTGATGGCGGGTTCGATGGGTACGCTCGCGCTCATCACCGAAGTCTCGCTCAAGGTGCTGCCTGTACCAGTTGGCGACGCGACGATTGGCTTTGACGTGACGCAAGCGGATGCACTTGCGATGATGAACCGCTGGCGCAGTCAGCCCCTGCCCATCAATAGCACGGCGTGGGTTGATGGGCGCGGCTCTGCGCTGGGTAGAAATGCGCTCTTCGTGCGGCTGCGCGGTGCAAAAGCGGCGGTCGATTCGGCGAGTAGCAAGTTGGTGGCAGACCACAAGGGCTATGCTCTGCCAAGCGAGGGTAGCCCCGCTGTGTGGCGCTCGGCGAATAACCACGCCATGTCATTTTTTACCCCATCAACTGATGATTTATGTTTGTGGCGCTTGTCAGTTGCGGCTGCCACCCCCGAGCTGGAACTGCCCTATCCGCAGCTTGTGGAATGGCAGGGCGCCCAGAGATGGCTATGGGCAAGTGCTGCAGAAGGTACTGCCCTGCAAGCCATAGCCAGCAAGGCTGGCGGGCATGCAGTCTTGTTCAAGTCCAGTAAATCTGGCCTGCAGGTCGATAAGCTAAACGGCGCATTCCAGCCATTCTCGCCTGTGCTGGTAAAAATCAACCAAAACCTGCGCGAGCAGCTTGACCCTCACCAAGTTTTTAATACACAAAGGATTTAAAAATGAGCACCACAGCAACTACTAATTCCATCGTCAGTACCGCTGGAGCCGCTGTTGGCGGCGCAGGCAATGCTATGCCGATGCCACCCACATTCACCAACGTAGCGGACGAGCGCTTGCACCGCAAACAACGCCTGGCGGCGAGCTTTCGCATCTTCTCGCGCTTTGGTTTAGACGAAGGCGCAGCGGGGCACATCACGGTGCGCGACCCTGGCGACCCAACCACCTTTTGGGTCAATCCGTTTGGGGTGCATTTCAGCCAAGTCAAGGTCAGCAATTTGATTCGCGTCGATCACCACGGCAACATCGTCGAAGGCACGCATCCGCTCAATCGCGCCGCGTTCGCGATTCACTCACGCATTCACGAAGCACGCCCCGATGTGATGGCGGCAGCGCACACGCACGGCATTCATGGCCGCGCGTTCTCCATGCTGGGCAAGCCGTTGTCGATGATTAGCCAAGATGCCTGCGCCTTTTACAACGACCACGTGCTGTACGACGACTACGGCGGTGTGGTGCTGGATTTAGAAGAAGGCGTACGCATTGCGCAGGCGCTTGGCAAAAACAAAGCCGCCGTGCTGCGCAACCATGGACTGCTCACAACGGGCGGTTCGATTGAATCAGCGGCATGGTTTTACATCAGTATGGAGCGCAACTGCCAAGTCGAACTCTTGGCACACGCGGCAGCCAATGGACAGCCACTGCGTGAAGTGCCACAAGCCGCGCGTGAACAAGCCTACGGCGTGGTGGGCACAGAGTATTCGGGCTGGTTTCAGTTTCAATTACTGTATGCACGAGCGCTAAAAGAGAACCCCGACTTTTTGGATTAAAAAGATGAATTTGCAACGTCGCGAATGGATTAAGCTTGCGCTAAGCCCTGCGGGTGCTTGGCTTGGCGCGGCTCGGGCGCAAAGCCCATCGTTTGAAAAAGACCCGTTTTCACTTGGCGTTGCCAGTGGCTCGCCCACGCATAACTCTGTGGCGCTATGGACGCGCTTACTCCCTTTGAATCCGATGCGAAACCCTTGGAGCGAGACGCCTATAGCGGTACGTTGGGAGTTGTCGACCCAGCCAGATTTTGCAGTGGTGCAGCACTCTGGCGAAGCCGTCGCGCTCCCTCAACTGGCGCATAGCGTGCATGTCGAACCTGAGGGATTGCAAAGCAATCAGACTTATTTTTATCGGTTTCGGGTCGGTAATTATCAAAGTGCTGTTGGAAAAACAAGAACAGCGCCTGCGATGGGTGCCAATGTGAATACGCTCAAGATCGCTGTCGCCTCTTGTCAACGTTACCACTCGGGCGCGTTTACCGCCTACGCACACATGCTGCGCGACAACCCGGATCTCGTTTTATTTTTAGGTGATTACATCTATGAGATGGGTGCAACAGTCAATCCGCCGCGTGGCACTTGGGCTTATGCAGCACGAACACTCGCCGACTATCGCTCGCTTTATGAACTAGCCAAATCAGATGCGCACTTGCAAGCTATGCATGCAGCTTGCCCTTGGCTTGTGATTTGGGATGACCACGAGGTGTTGAATGATTACGCGGGTGGACCTGTTCGAGCTGGCGAGACTGGACGCACCGCGCGCCATATGAGCTGGGGTTATCAAGCTTGGTATGAGCACATGCCCGTGTCAGCTAAAGCATTGACCGCAGGCGTTGCTGGGCTGGTAGAGCGCGGAGCAGAAACTCGTATCTATAGTGCAGTTTCTTGGGGGGATTTGGCTCGTTTTTATCTGCTTGATATGCGGCAGTATCGATCTGCGCACGTTGATTGTGGTATCGCGAAAGCTTTTAAGCCTGCGGAATGCGCAGACTGGGAAAATCCAGAGCGGACGATGTTGGGCAAAGAGCAAGAGCGCTGGTTGGATGAGCAACTTAAAACCTCTCAAGCCTACCGCTGGAATCTACTAGCCCAGACAACGGTCATGTCGCAGTACATGTTGCCTGTTTTTGGGGGATCCGCCTGGAGCGATGGATGGGATGGCTATCCTGCCAGTCGCACACGCTTGTTGAATGATTTGCAGAAAAATCAGACAAGAAACCCCATCATTTTTGGTGGTGATATTCACCAAAACTGGGTCAGTCATGTGAAACAACAAAACTATGCCGTGCCTGAATTTGTGATGACAAGCGTGACGACCCCATCATTTGGCCCGGTGACCGCCGAGGAGATGAAGGCGTTATCCCCAGATTGTTTGTATACCGAGCGTCATCGCCGTGGGTATGGCCTGGTGCAGCTCGAACATCAAAAAATGCAAATTGAACTGCGCGGTATGGAGGCGATTGTGAGCGAAAACTCCACCATTCAAACGCTGGCTAAGTTTGAAGTCCAAGATCGAATGCCAAACATTAAAATCCTTTCATGATTCGTACTTTACTTAAATCCAAAATTCACCGCGTGGCGGTCACCCAGTGCGAGCTGCACTATGAAGGCTCTTGCGCTATTGACGAAGACTTGTTGGACGCGGCTGATATTGCCGAGAACGAGCAAGTTCACATCTGGAACATCAACAATGGCGAGCGCTTTGTCACCTATGCCATTCGCGGCAAGCGTGGTTCAGGCATGATTTCCATCAACGGTTCGGCAGCGCGTAGAGCGAGTGTGGGCGATCTCGTCATCATTGCCAGTTTTGCAGGACTGGATAGCGCTGAGATTAAAACGCACAAGCCAAAGTTAGTATTTGTGGACGATCAGAATCAACAGACCGAGCTGCGCGATCACGTGCCGCTGCAAGTGACGTAATGCAAACCACGCTTGCCCCTGAGTTCGTCGGCACCGCGGACGGCGAAGCTGCCAAAGCCATTTTGGGCAAGTGCGTGCATTGCGGGTTTTGCACGGCGACCTGCCCAACCTATCAACTTTTGGGTGACGAGTTAGATGGGCCACGTGGTCGCATTTACCTCATCAAACAAGTGCTGGAGGGCGAGCAGCCCACTCGCAAGACGCAGCAGCATTTAGATCGCTGCCTGACTTGCCGCAATTGCGAATCGACCTGCCCAAGCGGAGTTCAGTACGGCAATCTGGTGGATATTGGTAGAAAAATAGTTGACAGCAAAGTCGAGCGCCCATTGACCGAACGCTTGATGCGTGGGGCACTCAAGCATGGTTTGAATTCAAGTTTGTTTGCGCCCGCTATGGCCGTAGGCCAAATGGTGCGAGGCTTACTGCCAAGCGGCCTTAAAAATAAAATCCCAGCCAAGCAAAAAATGCGTGCCATGCCAGCGCGTACGCATGCCCGAAAAATCATCATGTTGGCGGGTTGCGTGCAGCCTGCCATGCTGCCCAATATCAATGTCGCGACGGCAAGGGTCTTGGATGCGGCGGGAATTCAAACGTTAGTTCTTTCGGCATCCAAGTGCTGCGGCGCGATTAACTTTCACTTAAATGACCAAGACGCGGCGAAGGTGCAAATGCGTGCCAACATCGATGCGTGGTGGCCTGCGATTGAAGCGGGCGCGGAATCAATTGTGATGAACGCTTCGGGCTGCGGCGTGATGGTGAAAGACTACGGACACGTGCTAGCCGATGACGCTGCCTATGCCGCAAAAGCCAAGCGCGTGAGCGAGTTGACGGTCGATTTGAGTGAGCTATTGCCAGCGTTATTGCCACAGCTTGTTTCAACATTAAAGGTAACGGGCGAATTGCCCAAGCTCGCCTATCACCCCCCTTGCACCTTGCAGCACGGACAGCAGCTCAAAGGCGGTGTGGAGACGCATCTGCGCAAGCTCGGATTTGATGTCCAGGTCTCCGCGTTGGAACCCCATTTGTGCTGCGGCTCGGCGGGGACGTATTCGGTGCTCAATCCCGAGATTGCCTATACCTTGCGCGACCGCAAACTGAGCGCCTTGCCAAGTGCCGATGTGATCATTAGCGCCAACGTGGGCTGCATCACGCATTTGCAAAGCGGCTCTAAGATGCCTGTACGGCATTGGATTGAAGTGCTGGACGATGCGCTGGCAACTGGAGAAATAACATGACAACTCAAGCAACAAACACTGAACTCACGGGTGTGTATGGTGCAGGCAAGCTGACACCCACCGCACCGCGCAAACCCATCAGCCTGCCGCGCTTGCAGGCGCTGCATAAAAGCGGCGAAAAGATCACGATGGTCACGGCCTACGATGCCACCTTTGCAGCAGTCGCCGATGCGGGCGGTGTGGAGTGCATCTTGGTCGGCGACTCGCTGGGCATGGTCTGCCAAGGTTTGCCCAGCAC
>JANPAS010000079.1:0-2289 GCA_031430035.1 Comamonadaceae bacterium | reverse complement strand
GGCATGCCCTGCAAGGCTTGCTCTACAAGGGCTGGCGCTATCAGCCAGCCGTGTCGGAAGAGTCCGTTGATGCGAGTGATGCCGTCCTGCGTATCTAGGAGCGGCAAATTATCCAGCAGAGCAGGGCGCAGATTGGTCTCTGAATGAATGATGCGTGCTTCGGCTAGCTCGGGGATGATGCTGTGCGCGGCGGCGAGTAATTCGACGGTGCTGCGCAATGAGATGGGCGAGCGGTCTTCGCTCTCAATTTCACTCGCGCCTACGACGATGCGATTGCCCGAGCGGGGGACTAAGTACACGCGGTGGCGAGGGTGCAAGAGCCTAATTGGGCGCTGCAGATCAACACCTGGCGCGTGGAGCCAAAAGATTTCACCACGGACTCCGCGAACGGATAAATCAGGTTTTGCGCCCGTACCGCGTACATCGAAGACCCAGTCAAATTTGAATTGTGAGGTCGGCTTCGACAGGCTCAGCCCGAACGGATTCACTTCAATCTCTCCAGCATTTAGTTCGGTGACCGACTCACCCCAGCGCCATGTCACGCCAAGCTTTGTCGCCGCCGCTGTCATAGCGGTCATCGCTTGGACAGTATCAATTTGCCCCTCAATGGGAAGAAGCCATGCTGAGCCTGATGTGTGAATAGCTGGATCAATGCCTCGCAAAGCCATATGGGATAAGGGCTGCGGAGCATGTTTTGCATATTCGTTCGGTGTTTTGTGCGCCAGCAAGTCGATCATGCGCTTGGCCACCCCATCGTCCCCTTTGTGTGCTAGCAGCAAGCTGCCCAGTATCTTGAGCATCACAGGATGTTCGGGCACAACTTCGTTTAAGTTGGCGACGATGTGCTGCCACAGCGCGAGCGAGTGCACGCCTTGCTCGAATACCGCAAGGTTGGCGGTCTCTAATTCGGCCATTGGCGAGAGCATGCCTGCTGCCGTCCAGCCCGCAGCCACTTTGGCTTCCGCGTTAGCGGCAGGATCAAACACCGTGACAGCATGCCCCGCGCGTGCCAGCTGGAAGGCGAGCAAACGCCCCAGCAAGCCTGCACCAGCAATGCCAATGTTCATGTTGCGCTAGACCGCGTGAATGGGAATGTAGATTTCGCTGCCTTGGGCTTTGAACTCGGCGCTCTTTTCTTTCATGCCCTCTTCAATCGCTGCGTAGTCTCGAACTTCTTGCGAAATTTTCATCGAGCAAAACTTAGGGCCGCACATGGAGCAAAAATGCGCCACTTTGGCCGAGTCTTTAGGCAGCGTCTCGTCGTGGAAGTCTTTGGCGGTGTCGGGATCGAGCGCCAAGTTGAACTGATCTTGCCAACGGAACTCGAAGCGTGCTTTGGACAGCGCCTCGTCGCGTGCGCGTGCAGTCGGGTGACCCTTGGCCACGTCCGCCGCATGCGCCGCAATTTTGTAGGCAATGATGCCTTGCTTCACGTCGTCACGGTTCGGCAATCCGAGGTGCTCTTTTGGCGTCACGTAACACAGCATGGCCGTGCCCATCCAGCCAATCATGGCGGCGCCAATGGCGCTGGCAATGTGGTCGTAGCCAGGTGATATGTCAATGGTCAGAGGCCCAAGCGTATAGAACGGCGCCTCATGGCAGGTGCTTAGCTGCTCCGTCATGTTGGCTTGAATCATGTGCATCGGTACGTGACCTGGGCCTTCAATCATGGTTTGCACATCGTGCTTCCACGCTACCTGCGTGAGTTCGCCCAGCGTGCGCAGCTCGGCAAATTGTGCCTCGTCATTCGCATCAGCGGCAGAGCCAGGACGCAGGCCATCGCCCAAGCTAAAGCTCACGTCATATTGCTTCATGATGTCGCAAATGTCTTCGAAGTGCTCGTACAAAAAGCTCTCTTTGTGATGGGAAATACACCACTTCGCCATGATTGAGCCGCCGCGCGACACAATGCCCGTGCGGCGCTTGGCGGTCATGGGCACAAACGGCAGGCGCAGTCCTGCGTGAATGGTGAAATAGTCCACGCCTTGCTCTGCTTGCTCGATCAAGGTGTCTCTAAAAATTGCCCATGTCAGGTCTTCGGCTACACCGCCGACTTTTTCTAGCGCTTGATAAATCGGCACCGTGCCAATCGGGACTGGCGAGTTGCGCACGATCCAGTCGCGGGTGGTATGAATGTTTTTGCCTGTAGATAAATCCATCACGTTGTCCGCGCCCCAGCGAATCGCCCAGACTAATTTTTCAACTTCTTCTTCGATGCTGGACGTGACCGCAGAGTTACCAATGTTGGCGTTAATTTTGACGCGGAAGTTGCGCCCAATTGCTTGCGGC
>JANPAS010000078.1:0-4893 GCA_031430035.1 Comamonadaceae bacterium | reverse complement strand
CGCTGGTGTTAGCCGTGATATTTTGTGCCGTGCCAACGATGACATCACCACCTGTGACAACACCTGCTGCATATTGGCTGCCAGCCATTAGAGTCATGGATTTACCTGAGGAGAGGTTGCCGTTCAATGGGAGATTGCCGCTTGTGACGTTGACTGTCAGGCTGCCTGCGCTCAAACTGATATTGCCTAGGGCT
Organism: Comamonadaceae bacterium; assembly: GCA_031430035.1. Classification (GTDB taxonomy): domain Bacteria; phylum Pseudomonadota; class Gammaproteobacteria; order Burkholderiales; family Burkholderiaceae_C; genus JASGCK01. Next base: position 4,699 of record JANPAS010000078.1, on the reverse strand, counting down.
GAGGACTGGTTGGCGAGGATGCTTAAATTACCTGCACCTATGACGTTTCCACCTGATTGGGTAAAGCCGCCTCCCGTGCTGGAGTTTCCTTTCATCGTTAAATCACCGCTAGCATTTAAGCTGGTTACGTTAGCGTTAATGAAAATACCAGAACCCGCATTGGCAGTGCCGTACAAGCCAACTGAGCCGCCTGCTGTGGTGAGATTAAGCGCCCCAGAGATGTTCAAACCATAAATATTGCTAGCGCCGCTACTATTAAAAGTCACGCCAGTTATGTTGATGCCTTGACCAGTTGCCGACGTGATGTTTTGCGTACCGCCAATGAAGACAATCCCATCGGCTTGATTAGAACGACCCGTCACCGTGGTGTTACCACTCAAGGTCTGATTGCCTGCGCTGAATCGGACACCAGCACCCGTATTTGAGTTACCAAGAATGGAGCCATTTAACGTCTGGTTGCCGTTATTAAATGACACACCAAAAGACGAGCTTGAATTACCTGTGACGTTTGCGTTAATGACCTGCGCACCGTTCACAAATCGCACACCGATGCTTGTTCCAGAAGTGCCCGCTACATTACCGTTAATCGTTTGATTTCCGATGCTGAAGTTCACGCCGAAGTTAGTGCTCGATATGCCATTGACATCACCTGTCACTGTGACGTTACTACCGAAGAAATTCACGCCAGCAGCCGAACTCGCCGTCCCATTGACGTTGCCGTTTATTGTCTGGCTACCCCCAGAAAAAGTCACCCCAGCGTAAACTCCAGCAGAACCCACGATCGTGCCATTAATTGTCTGGCTACCACCACTAAAGATGACGCCTCCAGCAGGTTGAGTTGTGAGGCCGCTATTGCTGCTCAGATTGCCTAAAATAATGCCGCCTAGTGTCTGATTTCCACCATTAAAACGCACACCATAAGAGGCCCCCGACCCGCCTGTATCCCCAAAGCCAGAAATGCGATTTCCAGCGTTAGCAGCATTCATATCACCACTAATCGATACGCCGACACTCTCAGCAGGGCTCCCATAACTTGAGGCATTCCCGTAAATTAGCAATAGGCCCGATGTGGATATCGATCCTGTGCTAGCAATGCTCACGCATCCAATGCCTGCATTTCCACTATCCGCTGTTAAATTAAGACCTAAACCGCTAGTCGAAGTAATATTGCTATTTAGCGTAATCGTTCGGGTTGCCAAGAAGGTCAGGTTCGCTACCGTACTGCAGGTATGGATGATGTCTGCATTAATAACGATATTGCCCGAGCCAGCGCCACCGCCTGCGGTCGTCACCAACACATCCGTTGTATTCAAGGCATCAACAATAGAGGCATTGCTAACCGTGCTACTGCTCGCGTTTGACGTATTTTGAAAAATAGCAAGACTACCCGTTGTGTTGACCTCAACACCGCTTGCTTGAATAATTAAATCTGTCGGGTCGATCAGCCATAGCCCGCTTTTCCCGTTAGGTGCAGCGCCGTTGATCTTGCCGCTCATCGTCAGAGAGTTTCCAGATGTCTCTACAAATCCACCATCACCGTTTTTTGAGCCTATGCTGATGTTGACACCTTGCGTGATCACGGTTTGCCTCGCCATCGTCACATCCATGATGTCAGTTGCTTTTTTGAGTAAATCCCCGCCCACAATCACACGTCCACCGCCCACATCGCCCGAAGCGTCTATGCTTGCCGTGCCTGTTAGCGCAATGCGATCGCCAGTAAGGATAGCCACGCCGCCACGTTCACCTACACCGTTGCCCGCTACGTCAATCACGCCTGTGCTGATAACGTCTCCGCCCACGCCAGCGCTGCCGCCATCTAGAACAATCACGCCATTCTTGACGCTGGCGCTTCTAGCTTGCAGCGTACCGCTGTTATTGATGACGGTACTGAGAAGTGTGTCTTTGCCCTTAGCGGTCAGGATGATTTGCCCGCCGTCGGCCACCATCAATCCTTTGTTGTCGATTAGCGCCTGAATCGTCGCTTCGCTTGCTTTCACGTGAATCGAGCCTGCATCTTCAATGCTCATCTCTAGCGTTGCCCCTGCCGCCATGATGATTTGCCCGCCTTTGGCTGCAATCGTGCCATCGTTAAAAATCTGATCTGCTGCAAAGACAACGTAACCGCCAGTTCCATTAGCACCGCTAGCGCTGATAGTGCCTAGGTTGGTGACGTTAGCCTGCCCTACGCCTGCAGCGCCAATGAGTCTGAGTTGGTTAAAGTTACCAGCAGCCATTTCGGCGTTCGAGATCGTTTTGGTGGTAGCAAGCAATCCTGCGACATCAACCTGCGCGGTTCTACCAAACAGCACGCCATTGGGATTTAAAAGAAACACCTGCCCATTGGCTTGAATGCTGCCGTAAATTTCTGAGCGATCCGTTCCTATGACACGGTTAACGGAGATAGACGAAGCATTGGGTTGTTTAAAAATGACCGTATTGCCTTGACCGATGCTAAAACTTTGCCAGTTGGTACCTAAGTTTTGCGTACTCTGCGTCACAGTCAGCGTTTTGCCACTCGTGACGTACGTTGCCAAACCTGTCGTCGTCGTAGGTGCGGTTGGCAGGATGCTGGTAGATAGCAGACTGGTTTGCGCAAATACATTTGAAACCGCTAAAGAAAGCCCGAGTAAGCCGACCCCTAAGCCAATGCCCATAAGGGTTGCCGACCCTATGGCCTTACCTTGCGCACTCGTGATCTCGGCCACGGCAACCAACATGTCTAACTTTTTACTAAAAACTAGTCGATATTGGTTTTTATTCATGTGTCAATCCTCAAAAGTTTTTACTGGCCTGTAGCCAAAATTGATATTTGGATCCGGGATCCACGGCTGAAGGCGCGTTGGCACTATGAGTGGCGTACATGGCCCTCATGCTGAAGTCATATGCTTTATTTAAAAGTAGTCCGACGCCGTAACCCGTGAGTGACTTAGTCGGCGCAGTAGTCGTCCAAGGCGTAATACTGGTTTGCACCCAACCACGATCGACATATGCCACGTAAGTGAGCGTGGCTTGATGCTGCTGTAGCAATTGCGTATACCGCAGCTCCAGATTGCCGACAGCACCCTTATCTCCAGCCGCCTCACCTGCGGGATAGCCCCGCACACCAGAAGAGCCACCTAAACCCATTTTTTCCGAGCCATCCAGATTTTTATTACCTGCCATGCCGTTCACCGCACCGTACATCGTCCACGCGCCATAAAGCGCCTGCTGCCGTGCAAAAGCGTAAGTCATCTTGCCGTAGCGACCCGCCGTCCTGGCCGACGCATCATTCGCAATACTGTTCGCATCCAGCATCCGCAGATTGCCTCCTGACCATGTCAGGCTATAGGTGTTGTAACCACTGCCATCGACTGCATCACCATATCCACCCAGCGAATAGGTATTGTTTCGTTTATCAAAATGCATCCCAGTTGCTTCGATAGAGTCTTTCTGCACCTTGTAGTCCGTCGCCGTGCGTAGGGTGAAATTGCGTGCACGGTGACGAACTAATGGATAGGAAACAAAAGCACCCAGTGAATTCGAATCGCCATGCGCATTAAGGCTGGCGAACGTGTCACCCAGCAAATACTGCCCATGCCCTGCGCTCAAACCCACTCGCAGGCCTGTGTACCCGACCAATACACTGTAAGAAGCACTGCCGCTCCAAATGCGCTTATCTGATGTTGAGCCCGAGAGAGACAAGATATCTCCCTCACCTCGCATGTTGAGCCAATCCGTGGAAGCGCTGATTCGATAAACGCCTGTCGACTTACCGCCATAGTTGTCAATGCCTATCGTGCTACGAGGTAGATTTGATGCTTTGATATTCATCACAAAATTAGTCGTACCCAACTCGCGACCAGGCTCTAAAGCAACTTTAGCCCTGATGCCCGGCATATCGTTCACGATGCTGACAGCACGCTCATTACCTTTTTCAGTCACTACGGCGCCAACGCAATTGGGACGCTTGTTACCGCAGAGTGCCTCCTGCAACATGGCATCGATACGCGTTTGTGTGAAATGAGAACTATTGTGAACCACATATTTGGCGTAATAGCCTTCCAACACCGTCACTTTGATAACCCCATCCGCACTGGTTTGCTGAGGTAAGAAAGCCCTAGCAAGCGGATAGCCTTGTGCACGATAAAAGAGACTAATGCGATCTACCGCTCCAACCAAATCATCAAACAACACACCGTCTTCACTTATTTTTAGTTGGAGTAAGGCCGTTAATTGCAAATCGTTATAAACCGTGTTGCCAGAGAGCGCCACGCTTTTTACTGGAAGCTTCGCTTGACCTTGCGTTCCCTTTTGCGAAGAGGTGCTAACTTGCCCACCAGAGATGAGGTCTGCGGGCTGTGTGGCGGCTCTGGTATCACGGCTAATTTGTGCGGCATCGGGGACAGCTTGCGCAAAAGTCAATGGCACTTTCAAAGAGGCAGCAAGTGCGGTTGCTATCGCTATTAAAAACAAGCCTCTATGCATGCATCAAACTCCAAATCATGAACCACTTGAATATGTGGAAATATGTTAACTATGTGATACATTGTAAAGATGAATTTCGCGTAATTCATATCGATTACCCTAAGAATTCACACAATCGTTTACCCACGATTTGATTAAGATCGCATGCTTGCAAAGAATTTTTTAACATCAACAAGGGGCTCTCTATGGTCACCCAAGCTACCAGTCAAATACAAACAGTTTTTGAACGCCAAGC
>JANPAS010000077.1:0-1526 GCA_031430035.1 Comamonadaceae bacterium | reverse complement strand
ATTGGCCCTGTGTTTGCTATTCCAAAAGTTTTAGCGCGTTTGGGCCTCAAAGTCAGTGATATTGATTTGTGGGAATTGAACGAAGCCTTTGCCGTTCAAGTTCTCTATTGCCGCGACAAGCTGGGTATTCCTGCTGATCGTTTAAACGTTAACGGTGGTGCGATTGCTGTGGGTCATCCTTACGGTGTTAGCGGACAGCGCTTGACAGGTCATGCATTAATCGAAGGCAAGCGTCGCGGAGCTAAGCGCGTTGCGGTGACCATGTGTATTGGTGGCGGCATGGGTGCTTGCGGGATTTTTGAAGTTTTGTAAAAAGGTCGAATATGGGTTTGCGTTCGACGATTGATTATTTACTTTACGATTGGTTAAATGTTGAATCGTTGAGCAAGCGCGAACGATTTGTCGATCACTCACGTGAAACTTTTGACGCCGTTTTAGACACTTGCGAGCGTATCGCACGCGAAAAATATGCACCCTTTAACCGACTAGTAGATACGCAAGAGCCGCAGTTTGACGGCGAAAAAGTCATCCTGCCACAGGCCACGCATGACGCGCATGCTGCTTATGTTGCTTCTGGCATGCTCAGCGCTGCGCAAGACTATGCTTTGGATGGCATGCAGCTCCCTTATGCGGTAGAAGCTGCGGCGAATGCCTTTTTTGCCTGTGCCTCGGTCAGCATAGGATCCAACATGTTGACGGCTGGCAATGCTGGCTTGCTTTTAGTGCATGGCACAGACAAACAAAAAGAAGTCTTCGCTAATAACGAGTTTTCAGGTCGTTGGGCTGGCACCATGTGCTTGAGCGAGCCGCAAGCGGGTTCCAGTTTGTCAGATATCACTACACGAGCTACGCCTGATGTTGACAGCACTTTGGGGAACGATTGGCAAAGCGATGACTTAGGACCGCGCTATCGCCTCAAGGGCAACAAGATGTGGATTTCTTCGGGTGACCACGAGTTAACCGAAAATATCATCCACCTTGTTCTCGCCAAAATTCCCGATGCGTCAGGTAAATTGGTTGCTGGTACACGCGGTATTTCACTGTTCATCGTGCCCAAAAAGATGGTGAATGTCCAAGCGCAACTGACAGGTGAGCGCAACGATGTCGCTCTAGCCGGCTTGAATCACAAACTTGGTTGGCGTGGTACGACGAATACGCTGCTTAATTTTGGGGAAGGTAAATTCATGCCTGGTGGCCAAGCTGGTGCGGTTGGGTACTTGGTAGGCAAGCCGGGTGAAGGTTTGCGCTGCATGTTCCATATGATGAACAAAGCCCGTATTGGTGTGGGAACAGCGGCAACTATGCTGGGTTTGGCAGGCTATTACGCTTCGCTAGACTATGCCAAAAACCGACCACAAGGACGTGTTCTAGGTACTGCAGGCAAAGATGCGTCACAACCGCAGGTACGCATCATCGAGCACGCAGATGTCAAACGTATGTTGCTGGCACAAAAATCGTACTGTGAAGGCGCTTTGGCATTAGAGCTGTATTGTGCTCGCATGGTCGACGAGGAAATGACGGGTGAT
>JANPAS010000076.1:0-13236 GCA_031430035.1 Comamonadaceae bacterium | reverse complement strand
CCTTTTGTAGCACTGCAGCTTTGCACGCTTGCCGCAGCACCTTGTCTTGATCACCCATTTGTTTGCCTCTGTCGTTTAACCCGTCTGTGGGTGACAGTTCTAATCGTAGGGGGGTGACATTTCTATTTGGGGCTCACAGTGGGGCGTTTAGAGTTGGCGTGATGGTATGATTTTTATAGCGAACTATGACCATATTACGGTGACATTGGTCAATTTTATTAAAAATATGATTCGCTATTAAAACCTAAAAGCGAGCATAGCCCGAGCAGCGTTTTGGCGCTCCCGTCCGACCGATTTGCGGTATGCCCGCAAAGGCGAGCGGCGGGAGCGCCAGAGCGCTGCTCGGGCGCACCTGAACTAGCCGTTTCAAAAGTCAAGCAAAACCCCTTTAAGAACAGTATCGGCCGCGTAGCCGTTTAAACCAAGCGCTTTGGCGTACAGAGTAAATAAACGTACAAGCACTTGTTGCGTGGTGCGCAACAAACTATAATTTGTGCATGATTCTGTCTTTTCGCCACAAAGGCCTGCAAAGGTATTTCGATGAAGGCAGCATGGCAGGCATCCAGCCCAGCCACGCTAAGCGACTTAGGATGCAGCTGGCCGCTTTGGACACAGCACACACGATTGACGACATGGATATTTCTGGCTTTCGCCTGCATCCACTTAAAGGGGATCAAGCTGGGCGTTGGTCGGTGATGGTGAACGGTAATTGGCGTTTAACGTTCGAATTCATTGCTGGCAATGCTATTGTTTTAGATTACGAGGATTATCATTAATGTCCATGCACAACCCTCCCCACCCCGGCGCGTTCATCAACGAGGTGTACCTTGCGCCCCACGCCATCAGCGGGCGCGAATTGGCGCTGCAGCTCGGCGTGGCCGCCTCCACCCTGAGCCGCGTGCTCAAAGAAACCAGTGGCATCAGCCCCGAGATGGCGCTGCGCCTGTCCAAAGCGCTGGGGCGCAGCCCCGAGAGCTGGCTGATGATGCAGGATCACTACGATTTATGGCAAGCGCGCCAAACGTTGGATTTGGATGCTATTGAACCTATAGTTTTAAAGGCGGCTTAGGCGCTAAAAGCCGCCTGCGCTTGGTCTAACCCCTCAAACAGCGCCGCCACCGCTAGCTCAAGCCCCACGCTGTTGAGGCTGAGGGTATCAGCCAGCGTGGCGGGGGTGAGCAGCCATTGGGGGGAGGTGCTGCGCTGGTACAACATGGCGGTGCGCCGGTCTACTTGAATAAACAGCACTTCTTGCACGGTTTGAATGGCGCGGTAGGCATCAAATTTAATGCCTTGGTCATAGTCGGAGGTGCTGGGGGACAAGACTTCGATGATGAGGCAGGGGAATTGCTTTTGCAAGGATGATTCTGGCGTTTTGTCGCGCGGGTCGCAGGTGACGAAAACGTCGGGGTAGGCATAATGGCTGGCGCTAGAAAGCTGCAACTGCACGTCGCTCATGAAGACGCGGCAAGGCGTGCCTTTGAGGTGGTTTTTGAGCGCAACAAAGGCGTTGCCGGTAACGGTGTTGTGCGCATCAGTGCCGCCCGACATGGCAAATACTTCGCCGTTGTAGAAGTCGTAGCGTTCAAGCTGCGTTTCTTGCCAAACGAAGTATTCCTCGGCCGTCATCCCTTTTGGTGCAAAAAGTGCTTGGTTCATGCAAACAGTTTAGCCCAACAAAGCAATATGCGGTCAATCCATTGCAAAGCTGCACTAAGAAGCATAAAATTACGTTACTTTATATAACGTAAATTCATCCCACCAAGCCCACCATCGCCATGCCATACACCCCACCCACCGAAGACACCGCCTGCATCTTGTTTGACGTTTTAAAGGCACACGAGCAGCTGCAAGCGCTGCCGGTATTTGCCGATTCGGAGCCTGATTTGCTCAAAGAGGTGCTCCTGCAGGCGGCCACTTTTGTGGGCGGGGTGGTGGCGCCTTTGCAGGCGGTGTCTGACCAGCCGGGCAGCACTTGGGCGGCGGGCAAGGTGCGCACACCGCCGGGTTTTGGCGCGGCCTATGCCCAGTTTTGGCAAAACGGCTGGGCGAGCTTGTCGGCAGACACCGAGGACGGTGGCCAAGGCCTGCCCGAGGTGTTGAACCAAATTTTGTACGAGCAGCTCAGCGCCGCCTGCCAAGGCTGGACCATGGCACCCGGCCTGCTGCACGGCGCATACGAGTGCGTGAAACACCACGCCAGCGATTCCCTGAAAGGGCAGTATCTGGGCAAGTTGGCCAGCGGCGAATGGCTGGCCACCATGTGCCTGACCGAGCCCCACGCAGGCAGCGACTTGGGGCTGGTGCGCACCAAAGCGCAGCCCCAGCCAGATGGCAGCTATGCGCTGAGCGGCACCAAAATCTTTATATCCGGCGGCGAGCATGATATGACGGGCAATATCGTCCACCTCGTGTTGGCGCGTTTGCCCGATGCACCGCCCGGCCCCAAGGGGCTGTCGCTTTTTTTAAGCCCCAAAGTTTTGCCCAGCGGGGCGCTCAATGCCGTGCATTGCGACCGCATTGAAGAAAAAATGGGCTTGCACGGCAGCCCCACCTGCGTGATGCGTTTTGACGGGGCGCACAGTTGGTTGATTGGGCAGGCCGGCCGTGGGCTCAATGCCATGTTTGTCATGATGAATGCGGCGCGTTTGCATGTGGCGCTGCAAGGCATTGGGCTGCTTGAGGCGGCGTGGCAAATAGCCCATGCCTATGCGCAGGAGCGCAGGCAAATGCGCGCCCCGGTGCGCAGCAACCCTTCTGAGGCGGCTGACCTGATAGCCGAGCACCCCGCCATACAGCGCATTTTGCAGACGCAGCGGGCCTGGATTGACGCTGGGCGGGTGTTGGCCTACCAAACCAGCATCGAGCTGGACACCGCCAAACACCACCCCGATGCCGCGCGGCGCGCGCAAGCCCAGCGCTGGTGCAGCTTGGTTACGCCGGTGATGAAATCGGTGTTTTCTAACCAAGCTTTTCATGGCGGCAGCGATTTGCTGCAGGTGTTGGGCGGCCACGGCTATGTCAAAGAATGGGGCATTGAGCAAATTGTGCGCGACAGCCGCGTGGCCATGATTTATGAGGGCACCAATGAAATTCAGGCCATTGACCTGCTGGTGCGCAAAGTGCTGCCCGACCAAGGGCTGGCGCTGGGGTTGCTGCTCGACCAATTGGCTGAAGGCGCTGATGCTGCACTGCTACACAATATAGAGCGCTTGCGGCAAGCCACGCAAGCGCTAGCGCTTGAAAATGCACAAGACACACAGGAGGCGTATTGGGTGGCGGGCGACTATTTGCGTGCCTGCGCTTTGGTGCTCTGCCAGTGGGCGTGGGCACGCATTGCGGCATCGCCCGTGGCCGCCCTGCCCCGTTGGAGTGCGCCTGCCAGCGCTTTTAAAAGCTGGATTTTGCCTGAGCTAGATACCTTGTTGGCCATTGTCCAAGCGGGGCAAAATGCAACGGCAACCGAGTAATCACTTGCACTACGCTGGCGCTGTTACAGGAGGCCGCGTTGTTTGCGGCGAAACTCTGCTGGCGTGCAGCCAACTTCGCGTTTGAAAAACTTGTTGAAATGGGTGGGCTCGTCAAAACCCAGCTTATCTGCAATGGCGATGGCGGATAGGTTTGTGTGGGCTAATAAGCGTTTGGCTTCTAGGTTGATACGCGCAGCGATGAAGGCTTTGGCTGTCATGCCTGTTGCGGCTGCCACCGCACGCGCTAGGCTTTTTTCTGTGTAATACAGCACTTTGGCATAGTCAGCCACTTGGTGCCATTCTGTGAAGCGGGTTTGCACCAGCTGCTGAAACCGCTGGAAGCGCTGGGCTGCTGGCGAGACCAGAGGCTGCTGGGTTTGCTGTCTGCCCTGCACAATCGCCAACCGCGTCAAAAGCGTGTGCAGCTGGTGGCGCAGCAATCGGTGCACATCTTCCTGCGGTGCGTCGGTCAGCGTGTCCTCGCGCATCTGCGCCAGCAAGTCCGTCACCTTTCGCAGCTCTGGGCTAGTAAGCGCCATGTGTTCTGGCAACCGCTCTAAATCGAGCGCAAGCTTGAGATCATGCGCTGTTGTCGACACAGGCAAGACGAATTCTGGGCGAAACAGAAGATTCCAGCCGTCCCAATCTTCATCGTCTCCGTAGTTGTGCGCCTGCCCTGCGCGTAATACGAGCAGCGACCCCGGCTCGCAGGCAATAGACCTGAAATCGACCATCTGTGTGCATGTGCCCTGCGTGACGCACACCAAGGCGTGGAACGCGTACCGATGGGTTAGGCGCAGTTGCTCCTTGCCCCGATGCCGCAGGTCGGCCACCGAAAAGACCTCAAGGTCGAGTTGGTAGGGTGCTTGTGGCAGGTACCCCAGCTGCTGAATATCTGTGCTCATCTTTGTATTTTTGGGCTTCAAATATACCGTTTGATTTTGCTAAATTTACACAAAATGTCTAATAAGTATCATAAATTATCGAATTAATCCCTATTAAATCACCATGTATTGCCAAATAATACCCTATCAATGCAGCGCTAAGCACATTGACTGTAATTTTTAAAACGCATCTACAAAGGAACGCACCATGAACACCACCGACATCGCCAAGACTTATATCAAGGCCATACAAACGGGCGACCAAGCCACGCTTGGCAGCATTATTTCACCAGACGTGGTCTGGCACCAGCCGGGCAAAAACCGATTTTCTGGCACACATCGTGGCATGGCGGCAGTCGGCCCGATGCTCGGCGCAATGATGGAGCTCTCTAAAGGCACGTTCGCCATTACCCGCGCTGACCACTTTATGGCCAACGGCGATTGGGTAGCCATCAGCATAGAGTTTGCGGGTGAGGCCAACGGCATCAAGCTCAAACAACCGGGTGTGGATCTGATCCGCATCGAGGACGGCAAAATCGTCGAAGTGCGGCTTTTCTCCAGCGACCAAGCGCAAGAGGATGCGTTTTGGGGGCAGTGATTATCATTCCAATATAGAATTAATCATGTCATCGAATAAGTCGCTTGTGTGATGTTTCACTCTGAGGGAAACTGCGCTTTGTGTTAAATATCCCTCAAACAAAGGAGCAAGCATGATTCGACTGAAGCGTCTTGCGTTCGCCATAGCAGCGTTCGCACTCTCAACTCCCCTGTGGGCCGCATGGCCTGACGACAAGCCTATCGAAGTGGTGGTCGGATTTGCGCCCGGTGGAGGTACCGATTTAATGGCCCGCAAACTTTTTGCTTTTGCGCAAAAACGCTTGGGAGGCAAGGCACAGTTTGTTGTAGTGAGCAAACCCGGCGCTTCGGGCGAGCTAGGCAATGCCTACGTAGCAAAAGCACAGCCCGATGGATACACCTTGGGCATTGTCAATGTCCCAGCTTTTCTCTATTTACCCATGGTGCGCAAGACCCAGTACCAAGTCGAAGACTTTCAGCTCGTGGCGCGGATTGTGGACGATCCCACGGTGCTGATCACGCGCTCGGAAACACGGATTGACAGTTTGCCCACCGTAATGGGCATTGCCAAGCAAACACCTGGCGTGATCGCTGTGGGGCACAATGGCGACGGCAGCAACGGGGAGTTGGTGTTGCAGTTGTTGCGCGGTGCAACTGGTGTCGAACTCACAGGTATTCCTTACAAGGGCACTGGGCCGCAAAAAATCGATGTACTGGGCGGGCATCTCCCACTTGGGACTGTGAGTGCGGGTGAAGTCCCCGAATTGCACAAAGGAGGGAAAGCGCCTGTCAAGGCGGTGGTTCAGTTCACCGCCAAACGCTCAGCAGCACTGCCCAATGTGCCCACCGCGTTGGAGTCGGGTATCAACGTGATCATGTCCTCGGAGCGTGGTGTGGCTGCGCCTAAGGGTGTTTCAGCCGACATCGTGAAGCGACTGGAGACGGCGATTTCGTCCGTTATCAAAGATCCAGAATTTTTAGCCGCTGCGGCTGCCGATGCACCTGTTCTTGCTTATCTTGCGGGCGCTCAGTGGGCTAAATCACTAGAGCAAAACCAGAAGGCCCTGAAGCAAATAGCTGCTAACCGAAAGTGAAACACCATGCTAGCCACCGATCAATTCATCATCCACCCCGTTGCGCCCGTTTTGCCGGAAAAAATTTGCCAAGCACTGGAAGCGATTCCCACATCGCTGATCAGCGACAACCTGCGCCGTCTCGAAGGGGTGCTTGGGCTGCAACGCTACAACCCATCCCGCAAACTCGTGGGTAGCGCTGTGACCGTCAAGCTGCGTGCCGGAGACAATCTGTTGACCTACAAAGCCTTGAGCATGATGCAACCAGGCCATGTGCTCGTGGTTGACGCAGGCGGCGTGACCAGCAACGCCATCGTCGGCGAATTGCTGATGCTGTATGCACAGCAACGCGGCTGCGCAGGATTTGTGATTGATGGCGCTTTTCGAGACTCTGCCGCGTTTGCAGAGGCGGATTTCCCCTGCTTTGCCCGCGCCGTGACACACCGTGGCCCTTACAAAACAGGGCCTGGCACTATCAACGTGCCTGTGAGCATTGGTGGCCAAGTCATCTCACCCGGTGATGTGATCGTGGGTGACGAAGATGGCTTAGTGAGCTTTTCAGTTGCCGATGCTGACATCGTACTTGCCGCAGCAGAGCGGAGTCGCCGCAACGAACAGGCGATTCGTGACGAGATTGCTAACGGTGCCGTGCGCCAGTCCTGGATGGAAAAAATGTTCACCGCGCATGGGATTGCATGATATGAACAGCTTGTTAGATGCAGCTTCGACCGTGTTAGTGACGATTCGGTTCTTTGACGATGCCGCCGTTGCACGTTTGCAGGCCCGAGGGCATCGCGTGATTCGGGCGGATATTGCCTACGATGAGCTTGATACAGCGATCACGCCCGGAATCGAGCATGCGCTTGCCACATCGCAAGCCTGGATTCTCGGCACTGCGCCTGTCACACATGCATTGCTTGAACGTTTTCCTCAGCTCAAAATCATCGCTCGGCGCGGCGTGGGCTACGACAACATTGATGTCTCTGCGGTCAAAGCACTTGGGCGCTTGCTGACAAATACCCCCGGCGGGGGCGAGCCCGCTGTGGCGGATCATGCGCTTGCACTGATGTTAACCGTGGCAAAGCGCGTGGCGGAATCCCATCAGCGGATGCAGCAGGGCGATTGGAACGCGATCGTTGGAACTGAAATGTATGGCAAGACTGTCGGGCTGATCGGTCTGGGTCGAATTGGGCGAATGGTGGCCAAGCGTCTGCAAGGCTTTGACGTGCGCATTCTCGTGTGCGACCCTTTCCTTGACTCGCCTACCGCGCAGGCTGCTGGTGTAACAGCTTGCAGCTTGGAGGAGGTTCTTAAAGCATCCGATTTCATCAGCTTGCATGCCCCGCTCACGTCTGACACGCGGCAATTGATCAATACCCGTACGCTGGCGCTCATGAAGCGTGGTGCCATTTTGGTGAATACATCGCGCGGTGAACTGGTCGACGAGGCGGCTTTACTCAACGCTTTGCAAAGTGGGGCGCTCGGTGGGGCGGGCTTAGATGTGTTTTTGGGCGAGAAAGACCGCTCCGCGCGGGCGATGGCCGAGCAATTGCTCGCACTGCCGAACGTCGTTGGCACACCGCACACAGCAGCGTCCACAAGCGACAGTCTCACCCGTGCTAATTTTGCCGCTGCCGATTGTGTGGCGGCTGCTCTAGAGGGGCTGACGGTGCCTGCGCATTGTGTCGTCGCGGATGGTAGGGCGCAAGCGCTAAGCTGACAGATCGGCTGGAGCGATTTATAGTTGCTAGTCAACCATGAAGGACACCAGAACGATGAATTTCAACATCAGGCAACTAGAGGCGCTGTATTGGGCGGGCAGTCTTGGCAGCTTTCAAGCTGCGGCAAACAGGCTGCACACGACACAATCGGCGATTTCTAAACGCATCGCAGAGCTGGAAGATGCCCTAGGAAAGCAGTTGTTTGATCGATCACGGCGTAATGCGCAGCTCACGCCTGCTGGCGAACGGGTGAGTACGATTGCAGACCAGATGCTTTCTATGTCTGCGCAATTATTGGAGGATGGCGACGATCCGCAGGAGTACCAAGCAGTTTTTCGCTTGGCCGCCACAGAGTCCACTGCGTTGACATGGTTGCCTGCATTCACACGCCGCATCAAGGAAGAAGTGCCAACGATACGCTTGGAGGTAGAAATCCACGAAGGTGGCGTACTACTTGAGCAACTCAATCGCGGGCGCTACGACCTTGCGCTGCTGCCAGGCCCAATGTGGGGGCGCATCTACGAAGCAGTGCCGATGAAAACGCTTGAACGCGCCTGGATGGCCAGTCCCGCGTTGGAGATTCCCAACAGACCTCTTACTGTTGAAGAACTCTCCAAGTATCCTATCGGCGCTCAATACTCCGACACGATCCACGCTAGGCTACAGAGCGCTTGGTTCGTGCGCGCGGGTCACCCTTTGCGCAACGCAATTCAAGCGCACAGCCTTAGCGTTTTGGGTAGCTTAACGCTGTCTGGGCTAGCGGTTGCACAGCTGCCAGTTGGCGTTTTTACTGCAGAATTAAAGCGCAAAAGACTGGTCAGAATTTCAGTCACCCCAGAGCTGCCTGATGTTCAGTATTTCGCGGTTTATCGGCGCGCAACGGCGCACCACTTGGCATCGAAAGTTGCGGCTTTGGCGCAAACCTGCTGTGACTTCACAACGCAATAATATTTACTAGGCGGCGGGCGAGTCAAGATGGATTCACCCTCTAGGCAAACAATCAGCTTTGCAGCGATAGCCCAAGACGCTTTACGGTTACACGTTCCTTGGCGACTTCAGCCGCTAAGGACGCCGAAAACGCCACGGGGCTTTCGCTCAAATCCAACAGTGAACCAGTCGATTGAAGTAATCGTTTAATGCCATCACTGTCGCTCGATTGCGCCAATGCCGTGTGCAATTGCTGCATGATTGGCGCGGGGGTGTCCTTATGCGCGGCGATTCCTACCCAAGTGCCGAACTTGTACCCTAGCACGCCTGCCTCAGCGATGGTGGGAATATCTGCAAGTTGCTGCATTCGGGCGGGGGATGTAACTCCAAGCGCCCGCAACTTCCCAGCCTTGATCAGTGGCAAGACTGCACCGGGTATCCCAAAAGTAAATTCGATATTTTTCGCTAAGACGGCGTTCGCAGTTTCGATGGTTGCCTTGTAAGGAACGTGTAGCGCCTTAAAGCCCGGGACGAGTTCGGCCAGATGTTCAACTGCCATGTGCAAGGTAGACCCCGCGCCAGCCGATCCATAGGGCACTTCACTGGGTTTGTCTTTTACCGCCTTGATCAGGTCGCCAACTGACCTGTATGCCGACTCAGCATTGACCACCAAAACCAAGGGCGAGTTGACAAGACGCGTGACCACTTGTGTGTCACGCATAATGTCAAAGTTTGGCGAAAGCGCGGTCGCCGTCACATGATTGGAGGTAATCAGAGTGAGGGTATGACCATCGTATGGCTGAGAGGTCATTGCGCGAACGCCGAGCACTCCGGCCGCTCCTGGTCGGTTATCAACCACCACCGGTGTGGCTAACACACGGGTGAGTTGCTCTCCCAGTTGCCGCGCAAGAGCGTCTGGAAACCCGCCCGCAGGATAGGGCACGATCATCTTGATGGGCTTGGTGGGCCATTTGGTGTCTTGTGCCTGCACCAGTGCAGGCATACTGAAAACGGCAAGACTTTGAAGAACGGTTCGACGCAGAACTGGAATAGGCATGAGAACTCCTTGAATGAATAGCAAAGCAACGCAACGCCCGTCAAACGGGCGTGTACTATTGCAGGACGGTTTTAAGCACGCGGATCATATTTCCACCCATAATCTTGGCGGTGTCAGCGTCTGAGTATTTGCTTCTTAGCGCGATACGTAAATAATCTGACGCAAGTGCTTCTGGACCCAATTGGTCTGTCAGACGACTGATCCGATAGTCTGTTGGGAAAGCACGCGAATCCTCACCCGGCGTAGCGCCGTATCCTGGCTTATAACGCTGCATGTTGCGCAAATCTCTTGCAGTTCGCTGCCAGTCTTCTTGGGCGCATACGCCTACGTGGTCTATGCCAACAAGTTTGACAGCGTAGTCAATGTGCTTCAAAACGTTAAAAACGCTCTCCGCCAGCCGTACATCTGGGCAGAAAACACCGCCCTTTGCAGCGGCTGCCACAATAAGCGCAGGGGGAGCTGCGCGACGCGCTGCGCCATTTTCAAGCCCTGCCCATTCACCCTTCTTTGGCTCATTGGCTATGACCTCGCGCGCCAAGGAGTGAGAAAAAATCACAGGATGCTCAGACAGTGCGACTGCGTCCATGGCAGTCTTGTCGCCCACATGCGACAGATCAACGACAACACCGCGCCTGTTCATCAACCGAACGGCTTGTTGCCCCAAGGCGCTGAGGCCGGAGTCGTTTGACGAGGCAAAGCCGCACCCGTAATAGCTATTCTCACGAAGAGCGAGCGCGGAACATCGAATCCCCATATCGATGAAGGCTTCGAACAGGCTCATGCTGTCGCTAGAGGGCTTTGGACTCTGAAACCCTAGGATCACGCCGATCTTCCCGCTAGACTCTTCATGAAGTTGAGCGCTCGACTGCAACAGATACGCATTCGGATGCCGTTCGACGATACGTTTCATGCGTTGAACATTTTCTATCGTTTCAATCGTTTCGTCCCATGGGGTGTTGGTGGTACATCCCACAACACTAAAGCCGTGCAGCAAACATCTGTCGAGAAAGTCAGGCGAAAAATCGTCAGAGAATTGGATACCTATGGGGTTAACAGTACCAGTCGCTCTTGCACGATCTAATGTCTCGATATTCATCTTTTACCTCAAAAAATTTTGTGCAAAAAAGCTAGAGTGTGGGTTAGACCATAGACAGAGGTTCGTCAGCTGCGAGGTCTTCGTGCTCTCAGGAAACGAGCACAGACACGGTCGGTTCAGCCACTACACTGTCACTGACTGCCATACCCGGCATCACAGTCGCAACCACGCGATCCCCAGGGGTTTTGTTTAGCAACAAACGTGTGACATCTGGGCGAGAGTAGTGCCCTGCCGGATCTGCAACCGACTTGGACAAAGAGATCATTCCTAGGTCGATGTCGGCTACTACCAATCCTTCTTCATTCTCGGGAATATGCGTACCCAGTGAAGCGCCATCGGGGCCGTAGATGCGGGCAAAGCCGCCGCCTTGCAGCAGCAGTTGCCGCTGTAGGTCATCCGTGCAAAGCATTTCGTGCATTTCCTTGGACACAACGGCTGTCGGCGCCAACACAAAGCAGCTTCCTTCCGTGGCGTAGATCTGGCTGGCTGCATTGTTGACTTCAGGGCTTAGCGCGTGCGCCGCTCCGCGATAAATCGAAAAACTTGGCCAGGCAGCAACGTGAATCTGTTCGTTCTGCGCATACATAGCGTATTTGCTCAGCGGCTGTAGATGCTCCCAGCAGCACAGCATGCCAACGTTGCCGATGGCGGTTTGCATCACAGCCAGATCAGTGCCGTCGCCCTCACCGAAAACAGTGCGCTCCACGTGAGTGGGCTTGAGTTTGCGGCGTGCCTTGACCACGTTGCCTTGGTCGTCAATGAGGGCTTGGCCCATGTAAAGGCTGCTCCCCGATTTCTCGCTGTAGCCCAGCGCCATCCAAATTCCCAAATCACGTGCTGCACTCGTGAGCCGTTTGAATTCAGCAGAGCCAAGCACGAGTGAGTTGTCGTGGTAGCGCTGAACAAATTGCATACCCATAGCGGGTGAAGTCAGCCAAATCCACCACGGGTATCCGGGTATCCAAGTCTCAGGAAAAGAAATCAGTTTCACGCCCTGCTCGGAAGCCTCTTTGGCCAGAAGGATCGTCTTGTCGATCGTGGCATCGATGTCAAGAAAAACGGGGGCGGCTTGAACGGCGGCAACGCGCAATTTGGGATGGATGATGGCTGGCATATCCTGTATATCCTAAAAATATGTAAATGAAGCGGTTATCTTCCAACTTTAAATCTGCGCCGTCTTGTTCTGGAGTGACGCGCTTGTTGCCCGAGCTTCTCTAGATTTTCCCTAGGTTTGTTACCACCTAGGTTCGGATGCATAATTGAGTAATAGGAAAATCGCATGACTTTTCAGCTAAATACCGTTAGTGTGCCGCCTCGCGAACGCTTGGCTTACTGGACCGACATGATCTGCAATACCTACGTGCAGCTCGAGTGCGACGCTATCCGATCCGATCTCTTCGCAGGTTCCATCAACAGCCAGAGCATGCCAGGGATGGATCTTTCCGTAGTCGCCTCTGGCACCCAGAAAGTTCTGCGCACACCCCGACAAATTGCGCGCGCCAACGACGATTATTTTTTGGTCAGTATTCAGACACAAGGCAAAGGGGTCTTGCGCCAAGACGGCCGTGATGCGGTTCTCAACCCTGGCGACTTCGCGCTCTACGACAGCACGCGCGCCTATGAACTGCATTTTGAGGGAGACTTTCAGCAAATCGTGCTGAAACTGCCTGGTGCGCAGCTGCGCAGCGCCGTGCGTGATACGGACAAACTCACGGCAACGGCGGTCTCTGGACGCGCTGGCGCGGGACATCTTATGATCGGCATGATCAAGACACTTTGGGACGATATCGACGCGCTCGAGCCTGCATCGGCAGTAGCAGTAGCCAGCGGTGTTCTCAACATCTTGGTTGCAGGATTACAGACCTTGCCCGCCAGCAAATGCCGCGGAGTTTCGTCTTTGACCAGTTACCACCTCTCGCGCGTCAAGAGAGAGATTGATTCCAGATTGCGCAATCCCGCGTTGTTAGTGGGCGATGTGGCTCGTGACCTCAGTATTTCAGTCGGACATATCCATCGACTATTCCGTCAAGAAGCCACTACACCCGCGCAATACATCTGGTCGCGTCGACTAGAAATGTGCAGCCGCGACCTGGTGGATCCGAGCCGAGCCGGACACTCGGTCAGCGAAATCGCCTTCAGCTGGGGCTTCAACGATGCAGCTCACTTCAGCCGTTCGTTTCGGGATAGATTCGGCGTTCCGCCCCGTGAATGGCGGCACCGCCCCTTGCCAACCTGACTCGATGACCGACGCAGAACACGAATTGAAGTTGCGCCTATTGCGACTCAAACGTCTTTGCGCTGACGGTAACACTGCCGGTACGGACTACTTTAGACGAATCGCAACCATTGTCCGACTGCGTGAAAAGCGATCCCGTCCAGTTTTCACGGTTGCTTTTGGCCCGCTATGCAAGGCGAGTGCTCGGCTCAGTGTT
>JANPAS010000075.1:0-6641 GCA_031430035.1 Comamonadaceae bacterium | reverse complement strand
AAAACGCGTGCCTGAGTGGTGAAATTGGTAGACACAGCGGACTTAAAATCCGCCGCTTCGTTCATAGCGGGCGTACCGGTTCGATTCCGGTCTCAGGCACCACCCTTTTTATTTTTGTTGTACGAGAGGCTCTTCCATCATGCAAGACCACAACCAGCCACTCGAAATGCACATCCACGGCGATGTGCCTTGCCGCCAGGGCGTGACCACCGCCGAGATCGAATCCGCGCTCGCGCCCCTGATTGCTTACACCAAGCGCCACCACGCAGCGCAAGGCGGCTCTAGTCTCTACGAAGAAGAACCCGGCATTCAATTTACCGAACCCGATCACGTGCTGCATTTTTGCTGGAGCGTAGCTGGTGATGTGGATTTCCGCGAAACGCTAGACGAACTCGTCATGGGCTTAAACGATATCTCTCGCGAAGGCGCGACGCTAGAAGTCAGCTTTTACGACCTCGAGTTTGACGAGGAAGATTTTGACGATCACGCCAGCAGCGAGAGCGTGGAAGGCGAAGAGGAAGAAGATGACTCGCGCGATGATTTCTTTGTGCTGTTTGTCGGCCCCACACCAGCCGCCATCATGCAAGTGCAGCGCGACCTCTTGGTGCGCGATGTCACCATGCTGATGGAGCGTCACTTTGAAAAAGAAGAGCTGACACCTGTCGTCGAAGTCATCGACAAAATGTGGGAAAGTCGCTTCAAAGCACTGGTCAGCTCGCTCAAATTCCCAAGCTACGCCAAAGGTAGTGCTAACAATCTAGGTGGCAATGGGAGCAATGGCTCGCATGGCTTTGGTGCGCACGGCGGGAACGGCGGACGCAAATCACGCCACTCCCACTAAAGGTCTCGGCGCTACTCGGGCCTTCGCAACACCCACTTGGCAAATAACCTTGCAGCATCGTCCACGTAAGTAAACACGACGGGGATCACCAGCAAGCTCAAAAAGGTCGAAGTCACCAAGCCACCAATCACCGCTGTTGCCATGGGTGACCTGAACGACGGATCGGCTGCACCCCAGCCAATGGCAATCGGCAGCATGCCTGCACCCATGGCAATGGTCGTCATCACAATCGGTCTGGCTCGTTTATGGCAAGCATCCAAAAGCGCCTCTAGCCTCGTCATCCCGTGATCCTTGCGCGCCAAAATCGCATATTCAACCAACAAAATCGAGTTCTTGGTCGCAATACCCATCAGCATGATGAGGCCAATCAACGACGGCATCGAAAAACTCTTATTGGCTAGTAATAAGGCTACAAATGCACCGCCAAGCGATAACGGCAACGCCGCCAAAATGGTGCCTGGCTGCATAAAGTCTTTAAATAAGAGCACCAGCACAATGTAGATGCACAGCACGCCTGTCAGCATGGCGAGTCCAAAGCTGGCAAACAGCTCATCCTGCACCTCGGCATCGCCAATTTCAACTTGACGAACGCCTGGCGGCAAATTTTTAATGCTCTCAAATGCTTGCACCGCAGCTTTAACCTCACCAAGCGCGACACCTGAGAGTTCAATTTCAAAATTGACATTACGCGCACGGTCGTAGCGGTTGATTTCGGCTGGACTACTCGCAGCCTCTAGCGTGGCGACCTGCCCCAGCATCACCGCAGGGCTATTTGGTTTGCTACTGGGCACCGCTAAGCGCGACAGCATCGCTAAATCTTGACGGGCCACGTTGTCTAGCTTGACCATGACGGGCACTTGGCGCTGCGCCAAATTGAGTTTTGGCATCGCCACGTCATAGTCACCCGTCGTCGCTATCCGCAGTGTCTCGCCCATAGCGGCTGTGCTCACACCCAAATCGGCGGCTTTGGCAAAGTCGGGGCGAATGGTGATTTCTGGGCGCACCAATGATGCATTCGAGGTAATCGAACCAATGTCTGGAATCGTGCGTAGCTCTCGCTCGACCTTGGAGGCCGCAGTTGATAAGGCCTCGCGGTCGTCGCTGGTGAGCACCAAAATGTATTTCTCGCCTGATGCGCCCAGTCCCACCCGCATCCTCACACCTGGTAACTGGCTGACGGCTTCGCGCAATTGCGTCTCAATTTCTTGCTTGCGAATCGGGCGTTCTGTGCGTGGTGCAAGCGTGATGGTCAGCGTCGCTTTGCGTGCTTCGGCTATCCCCGCAGGAGCAAAAGGATCACCGCCAGCAGCGCCCGCCCCAATCGTGGTGTAGATGGACTTGATATACGGTATGCCCACAATGAGCAACCGTGTTTTTTCAGCAGCTTCCAGTGTTTGGTCTAAGGTGCTGCCTGGCGGAAGTTCAACGTTGACCTGTGTTTGCGACACATCGTCGGGGGGTATAAAACCTTGCGGCAAGAGCGGAATCAGCATCACCGAACCCACAAAAAATGCCCCTGCGCCCAGCACCGTCCAAAAGCGATGTGCCAAGCACCATGCCGCCCAGCGCATATACAGCTTCATCATCCAACCATCTGTCTCTTGTTTTGCCACAAGTGGTTTGAGCATATAAGCGGCCATCATGGGGGTCAGAACCCGCGCCACAACTAAGGAGGCGAACACCGCAAGCGATGCCGTCCAGCCAAACTGCTTAAAGAACTTTCCTGCAATACCGCTCATAAAAGCAGTTGGTAAAAACACGGCAATCAAGGTGAATGTCGTGGCAATCACCGCTAAACCGATTTCGTCTGCGGCTTCCCGCGCCGCTTCCATGGGGGATTTACCCATGCGCAAATGCCGAACGATGTTCTCCACCTCCACAATCGCGTCGTCCACCAAGATGCCCACCACCAAACTGAGCGCCAGCAAGGTCACCACGTTGATAGAAAATCCAAGATAGTGCATCCCAATAAAAGCAGGTACTACCGATAGCGGCAACGCCACCGCCGAGACAAAAGTGGCACGCCAGTCGCGCAAAAACAGCCAGACCACTAGCACAGCCAAAATCGCGCCTTCGTAAAGTAGCTTCAGCGAGCCGTGATATTCCTCCTCGACTGGCTTCACAAAATCAAAGGCCGTCGTCAGTTGGATATTGGGATGTGCCGCCTTGAGTGCATCTAGCGCTTTAAACACGCCAACGCCGACTTCCACCTCCGAGGCACCTTTACTGCGCGTCACTTCAAATCCCACCACACGCTTGCCATCCAATAGCGCAGCAGAGCGTGGTTCTTGAATGCCATCTGTAATTTTGGCAACCAAACCCAGTTTGATCTTGCGTCCATCGGCCAAGTTGATCGGCAACTCGGCAAGTTCAGCCGCACTTTGCACCGTGCCTATGGCACGAAGCAACTGCTCTTGTCCCGCCACATCGGCACGCCCACCCGCGGCTTCAACTTGCACGCTTTTCATGCCGCGCGACACCTCCGCCGCCGTTGCGTTTAAAGCCATCAGCTTGGCGGGGTCAAGGTTCACCTGCACTTCACGGCTCACGCCGCCCACCCTTGTGACAGCACCCACGCCGCGTACGCTAATCAATGCTTTAGCCACGGTTTGATCGACAAACCATGACAGCGCCTCGTCGTCCATACTGGGCGCAGCGACCGTAAAGGCCAACACGGGCAAGCCCGCTAAATCGAGCTTGCTGACGACAGGATCGCGCAAATCGGCAGGTAAATCGGCACGCACGCGCTGCACGGCAGAGCGCACCTCGTCCAGCGCCTCTTGCACAGGTTTTTCTAGCCGAAACTCTGCGGTCAGCGTCACGCCGCCATCTTGCACTTTGGTGTACATGTGCTTGAGGCCTTGCAAAGAGGCCAGCGCGTTCTCTAACTTGCGCGCCACCTCGGTCTCTAGCTGCGCAGGCGCAGCACCTGGCAGGGATGCCACCACGTTGATGGTGGGCAAATCCAAATCAGGGAAATTTTGCACCTTCATGCTGGAGAAGCTAAGCATCCCCGCCAGCGTCAGCAGCACAAACAGCATCAGCGCTGGGACTGGATTTTTAATCGACCAAGAGGAGACGTTCATGCCGCCTGCTTGACTCATGGCTGGCTCACTTTAACGGTATCGCCATCGGCTAAAAAGGCTGCGCCGCTTGCAACCACGCGCGCATCAGCTTTTAAACCCTGCGTAATCGCAACCCAGTCTAGGCCTGCCACTTTTGCGTGCGCCCCTGTTTGCACTTTGACTTGCGACACTTTGTTTTGCGCACCCAAAACAAAAACATAACTAAAACCATCGCGTAGCACCACGGCAGTTTGCGGCACACTTTGCTGCGCAACCGCCTTGCCCATCACAAAGTCACCCCGCGCATACGATCCCGCCCGAAGTCCAGCCCGCGTGGCCTGCAAGGCCGATATGTCCACAAAGGCAATCGCCGTGCGGCTTGCAGGGTCGATGGTGGGCGCAATTTGGCGTACACGGCCTTGCACATCCCCCGATAGCAAAACGGCCATTCCAGGTTTGATAGTCGCAATTTCGCTGCTGGTCAGCTCCGCACGCCACTCCAGCCTGCCTTGCCGAATCATCCGAAACAGCTCCGTTCCAACAGGGACGACGGCGCCCAGCATGGCTGTTTTGCTGCTGATGACGCCGTCATCGGGGGCAATGACATCGGTTTCCTTCAAAACCAACTCCGCACCCACCACTTTGATCTTGGCAGCCCGAACCTTAGCGATCGCTGCTTTTTCTTGACTAAAAATTTGAGTCAACTGCGCGGCACTATAAAAGCCTTCCCGCTCAATCGCACGTGCGCGTTCAGCGCTGGCAACGGCATCGGCTGCGCTAGCTTCTGCTTCTGCTACTTGCGCTTTGGCAAGCTCTAAATCAATGCGGGAGTTTTCAGTCGCAAATTTCGCCAGTATTTGTCCTTTTTTAACGGAATCACCGACCTGCGCATTCACCTGGACCAAACGCGAACCGCCCATCTCGGCGCTCACACTGGCTTCAGCCCACGCAGCAATAGACCCGTTAGCCGCAAACGTTTGCGGCAAATTTTGCATAGAAGGCGTCATTAAACTTACGGTTAAGGCGGGTTTAGCAGCCTTAACAGGAGGATTTGCTTGAGCTTGCCCAGCCTGCGCGGCAAGAGCTAGCAGGCAAATTAAAGTAAAACGCAGCATATAAGCCCTCTAAAATTGATCCATGAATTCTAAGTCCCTAAACACAGCCGTACCTCTAGAGAAACCCAGCACGCTTCATAGTCATTTTCTGCGCCAAATCATCGAGCGCGACCTCAAAGATGGCTCTGTAGCCCAAGTCGTCACGCGCTTCCCGCCCGAGCCCAATGGCTATTTGCACATTGGTCATGCTAAAAGTATTTGCCTCAACTTCGGTTTAGCACGCGACTATGGCGGCGTGTGCCATTTACGTTTTGACGACACCAACCCCGAAAAAGAATCGCAAGAGTTTGTCGATGCCATCATTGATGCCGTGCATTGGCTAGGTTTTGATTGGACGGAAGCAAATAAATCTCATCTCTACTTAGCCAGCGATTACTTCGGCACCATGCACAGTGCAGCCGTGCTCTTGATTGAAGCAGGACTCGCCTACGTAGACGAACAAACACCAGACGAAATGCGCGCCAATCGCGGCGACTTTGGCAAAGCAGGTGTTGACAGCCCGTTCCGCTCCCGCACCGTTGCTGAGAACATAGCTCGTTTTGCTGAAATGAAAGACGGCAAGCTGGCGGATGGCTCCGCCGTGCTACGCGCCAAGATTGATATGGCGCACGCCAACATCAACATGCGCGACCCCGCGCTGTACCGCATCCGCCGCGCCACGCACCACCACACGGGCGACGCATGGTGCATCTACCCCATGTACACCTTCGCGCACCCGATTGAAGACGCGATTGAAGGCATTAGCCACAGCATCTGTACGCTAGAGTTTGAAGACCAGCGCCCCTTCTACGATTGGCTTCTGCAAAATTTATCAAAGATTGATGAGAAAGGCGTGTTCAAAACACCACTGCCACATCAGTATGAATTTGCACGGCTCAATTTGAGCTACGTCGTCACCAGCAAGCGCAAGCTCGCGCAGTTAGTTGCCGACAAACACGTGAACGGCTGGGACGACCCGCGCATGCCCACCATCGTCGGACTGCGCCGCCGTGGCTACACGCCCGAAGCGCTGCAGCTCTTTTGCGAACGCATAGGCGTGACCAAGGCCGATAGCTGGATTGACTACAGCACGCTAGAAGGCTGCTTGCGCGAGACGCTGGACGCGACTGCGCCAAGGGCGATGGCGGTGCTCGACCCGATCAAGCTAACCATCACCAACTTCCCCGCAGGCCACGTGGAGCCTTGCTACGCGCCAGTTCACCCGCATCACGAGGAACTAGGGAAACGCAGCTTTGGATTTAGCAAAGAGCTTTGGATTGACGCCAGCGACTTCCAAGCCGAGCCAGAAAAAGGCTATCACCGTCTCTACGTCGGCAACAAAGTTAGATTGAAATACGGCTACGTTGTCGAGTGCACAGGCTTTAAGGCAGACGCATCTGGCAAAGTCACAGAAGTGGAAGCCACCTACTTCGAAGACAGCAAAAGCGGCAGCGCGACGAGCGGCAACTACAAAGTCAAAGGCGTAATGACGTGGGTCTCTGCGCATGATGCGGTGGATGCAGAAGTGCGCATGTACGACCGCCTCTTTACAGACGAACACCCCGATGCAGGCGGCAAAGACTTCTTAAGCTCTATCAATCCGAATAGCCTAAAAATCGTGACTGCAAAGGTTGAGCCGTC
>JANPAS010000074.1:0-3254 GCA_031430035.1 Comamonadaceae bacterium | reverse complement strand
ATTGATCACATCGGTGCGGGTCTAGATGCTGATTTGGCAAAGGCAGCAACGGCGACCGCCATAGCTTGCCCGCATTACCGCTGGCTGGATGCTTTGCCGTTTGATGCCACGCGCCGTGCTATTGGGCGAGCGCATGTGTTGGTTCACGCCAGCAAGATGGAAGGCGGTGCCCATGTCTTAATGGAAGCCGCTTGTTCGGGTACGCCCGTCCTCGCATCGCGCATTGACGGCAATGTGGGCATGTTGGGCGCAGATTACGCTGGGTTTTTCGACTGGAATGATGCGGCAGGATTAGCGCGGTTGCTGCGGGAATGCAGGGCGAGTCAAAGCGACCCGAATGGATTGTTAGCGCAGCTACAAAAGCAAGTCATCACTCGCGCACCTTTGTTTGCGCCTGAGAGAGAGAGAGAAAAGCTCAATGCGCTTGTGGATTCCCGCCTGTGAGCACAGCTAATGCGCCGTAGTTAGCCACATCTAAACCCAAGCCCGCGGGCACGATCTCTAAGCCTTCAGTCATTGCAGGAAATCTTGACATCACACCAGCACGTACACGCGGCAGCAGTAAATCTTGGTTGTGCCAAAACACGCTGCCACCTATAGCGATGCGTTCTAAATCTAGCGTAACCGTGAGGTTGTAGAGCATGCGCGCCATGCCGTCGCACAGTTCGTCCACGTGCAAGAGCGCATGCGGATCACCACTTTTGGCAGCCTGCATGAGATCCAAACCCGCCATGCCAAAACGCTGCGGGATGGCAATACCTGCAATTTGAGCTTGCACATCGCCTACGTTGCCGCAACCACACACCAGCGCTTCGTTGTGAGTCGAGAGCACGTCCGTTACCACCATGTGACCCGCATGACCTGCATTGCCATTTTTGCCGCGAAGCACCCGCCCATCCACCATCAGTCCTGTGCCAATTCCTGTGCTCCATGTCACGTATGCCGCGTGGCTTGCGCCCTTTAGTGCACCCCACTGCACTTCGGCAAGTAATGCCGCAATCGCATCATTTTCAATTCTTACGTTTGAGAAGGCTTGGGATAAGCCGCGCTCGAGTGGGATGCTGTGCCAATCATTATTTTGAAAGCCTGATTTGCCGCCGCAAAGATTGGGCGCTATCAATTCAAGTTGCCCATCAAGTTTTAAAAAAGGGCTGCAACTAGATACACCTACGCGGCGCACTTGCTGGCGTGTGATGCAAAGCTCGGCACAGGCCTCGTCCACCATCCGAATAATTTGTAGCGGCAGGGCGTCCCGTGCCCCCGTTTTAATGGTGAGCTCAAGGCGTTTAGCCAAAAGCGGTGTGTGCTGTCCAAGCGGAGCGCCATTCGCTAAGACCAAAGAGACAGCGACCTTGGTGCCGCCGATATCGACGCAAGCGTCATAAGTTGAGGAGTTGATAGATGACATCCCGTTATGCTATCTCCAAACTATCATCTTATTTCATGCAAACAACAGACCAACCTATTCTTCGCGACATTGTTTTAGTGGGCGGCGGCCACAGTCATGTGGTGGCGCTCAAAAGCTTCGCTATGAAGCCTATGTCTGGCGTGCGCCTCACCGTGATTTGCACCGACACGCACACGCCCTACTCTGGCATGTTGCCAGGCTACGTGGCGGGGCACTATGACTACGATGCCGTGCACATCGACCTTGGCAAGCTCTGCGCCTTTGCGGGTGCGAGGCTCTACAAAGCGGAGGTGACTGGCATCGACCGCGTTGCAAAAAAGGTCATCTTAAAAAAAATTGATGGGATGGGCCGCCCTGCGGTGGATTACGACGTGCTGTCCATCAACATCGGCTCAAGTCCGCAAGTGCAAAGCGTCGTTGGTGCTAACGAATTTGCCGTGCCCGTCAAACCGATTGCGCAATTTAACGAACGCTGGTTGGCGCTTTTGGCTAGGAGCGAATCACACACGGGTGAGCCCTTGCAGATTGCCGTGGTGGGCGGCGGCGCAGGCGGCGTGGAACTTTTGCTGGCCATGCAGCATCGGATGAAGCAGGCGCGTTTCAGCTTATTCACCGAGGGCACATCGATTCTTCCGACGCACAGCGCAGCGGTGCAGCGGCGCTTTGCGGATGTGCTAGCCCAGCGCGGCGTGGCTGTCCATCTGAATGCTGCCGTGACTCAGGTTTCTAAACATCACATGCAAAACCAATTGCACGTAGGTCATGGCGTCACCTTGCAAACTTTTGACTTCGACGAAGTGATGTGGGTCACGCAAGCGGGCGGCGCTGCTTGGCTCTCTAGTACGGGGCTGGCGCTAGATAGTCGTGGATTTATCGAGGTGAACGATTGCCTTCAATCGGCAACAGACGCAAATGTTTTTGCCGCGGGCGATATCGCCAACATGGTGAATCACAAGCTAGAGAAAGCGGGTGTGTTTGCGGTGCGGCAAGGCATGCCGCTGGCGGAGAATCTGCGGCGCAGTGTGCAAGGCGTGGCGCTGAAACCATACCGTCCGCAAAAGCGTTGGTTGGCTTTGATTAGTACGGGGAATCAGCATGCCGTGGCTTCGCGCGGCGCGCTCTCGTTCGCGGGCGAGTGGGTTTGGCGCTGGAAGGATTGGATTGACCAGCGATTTATGAAGCGGTTTTCTGAGTTTCCTGATATGGATAAAAAGTCGAAATCACCCTTCGACTGGCCGAGGGCGAACGGCGAGCGAGCGTTGGCAGATTCATCCGTCAAACTCACCTCCGAAGAATCCTTGCAAGCGATCTCGGCTATTGCTATGCGCTGCGGGGGTTGCGGCGCGAAGGTCGGCGCAACGGTTTTGTCGCGTGCGCTGGGAACTTTAAATCCAATTGATCGTGACGATGTGCTGATTGGCCTCCATGCGCCCGACGATGCCGCCGTAGTGCGCGTGCCTGCTGGCAAAGCGATGGTGCACACCGTCGATTTTTTTCGCGCCTTTATCGACGACCCTTACATCTTTGGACGCGTCGCGGCCAACCATGCGCTCGGTGACATTTTTGCGATGGGCGGCACGGCGCAATCTGCCACCGCTATTGCCACTGTCCCACCTGGGCTGGAAGCCAAGGTGGAAGCGACACTGCGCGACATGATGGCAGGCGCTGTGGAGGTGCTCAACGCCGCAGGCTGTGCCTTGGTGGGCGGTCACACGGGCGAAGGCAAAGAGCTGGCGCTAGGCTTTGCCATCAATGGACTCGTCGATATTGCAAGCGATGGCATCACCCTGCCGCGCACCATGACCAAGGGCGCGATGCGTGCTGGTGATGTGCTCATTCTCACCAA
>JANPAS010000073.1:0-25642 GCA_031430035.1 Comamonadaceae bacterium | reverse complement strand
ATGATGTCCGATGTGCAGGCTTCATCATCCAAGCAGTGCGTAACATAGCGGCATGAATGACGACACTTGTTACTCGGCCATGCAATCCCGCGATGCACGCTTCGACGGCGCGTTTTTTGTCGGCGTCACCAGCACAGGCATTTATTGCCGCCCCATCTGCAAAGTGCGCATTCCCAAGCGCGAGAATTGCCGCTTCTTTACCCACGCCGCCGTCGCTGAAGGACTAGGATTTAGAGCCTGCTTGCGCTGCCGCCCCAGCCTAGCGCCAACGGATACCGCCATGCGCTGGACAAATGAGGATGCGTCCAAAACCCTTGCTCAGCAAGCCTTGCAGCTGATTGACCGATCGAGCGGAGAGCTGAGTGTGGTGCAAGTCGCCGCCAAAATGGGCATCTCTGATCGCCACTTGCGGCGCATCTTTGCCGCTGAGTGGGGACTGACACCGCAGGCGTACTCCCAAGCTCAAAAAGCACAGCAAACCCAGAGCCCGCATGGCGATGGGTCTGCGAGACCTTTGCTCTTGAAGCTCCCACTGCATCTGCCCTACGACCATGCGCACATGTTGAAATTCTTTGCGACCCGCGCGATCGAAGGTGTGGAGCATATTGATGAAAAGAATCGTTTGTGGCGCACGATTCGCCAAGGCACAGGGCGCAAAATTCATACAGGTTGGATTTGCGCTGATTTCAGCTCGCGCGCCACACTGCCCATCACTATTAGCGCATCGCTCGTCCCAGTGCTTGCTCAGCTTGTTCCTATGCTTCGCGCTACGTTCGATTTAGACGCACAGCCAAGCGCGATTGATGTGCTCTTGCTGCCTGATTTTCCCAGCACAGCAGGACAGCGCGTACCTGGCTGCTTTAATGGATTTGAGCTGACTGTTCGCGCCATCTTAGGGCAGCAAATCACCGTGCAAGCCGCACGCACATTGGCTTCGCGCTTGGTCACGCGCTTTGGGGAACCGCTGAAGAACTCGGATGCACCCGTCAATCGCCTATTCCCGTCGGCTGCCGCTTTAGCCCGTGCCACAGCCAACGACCTAGGCGAACTCGGTATTGTTCGCCAGCGACAAGCTGCCATTCTTGGATTGGCCCAAGCCGTGCTAAATGGTTCAAATGACGGACTCGATTTATCCAGCAAGCCACGCACGCCAACCGAGCTAGAGGCCACACGGGATGGGCTTCGTGCCATCAAAGGCATTGGCGAGTGGACAGTTGCCTACGTGGCGATGCGGGCCTTGCGCGACCCCGACAGCTTCCCTGCTGGCGACGTGGCGCTGCAAAACGCATTAGGTACTCGGCAAGCCAGCGTGACGAAATCCGCCAAAGATGCCGAGGCGCAATCCGCAAAGTGGCAACCTTGGCGCAGCTACGCGGTACTACGCGCATGGCAGCGATTGGAAAAGCCAAACTCAAAGGAATCAACATGACTTTTCAAACCCAACTGCATCATGGCCTCAAAAAAATAATCATCCCCACCCCGCTGGGGGACATGCTGCTTGCGGCGAGCGAACAAGGACTTGCAGGCACGTGGTTTGTGCACGGTCAAAAGCACATGCCAGACGCAGAGTTGATGGTGTCGTGGCCGACTGCATCAAAAGGAGATGCCTCGCAGGCCATACTGGATAAGGCTTTCCAGCAATTGACGCAGTATTTCTCAGGCAAGCTCAAAGTGTTTGATTTGCCGTTTGATCTATCCAGCGGCACCGAGTTTCAACAAAGCGTCTGGCGTGAAATCATCAAAATCGACTCAGGCAAAACCAACACCTACGGCACGATTTGTCACGCCATCAATAAGCCAGCAGCCGCACGAGCTGTGGGCGCAGCGGTAGGCAAGAACCCGATTTCCATCATCATCCCGTGCCACCGTGTGGTTGGATCAACTGGTGCAATGACTGGCTATGCGGGTGGGCTAGAGCGCAAGGTGGCGCTGCTTGAGTTGGAAGGAGTAAACAGTAAGATGTCCAAAACTGAAAGGCTCTTTTAATGATTGAACAACGCACCGTTTTTGTTTTAGGCGCTGGCGCACACTGCTCTTATGGATTTCCAAGTGGCGAGAAATTGAAAGCAGAAATTGTTAAAACGATATGGAATTCAGTCAACGGCAACTATGAACGCGCTCCTGATTTTCAAAAAATGGCGCGGTTAGGTGATGTGCCGCTAGCTGATATTCAAGCGGATCGTTTAAAGGCATTTGCAGATGCCCTTCAACATTCAGGGCAACCGTCAATAGATGCATTTTTAAATGCCAATAGACATCAGCCTAGCTTCGGTCTAATTGGTAAAGCCGCTATTGCACATGTGCTGCTCAAATATGAGAACTCACCACGAGAAAACCTAGATGACTGGTTAAGTTATTTATTCGCCGAAATGATTAAAGGGGTTTCTAGTCGTGATGATTTTTTAAGCAAAAATAAAGTTGGCTTCGTCACGTTTAATTACGACAGATTTCTTGAAACTTGGTTGCACAAAAAAATTAAACATAGCTTTGGTATTAACGATGAAGATGCCAACCAAGCACTGAAAAGAATACCGATTCATCATGTCTATGGAACGCTAGGTCCATTCCCCGAAACAAGACAAGACCCTTGGATTGAAGCATCCCAAAGCATACGAACTATTTACGAAACAACGGCAGATATAACAACTCTTGATCAAGCTAAAGACTTGTTGTCCAGCGCCCATGTGATCTGCTTATTGGGATTCGGATTCCATTCTGAAAATATCGAATTGCTTGACTTAACAGCACATGTAGAAAAATGCAAAGGGGTTGTGGCAAGTTCCATCTATGGAATTACTTCAATGGAATGGCAGCGATATTCACGACCATTTAAATCAAAGATTACTCAAGCGGCATTTCAATGCTTAGACACATTGAGAAATGTTCCCATTTTTTAATTCCATTAGAGCCCAAGTCTACTCACAATCTCTGCCGTAGCCGCCGCCTGATTCATCGTATAAAAATGAATCCCAGGCACGTCACCCGCAATCAAACGCTCACACAACGCAGTCGTCACATCTAGCCCGAAAGCCTTGATGGACGCGGTGTCGTCACCATAGGCTTGCAATCTGAGACGAATCCAGCGCGGGATTTCTGCGCCGCAGGCATCGCTAAAACGCATGAGCTGACTACTGCTAATGATGGGCATCACGCCTGCCACCACAGGAATATTGGCTCCCAGCTTTCGCGCGGCTTCCACAAAATGAAAGTAACTATCGGCGTTATAAAAATACTGCGTGATCGCGGAGCTTGCGCCAGCCTTCACCTTGGTCGCATACGCACGCAAATCGTCCTCAGGAGACTTCGCTTGCGGATGCACTTCGGGATAGCAACCAACCTCCAAATGGAACTCATTGCCTGTCTCTGCGCGGATAAATTCAATGAGTTCACTGGCGTAGCGAAATTCACCGAACGCGCCAAAACCGCTGGGCAAATCACCACGCAGTGCGACCATGCGTTTGATTCCCGCTTGCCGAAACTGCGCGAGCTGTACTCGTACCGAATCCTTGGTTGCGCCAATGCACGAAAAATGCGGCGCAGCGGCAAAACCATCCGCAATGATGGCTTGCACCGTTTGCAGCGTGCCGTCCTGCGTCGAGCCGCCCGCGCCATAAGTCACCGAGAAGAACTCGGGCTTTAGCGCGTACAGTTTTTGCCGAACGCCAACGAGTTTTTCCACGCCCTCGGGTGTCTTAGGCGGGAAGAACTCGAAGCTGATAGGGGTCTTCATCATGATTACCCCTTGCTATTAATAGCGGTACGTGTCGGCTTTGTAAGGGCCGCTTTGCTTGACGCCAATGTAGTCCGCTTGCTCTTTGCTGAGCACGGAGAGCTGTGCGCCCACCTTACTCAGGTGCAAACGCGCCACTTTTTCATCCAAGTGTTTTGGCAGCACATAGACCTTGCCGACCTTGTACTCTTTGCTCTTAGTGAACAGCTCGATTTGCGCAATCGTTTGGTTAGCAAACGACGAGCTCATCACAAAGCTTGGGTGACCTGTGCCGCAGCCAAGATTCACCAAACGGCCTTTGGCCAAGAGGATGATTCGCTTGGCGGCTTTCTTGCCGTTTTTAGGGAAGATCACGTGATCGACTTGCGGTTTGATCTCTTCCCACTTGCATTTCTCAAGCGATGCGACATCAATCTCGTTGTCGAAGTGACCAATGTTGCAAACGATGGCGTTGTTTTTCATCGCGTCCATGTGCTTGTAGGTGATGACGTTTTTGTTGCCCGTTGCCGAGACAAAAATGTCGGCCTTGTCAGCGGCGTATTCCATGGTCACGACTTTGTAGCCTTCCATCGCGGCTTGCAGCGCGTTGATTGGGTCGATCTCTGTCACCCACACTTGTGCCGACAAGGCACGCAGCGCTTGGGCTGAGCCCTTGCCCACATCGCCGTAGCCAGCGACTAGCGCCACTTTGCCAGCCACCATTACGTCGGTCGCGCGTTTGATCGCATCAACCAAAGACTCGCGGCAGCCATACAAGTTGTCGAACTTGGATTTGGTCACGGAGTCGTTCACGTTAATCGCGCGCAGTTTGAGCGTTCCCTTCACCGACATTTCGTTCAGGCGAAGCACGCCTGTGGTGGTCTCTTCGGTCACGCCGATGATGTTCTTCAGGCGGCGGCTGTACCAAGTTGGGTCGAGCTTGAGCTTGGCCTTGATGGCGTTGAACAAGCAAATTTCTTCTTCGGAGCCAGGCTTAGAGATCACTTTCAGATCTTTCTCAGCGAGTGAGCCAAGGTGCATCAAAAGTGTCGCATCGCCGCCGTCATCCAAAATCATGTTGGGGCCTTCAGCCGCTGTTCCTTTTTTGCCAGAGAACTCAAAAATGCGGTGCGTGTAATCCCAGTACACATTCAAATCCATGCCCTTGTAGGCAAAGACGGGCGTGCCCGCAGCCACCAGCGCAGCAGCGGCGTGGTCTTGCGTAGAGAAGATGTTGCACGATGCCCAGCGCACGTCAGCACCCAGTGCTTGCAAGGTCTCGACCAGCACAGCGGTTTGAATCGTCATGTGCAGTGAACCTGTAATGCGCGCGCCCTTGAGTGGCTGTGCCTTGGCGAACTCTTCGCGAATCGACATCAAGCCAGGCATTTCTGTCTCGGCGATGTTGAGCTCTTTGCGGCCCCATGCGGCAAGCGAGAGGTCTGCAATGGCGTAGTCTGCGAAGACGTTGGCGGCTGGTTTAGGGGTGGCTTTAGACACAGACTTAGCGCCTGCCTTGTCGTTAGATTTAGCGACAGGTTTTGTGGATGTTGTTTTAGACATGAGAAGCTCCAAAAAATTTACTTTCGAGGTTGATGTAACCACTGAGAAAATGCAAAGGAGTTTCAAAGGGGAGACTCACCGCACAGTTTTCAGTGGGTGAGCGCAGTTAGGAAAGCATCTGGCGATTAGTTCGCTTGATGTTTCCGAGCCTCATTTGAGAGTTGTATCTCAAACTGCAGCGCTCCTCGGATGGTCTGATTATAGCGAGGCGACACCTACAATCACTGCTTTTCGTCCCGTTTAAGTCAATCATGTCTCTCCCCCACGCCCCCGAAGTTAAACGCCGCCGTACCTTCGCCATCATTTCTCACCCCGACGCGGGTAAAACCACGCTGACTGAAAAGCTCTTGCTGTTCTCGGGCGCGATTCACATTGCGGGTTCGGTCAAAGCCCGCAAAGCCACGCGTCATGCGACTTCCGACTGGATGGAGATTGAAAAGCAGCGGGGTATTTCGGTTGCATCGTCTGTCATGCAGATGCTGTACCGCGATTGCGTTATCAACTTGCTCGACACACCCGGTCACAAAGATTTCTCGGAAGACACCTACCGCGTGCTCACCGCTGTGGATTCGGCATTGATGGTGATTGACGCAGCCAACGGCGTGGAGCCGCAAACCAAGCGCCTCATTGAAGTGTGTCGTCAGCGCAATACGCCGATCATCACTTTCATCAACAAATTAGACCGTGAAGGGCGCGATCCGCTGGAGTTGCTAGACGAAGTGGAGCAAGCACTCGGTATGCCGTGTGTGCCCATGACGTGGCCTGTCGGGCAAGGCAAGCAATTTGGCGGCATTATGGATTTGCGTAAAAACCAGATGCGGCTCTTTAAAGCGGGCGAAGCCAAGCGCGATGATGAAACTGACGAAGTGGTGCCGCTATCTGAGCGCGACGCACTCCACAAACGCTTTGGTCACGAGTTTGAGTTGGCGGAGGGCAACGTCGAGCTGATGCAAGGCGCAGCACCCGAATTCAATCAAGCCGACTTCTTTGCAGCCAAACAAACGCCCGTTTTTTTTGGCTCTGGTGTCAACAATTTTGGCGTGCAAGAAGTGCTGGACGCCTTGGTGGACTTGGCTCCCGAGCCACATGCTCGTATTAGCAATGATTTACCAACGCAAGGACAAGAGCCTACACAAACCACGATTGACCCTGCCGCCGAAGGCTTTTCGGGCGTGGTGTTTAAGGTGCAAGCCAATATGGATCCGTCGCACCGCGACCGCATCGCCTTTGTGCGTGTGTGCTCGGGCAAGTACGTGAGTGGCATGAAACTCAAAGTGCAGCGCTCTGCCAAAGAGCTACGCCCCACGTCGGTTGTCACCTTTATGAGCCAGCGCCGCGAAGCCGTGGAAGAAGCGTATGCAGGCGACATCATTGGCTTTACCACGCACGGCGGTGTGCAATTGGGCGACACCATTACCGAAGGTTTGGCCGCTCAATCCAAACTGCAATTTACGGGGCTGCCCTTCTTTGCGCCTGAACTTTTTCAAACGGTTGAACTAGCGAATCCCATGAAAAGCAAGCAACTCCAGCAAGGTTTGCAACAGCTGGGCGAAGAAGGTGCGATTCAAGTCTTCAAACCACTACACGGCGGCAATATGCTGCTTGGCGCGATTGGTCAATTGCAGTTTGAAGTGGCGCAGCACAGGCTCAAAGGCGAATACGGTGTGGAGGCAAGGCTTGGCGGCTCAAACTACGTAGGCGCGAGATGGATTAGTGCCGATACGCCCGAGGAGCTGCGCGAGTTCACCGATCGAAACGTGAATAAGCTCGCCGAAGACAGCGCAGGCGCACTCGCGTATTTGCTCACCTCACCCTACGATTTGCGCTTGACGCAAGAGCGGCATCCGAAGATTCACTTCCATGCGCTCAGGGAGCATTCGGGTTTGCAATTGCAAAAATCATAATACTTTTGTTGTAGTATAGGACTCTCATTCTTTGGAGGGCTTTTATGTTGATTTACAAATTGGTTTTAGGTGCACTGTCAATTGGCTTATGGCTGACTCCACTTTTGGCGCAAGATATTGGTGCGGTCAAAACTTTAAAAGGCAACGCATGGATAGAGCGAGGCAGCGCCAAGACCCCAGTCACTGTGGGCAGCGCCTTGCAAGCCAAAGATCGTTTCGTCACCGATGCCAACTCCACAGCAGGACTGGTACTGCGCGATAACACCCTGCTGACCGTAGGGCCACAGTCCGCACTAGAGATGAATCGATATGCTTTTGATGCCACCTCGCATAAGGGTGAGATGGATGCCAGCGTCAAACGCGGCTCGATTTCTGCGATTTCAGGAAAAATTGCAAAAGCAAGTCCTGAATCAGTCAAGTTCAATACCGCCACAGTGACGCTCGGTGTACGCGGTACCGAGTTCATCCTAGAAGCAGGAGACGGTGCAAAAAATGCAGGTATGTGGACAGATCTACTAGGCAACCTCATTCAGAGCGGTACTGGAGGCTCTATCGCTTCGGGAATGATCGTCAAACCAACTTCCGCCTTGCTACTACCAGCACCTGACGGAAAAGTGGGGGCG
This sequence comes from Comamonadaceae bacterium, assembly GCA_031430035.1. Taxonomy (GTDB): domain Bacteria; phylum Pseudomonadota; class Gammaproteobacteria; order Burkholderiales; family Burkholderiaceae_C; genus JASGCK01. Next base: position 17,843 of record JANPAS010000073.1, on the reverse strand, counting down.
ATTGCCCTCACGGCTACTGGCACGGCGCAAACACAAGTCCTGAATAGTGCTTATGCCGCACTCGATGTGCAGCCATCAGGAACGATGCGTACAAGGCAAGAAGATGTTGCTTCAGTTCAAGCCAAATATGGTGCACTCTTGCAAGCGACACCTAAACGCACGGAGAGTTTTGTTATTTACTTCAACACCAACTCCAGCACGCAAGTGACTCCTGCCTCATTGGCTGTTATCGACACGCTCAAGACGGTGGTGGCCGCGTGGCCTGCTGTTGAAATCAACGTGATTGGACATACCGATACGGTTGGCAGTCAAGAGGTGAACGACAAGCTTGGCCTTGAGCGTGCACGCACGGCGGCGGCACTCTTGCAATCCTCTGGCTTAACTAATGTACAAATAGAAGCTACCAGCCGCGGTAAACGCGAACTCCTGATTCCAACGGGTGACAACGTAGCGAATGAGCAAAATCGCCGAGTCGAAATTAGTCTGCGATGAAACAACAACTAGATTACATCAAACGTCTCTTTGCTGCTTCACGCGGTCGCCCGATGGCGCTTGGCATTTTGCTCTTGCTTGGCTCGTTAAATCTTTTAAGTAATCAATTAGCGCCTGAAAAACCAACCTGGGTGGATTCCGTGCAAGGCATGGTGACAGGGCCGTATAAAACGGCGAGGCGTTTGCTGTTTGACCAATACCAAGTGACCTTCCCGCGCGTTCCCTTGTCGCAGCCTGTCACCATTGTTGCCATCGATGAGCCAAGCTTGGCGGCAATGGGCCAATGGCCTTGGCCACGTAACCGCCTGGCAGGATTGATTGACGCAATCAATGCGCAAAAACCGTTAGCCATCGGCCTAGACATCTACATGCCAGAGTCCGATCAAACCTCACCCGATCAAGTCGCAAAAAATTTACCGCCTCATTCTGCAGCACTCGCCACAGCTTTAAAAAACCTTCCCACGCACGAAGCCATTTTGGCGAGTGCCCTCAAACGCTCGCCCAGTATTTTGGGCGTAGCGGCTTTTGACCATGCGGCACAAACCACAACCGATAAACTCATCGCCAAGCCAATTGTGATGAAACGCCAAGCTACGGAGAGCACGGAAGATGGTCTGCGCCACACTAAACGGTTTGAGCGCGTACTCGCGAGTCTGCCCGAGCTACAAGCGGCCGCCCATGGGCAAGCCTTACTCAGCGTCCCGCTAGACAACGGCGTGGTGCGGCGTATCCCCCTTGTGATGCGTATTGGCGATCAATTAGTGCCTAGCTTGGCCTTAGAGATGCTACGCGTCGCCACGGATACATCGGCCATAGAAGTGTTTACCGATGCCACAGGCCTACGCGAGGTGCAAGTGGCAGATTTGCGTATTAGCACGCAAGAAGATGCGGAGATTTGGCTGCACGCCGCCCCGATTAAAACAACCATTGGAAGGTACGTCTCCGCATTAGACGTGCTGCAAGGCAAAGCAAATCCAGAACAGTTCGAAAATAAACTTATCCTTTTAGGGCTGACAGGTGCAGGGTTAAATGACATGCGGACCACGCCTTTGGGTGAGCTTGTGCCAGGCATTGAAATTCAAGCGCAGGTCATTGAGTCCATCATTGACCAGCGCCTGTTGCGTCGCCCGCATTGGTTGGTTTGGAGCGAAGCCTTGGTGATTGGACTATTTGGCTCTCTCATCATTTGGTATATCCCCCGCCCCAAATCTGGCGTGATGCGCTTACTGCGGCGCTATCCTAAAGCTTCGGGGGCCATTGGTATTGGACTCAACTTGCTCTTGGTTGCCCTGGGCTTTGCGTTATTTCGTTTTTACGGATTATTGGCAGACACAGCGTCAAGCTTTATTGTCTTGTCTGCCGTCATGGGTAGCTTGCTAGCCAGTGCACTAGGGCACATTGAGAAAGAAAAAATTCTCTCCAACCCTGTGCTCTAGCACGGCATCTCACAAATTACATTTGGTTGAGCGCATGCTCCAAATGCTGCACGGTTCTGTCCACGTTATGCAGCTTGTCTAAGCCAAACAGTCCAATGCGGAAAGTCTTGAAATCCGCGCCTTCATCGCACTGCAAAGGCACGCCAGCTGCGGTCTGCAGACCGAGATCGATAAATTTCTTAGAGCTTTGAATGCCTGCGTCTTCGGTGTAACTAACCACTACGCCTGGCGCTTGGAATCCTTTGGCCGCCACGCTCTTAAAGCCGCGCCCTTCTAACAGTGCCCGCACTTTGTCGCCCTGCTCTTGCTGCAGCGCTTTGGCGTTATCGAAACCCATTGATTCAGTCTCAAGCATGGTATCGCGCAGACGCGAGAGCGCATCCGTTGGCATCGTCGCTTGATACGCGTGACCACCGCCTTCAAACGCTTCCATGATTTGCAGCCACTTCTTGAGATCCATCGCAAAGCTGGTGCTCGTCGTTGCGTCGATGCGCTCGCGCGCCAGCTTAGACAGTGCAATCATGGCGCAGCACGGTGAGCTGCTCCAGCCTTTTTGTGGTGCAGAAATCAGCACATCCACGCCCGCAGCTTGCATGTCCACCCAAATCGTGCCTGAGGCAATGCAGTCCAGCACAAAGAGACCACCCACCGCGTGCACCGCGTCACCCACGGCGCGCATATAGCCCTCGGGCAAGATCATGCCTGCGGCCGTTTCGACGTGCGGTGCAAAGACCACGGCAGGACGTTCTTTGGCAATGGCGGCGACGACTTCTTCGATGGGTGCGGGAGCCCATGCTTCTTGTGCGCCTGCTAGGGCCTGCCGTGCCTTCATCACAATGGATTCGGATGGAATGCTGCCCATATCAAAAATCTGTGTCCAGCGAAAGCTAAACCAACCGTTGCGAATCACCAACACTTTTTTGCCTGTTCCAAATTGGCGCGCCACGGACTCCATGCCAAACGTACCGCTTCCGGGCACGAGCACCGTTGCATGGGCGTTGTAAACTTTTTTCAGCATGCGTGAAATGTCGCAAACGACATTGCGGAATTTGACCGACATGTGATTGACCGCGCGGTCGGTGTAAACAACTGAGTATTCGAGAAGACCTTGTGGATCAACGTTTGGAAGTAAACCTGGCATGAAAGTGCTCCGTAAAAATAAGAATTTTGTGACAACTGCATTAGCTTACCATGCGCCCTAAGGAGACTCCCATGATTGAAACCAGCATCCGACATCTACCCCACGGCATCGACTTATCCATCCGCACGTGCGGGCAGCGGGGTCGCCCTACACTGGTGTTCCTGCACGGCTTTCCTGAAGCCGCCTTTGTGTGGGATGAGTATTTGGAGCATTTCGCTAAACCAGAGAATGGCGGCTATCGCGCTGTAGCCCCCAACCTGCGTGGCTTTGAGCGATCGAGCAGTCCTGCAGATGTGTCCGCTTACCGCGCCAAGCATTTAGTGCAGGATATTACGGCGCTGATTGAATCTGAAACTGGCAAAGATGGACAACTCGCGTGCCTAGTCGCGCACGACTGGGGCGGCGCGGTCGCTTGGAACTTGGCGAATCAACTGCCCCATCTGCAAAAAAAACTCATCATCATTAACTCGCCACATCCAGGCACGTTTTTGCGTGAACTGAAAAACTCACCCCAGCAGCATGCTGCCAGCCTGTATATCAATTTTCTTGCACGCCCCGACGCACCAGCGATTCTTGCTGAGGACAATTTCCGCCGTCTGTGGGAGTTTTTTTCCAACATGGGCGCGGGAGAAGACCCATACGGCTGGCTCACCGACGCGGTGCGAGCCAAGTACCGTGAGGTCTGGAGCATGGGACTCACGGGCGGTTGCAACTACTACGCCGCCTCACCCATGAAGCCTGATGACAATCTCAAAAATCTCGTGCTGCCAACAGAGATGTTCACCATCAAAATTCCCACACAAATCATTTGGGGCATGGGAGACATTGCGCTGCGCCCTGAATTATTGGATGGCTTGGAGGACTACATTCCAGATTTACGTATCCACAAAATTGACGATGCCACGCATTGGGTCACGCATGAGCAGCCCGCTCGAATCAAACAGCTGATTGGTGATTTTTTGCAAGCTTAGATTCAACTAGCTTGTAGCCCTCGGGGTTGTCATAAGGATTCGGGCCGCTGATCCCATTGGCATCCCGAGGTTGATCTTTAAAACGTCTATGCACCCAGTAATACTGCGTGGGCATGGCACGCACCCACTGCTCAAGCTCGCGGTTCATACGCAGCGAATCCGCTTCCAAATCAGCCTGTGTATCACCGCTTGGATAGTTCTCCCAAGCAGGGTGGATTTCAATCTCATAGCCGGACTTCGTCATGCGCGTAATGACGGGCACGACCTTCGCCTGCTTGCCATTCGAACTAGCTAGTTTGGCATAGCGCGGCAGGATAGGAAGCGTCGCAGCGGTGTTGCCAAAGAAAGGCAAGAAAAATGAGTCGTCGGGCTCGTAATTCATGTCGGGCAGCAAGTACAGCGGCTCGCCCCTACGCATAGACTGCACCGCCGCACGCACGCTGGATAGATGTTCGATAAGCAGTGGTTTTTGCTCTGTGCTTGAACGCTCGCGCCCAGCCCTAACCCATGCATCCATCCTGGGATTTTTTTGCTTGGAATAAATCGTCGCAAAGCGCTTATCCGTCAGCGTATTGAGCGCTGTCCAGCCTGCATCGAGTCCGACAAAATGCGGGGCAAAAATGACGACAGGATCATCTCCCGATAAGGCACTGCCCGCCAAGCCATGTCCTGATTGACCTCCCAAGATCGTCATCTGTAAACGCTTAGCCAACGTGGCCTCTGGGCTATGCCACAACCAAAATCGATCTAGCCAGCTTTGCATGAAATACACGAAGACTTCACGCACATTTCGTTCACGCTCTGCCGCTGTCCAATCTGGAAAGCACCACTCTAAATTCACGCGCACGGTGTGGCGACGGCTTGCCATCAAGGCATAGAGTACGAGCCCTAAACTTGCGCCTAAGGCACGCAGAACGGGCAGTGGCAAGAATCTAATCATTTTGCTTGGGTGCTTTATACCTTGCATAGCCCCACAAATATTGCGTCGGCAACTCGGCAATTGCGCCTTCAACCGCGTCGTTGATTTGCTGTACCACTGCGTCCAAAGTCCCGCTCAGCCCAAGCGTCAAGGTGCGAGTAAAAACGCGATAGCCAAAGCCATACTTGAGACGTTCGCACCACACCATGACCACGGGACACTCATTCGATTGCGCAAGTTTTGCCGCCAGCGTCATGGTGTACGCGGGTTTGCCAAACACGCTCGACCATACGCCCATGCCGTTTAGCGGCACTTGGTCGGGTAGCAAACCAATCGCGCCGCCCGATTTGAGCACCCGAAGCGTCTGGCGCACACCGCTCACGTCCGCAGGCACGGTCTCCATGCCAGGGCGCTGTCGGGATGCTTTAACGATTGCATCCAGCGATGCCTGCTTGGCGGGCTTGTACATGACGGTCATCACTTTGCCGTGCGCATTGCAGGCGGACGCAATCGCCTGTCCTGCCACTTCCCAGCTACCCAAATGCGGTGTGAGGAAGATGATGCCTTTGTTGCTTGATGCTGCCTGCGCAAACACCGCATCCAGTGCCGTGCGGTCGTTCCAGAGCACGCGCACAGCAGACCCTAGCCACAAACGCGGCAACTCAGTCACCATCATGCCTGCTTGGCAAGCCGCATGCAGCAAGCCTTGCCAGCCACTCATGCTCGCAAGGCTTGACTGGTATGCGTTAGCGACAAGGCGCTGCCTGTAAACATTGGACACGGCAAACACAACCAACCCCAGCAGCGCCCCAAGCGCATGCAAGAGCACGAGCGGCAAAAACGACAGTAATTGAAAAAGCAGTTTCAAAATGGACTTAAAATACAGGTGTCGCTTCAGTTATTGAACAACTTGCAGGGCGACGTTAAAAAAAAACTTGCTAAAGCGTTCGCCAAAGTCAAAAGAATTCCTCTTTAACTGGCAACGCGCCAACTACAGGAGTTCTACCAAATGGCTAACGACTATTTCTTCACCTCGGAATCTGTATCAGAAGGTCATCCCGACAAAGTCGCGGATCAAATCTCTGATGCCATCCTTGACGCAATTTTCACACAAGACAAATTTAGCCGTGTGGCAGCCGAAACGCTGTGCAACACAGGCCTCGTTGTTTTGGCTGGTGAAATCACCACAGGCGCAAATGTGGACTACATCCAAGTCGCCCGTGACACCATCAAACGCATTGGCTACGACAACACCGAATACGGCATCGACTACAAAGGCTGCGCGGTCATGGTCTGCTACGACAAGCAATCTCAGGACATCGCGCAAGGCGTGAACGAAGGCTCTGGCATGGACTTAGATCAAGGCGCGGGCGACCAAGGCCTGATGTTTGGCTATGCCTGCGACGAAACGCCTGATTTGATGCCAGCAGCAATCTACTACGCCCACCGCCTGATGGAGCGTCAAGCGCAACTGCGTAAAGACGGCCGTCTGCCTTGGCTGCGTCCTGATGCGAAATCGCAAGTCACGCTCAAATACGTGGACGGCAAAGTCGATAGCGTGGACACCATCGTGATCTCGACACAGCACGCGCCAGAGATGGAACATGCTGCGATCCGCGAAGCGGTTATCGAAGAAATCATCAAGCCCATCATGCCGAAAGAGCTGATGCGCGGGAACGTGAATTATTTGATTAACCCCACAGGACGTTTCGTTATTGGCGGCCCGCAAGGCGATTGCGGACTCACAGGTCGCAAGATCATTGTGGACACCTACGGCGGTGCAGCCCCGCACGGCGGCGGCGCGTTTTCGGGCAAAGACCCATCAAAGGTCGATCGCTCGGCAGCCTATGCCGCGCGTTATGTGGCAAAGAACATCGTGGCAGCAGGATTAGCAACCAAGTGCCAAATCCAAGTCAGCTACGCCATCGGTATCGCCAAGCCCACCAGCGTGATGGTGACGACTTTTGGCACAGGCAAGATCAGCGACGAAAAACTCAGCCAATTGGTTGGTGAGCACTTCGACCTGCGTCCAAAAGGCATCGTGCAAATGCTAGATTTGCTACGCCCAATCTACCAAAAGACAGCAGCCTACGGTCACTTTGGTCGCGACGAGCCCGAGTTCACTTGGGAGCATACGGACAAGGCAGCGGCGCTGCGGGCTAGTGTGTAAGCCAATACGGATGTGCCCTAGCGGGCATTGACGTTAAAAAAGGAGCTTCGAAGCTCCTTTTTTATTGCTCTATTTTTACCAACTTCATCCGCCCACTAGCTCCGCTCTTCACCGACACATCGGCTTTGCGGCAACCCAACTGCGCAGCGACTAGGGCAATGAGTTCTTCGTTAGCTTTGCCATCTACGGGCGGGGATTTGACTTGTGCCAGCCATGTGCCGTCATCCTGCTGGGTGAGGCTGCTTACGCGGGATTGGGGTTTGACTTTGATTTGGAGAATCATCCCGTTTTTTGCAACTTGCAATGCAAATACAGCGGCCAAGCAAAACAAAGCCCCACGCAAAAAGTGAGTAGCACATAAGCCCAGGCAAATCTCATCTGACTGTCTTTTGCATCACGAACGACCCAAATACTGAAGACCAAAGCAGCAAGGTAAACATCTATGGTGATCGCCGTTGTAAGCGCGGTGGGTGTTGCGGCAAGCCAAAACGGTGCGGGCATCAAACTGCCGCCTTGCCCTACATATTGAAAATTGAAGTAGCCTGTTATTAACAAACCAAAAACAGCTAGTAGCGAGTAAGTCGAGATGTATTTCTTCATTTGATAAACCAAGGGAAATTTCTAATTGGCAAAGGGCCCGAGTCGTGGTGCAATACGTTTTTTATATGCTAGGAATTAATCATGAATGCACAGTTTAAAACATTGCTGACCGTAGCGGCGCTCACGGCACTCTCACAAGCCGCCTTCGCGCAAAGCACTTGCGCCAATCGCGGCGATCTGGATGCGCTTTACTGCGACGCTAACAAAGACTTGTTAGCCGACACGCCGACTGACCCTTCTAAATGGAAGAACCCCAGCACCCTCATCTTCACCTACACGCCCGTCGAAGATCCTGCTAAATATGAAAACGCTTTTAAACCCTTTACCGACTATTTAGCCACTTGCACTAGCAAGGCCGTCAAGTTCTATCAGGTGCAAAGCAACGCTGCCGAAATTGAAGCGATGCGCTCAGGACGCTTACATGTGGGCGGTTTTTCTACGGGTCCTACCGTGTTTGCCGTCAACAAAGCGGGGGCAATTCCGTTTGCCGTTAAGGGAGATGCCAAGGGCTTTCAAGGTTACAACTTAATCACTATCGTTAAGGCCTCTAGCCCCTACAAAACGGTCGCAGACTTGAAGGGGAAAAAAGTCGCACATACCTCGCCGTCCTCCAACTCTGGTAACTTAGCGCCTATTGCGTTGCTCCCCGCGCAAGGTCTCACGCCCACCAAAGATTACGACATCAAGTTCTCAGGCAAGCACGATCAATCCATCTTGGGAGTGGGCACAGGCGACTACGACGCGGCGCATGTGGCCAGCGACGTGTTTGACCGCATGGGTGACCGTGGGCAAATTAAAGAAGCTGATTTCCGCGTCATTTACCGTAGCCAGCGCTTTCCAACTTCCAGCTTTGCCTATGCTCACGACCTAGAGCCGACACTGGCAGCAAAAATGTTGAAGTGCTTTGCTGACTACCGCTTCCCAGCTGCGATGCAAAAAGATTTTGATGGTGCGGATCGATTTGTCACGATCAATTACATGAAAGATTGGGACGTGGTTCGTACCGTGGATAAAGCGGCGGAAGCGGCCGCAGCCGCTGCTAAAAAATAATGCTGCGCATTCAAAATTTAACCAAGTCGTACACGGCAAACAAGCCCGTTCTACTTGGTATTAATTTAAACATTGAGGGCGCAGGTCTAACTGCCATCATTGGTGCGAGCGGAACAGGCAAATCAACGCTCTTGCGCTGCATCAATCGATTAGTTGATCCGACATCTGGAAAAATATTATTCACGCCGCCCGCCCTAGAGGGCACACCAGATAAGCCCACGCAGAGCATTGATCTTGCAGCCCTTGGTGGGTCTGGCTTGCGGGCTGCCCGCCGCTCCATCGGCATGGTGTTTCAAGAATACAACTTGGTTGAGCGTTTGTCGGTGATGGAAAATTTGCTGACGGGCCGCCTTGGCTATATCGGCTCTTTTGCTGCTTGGCGGCGCAAGTTTGATGCGTCCGATATTGCATACGGGCTTGATCTCTTAAAAATCGTGGGCTTGGAGAGTTTCGCCAACCAGCGGGCCGATTCGCTATCGGGCGGGCAGCGTCAACGCGTGGGGATTGCACGGGCTTTGATGCAGCGCCCCGCCCTACTGCTGGCGGACGAGCCCACCAGTTCGTTAGATCCAAAAACATCGGTCGAGATCATGCAGCTATTGCAATCACAAGGGCGCGAGCGGGGCATTCCCGTCATCGTCAACATGCACGATGTGGAATTGGCTAAACGCTTTGCCGATCGCATCATTGGTATGCGCGGTGGTTTGGTGGTGTTTGATGGCAAGGCCGATGCACTCTCGGACGATGTGCTGAAAGACATATACGGCGGTGCATCGTGGCTGGCAGCTTAAAACCCTTCGGCTACAGCACCAGCTTCAAACTTGGCGCAGCAGGACTGCTCGCCCTTTTTGTGCTGTCTGCCTCAAGGTTAGATATCACTTGGGCGCGGTTTATGTTGGGGCTAGATAACGCCTCGCGGTTTTTAGCCAAGATGTTCCCCCCTATTTTTGAGCCTCGCGTAGAGCTCATTAAAGGCATTGGCGAGAGTTTGGAGATTGCCATTTTGGCCTCAGCACTGGGCGTGTTGCTCTCCGTGCCGATTGCTGTCTTGGGTGCACGCAACCTGATGCCTGCCGCCGTCACTTGGCCGATTCGGGCTTTTGTGACGCTATGCCGCACCTTCCACCCCATCATTGTGGCGATTGTGTTTGTGAAGGCCGTCGGGTTTGGGGCGCTAGCTGGAGTGCTGGCACTCACTGTGGCTTCGATTGGTTTTTTGGGTAAGCTGCTAACCGAAGCGATTGAAGAGATATCGATGAAACAAATCGAAGCGGTGCGGGCTACGGGCGCGCCATTTATGAGTGTGCTGACGTTTGCCGTGCTGCCGCAAGTGATGTACCGTTTGATTGGTTTTATTGCCTACGAGACGGATTCCAACTTACGTAACTCCACCATGGTCGGCATTGTGGGTGCGGGCGGAATTGGCGGGACGCTGTTCTCTGCTTTTCAGCGCTTCGACTATGACTTTGTGTTTGGTATTGTGCTGTGCATCATTGCACTGATTTGTGTGGGCGAGGTCTTGCAAATTTTGGTGAAGAAAGTGTTTAAGCAATGAGCGTGACCAAAGCAACATCCAGCTATCAGAGATTTTCAACAAACGAAACACTCTTGCGTTTTGCGGTTTATTTTGGTTGCGTGCTTGCAGTTGTTTTATCGCTTCGCACGGTTGAAGTGATCCCTGAATTCTTAATCGACGCGCCTGCGCAAATGAAAGATTTGCTGGTGCGGATGTGGCCTATCGATTGGTCTGCCTATGGCTATGGCGCTAAGGACGGCGTGCATCTTGCACTGATTGATACGTTGGCAATTTCATTTTTGGCCACGATCTTGGGCTTGGTGCTTGCGACGCCTATCGGGTTTTTGGCAGCACGCAACGTCAACTCGATTGGTTGGTTGAACGCTATCGCCCGTTTTATCCTGATAGCCACGCGCTCGGTCTCGACCCTACTTTGGGCGTTGTTTTTTGTCGCCATGTTCGGCCCTGGCGCATTGGCGGGAACGTGCGCGATTGCGTTTCACTCGATTGGCTTTATCGGCAAGATGCTCTCGGAGGCGCTAGAGGAATCAAACAAGGGCACGATTGAAGCACTCACTGCAACAGGCGCACCTTGGTACAGCCGACTCCTTTATGGCTATTGGCCGCAAGTGGCACCCGCCTATTGGAGTATTGCCCTCTTTCGCTGGGATATCAATGTACGCGAATCCGCCGTGCTCGGGCTAGTGGGAGCTGGTGGGATTGGCATGGCGCTCAACTCGGCAATTGAACTATTTAAATGGGATCAAGTCGCGCTCATTTTGTTAGTGATTTTTGTGGTGGTGGCGGCGTCGGAGATTATCGTGACTCAGCTTAGGAAAAAGCTGATTTAATCAAAGCATGACTAATCAAACAACTAACTTTGGCATCCTTGGCCTCGGAAAAATGGGCGGCAATATGGCTCGTCGCTTGGTTTCCAAAAATGTGTCCATTGCCATCTTCGATCAAGATGTGGCGCTGACCGCTTCGCTTGCAAGCGAAATGAAAGCTATCGCTACCACATCGCTGGCTGACATAGTGGCAAAGCTCGCTAAGCCACGCGTGCTGTGGATGATGCTGCCTGCGGGTGATATCACCGAATCCACACTCACACAGCTGCAAGTCTTGTTAGAGGCTGGCGACACGATTGTTGATGGGGCCAATAGCAACTACAAAGACTCGGTACGCCGCGCTGCAAAGACCGAAGCGCTTGGCTTGAACTACATGGACGCAGGCGTGTCGGGCGGTGTGCATGGTCTCGCCAACGGCTACTGCCTGATGGTGGGCGGCAATGCCGCAGCACTCGCCGCTGTGCAGCCTTATCTGGAAGCGCTTGCACCAGCGGCAGATACGGGTTGGCTACACGCGGGCCCCGCGGGCGCAGGGCACTTTACCAAGATGGTTCACAACGGTATCGAGTACGGCATGATGGCGGCGCTGGCCGAGGGACTCTCGCTCATCAAAGCGAAAAAAGAATTCGATATTGATTTAGCTGATGTGACCGAGCTATGGCGACACGGTTCGGTGGTGCGATCGTGGCTCCTGGATCTGACAGCCGACACACTCAAAGCCGATCAAAATTTGGATGCCATCAAAGCCCACGTTCCCGACTCAGGCGAAGGTCGCTGGACAGTGAACGAATCCATCGAACAAGGCGTGCCGACACCCGTGATGACGATGGCCTTGATGTCACGCTTTGCCAGCCAAGGTGCGGATGATTACGCGAGTAAGCTGCTTGCCAAAATGCGCCAAGGATTTGGCGGACATGCGGTGACGATAGCGAAGGCTTAATTTTTCGGTGGTTCGTTCTTCTGTGGCTCACCTCGACCGCCCAAGGGCACGAAGTTATTGCCAGTACTCGCAGCGCCACCTCTTGGCGAACCCATAGCAAAATCAATAGCACCACCATCCTCTGCATAAAGCAGTTCATCCGTGTTCTTTATTTGACTTTGCAAATTCACAACAGTCGCATCAGCTTGTGCGCTGGTGATGTTGCTAGACGAGCCACCGCCAACCAAAGCACCGCTCAAACCACTAGATGTATTCGTCGCGGCTGGGCTAGGCGCAGGGCTAATCACTGCACTATTAGTTCCAATGCGCATCGTAGCGCCCGCAATCGTGTAGTTGATTGTGTCTTGTAAAACGGCGGTTAAGTTCACTATTTGCATGCCAGCACTTGCATTCGTAAATACCGCACTCGTGGTCACTGCTGCAAAGCTACTACTGGAGTTGACGCTGCCATTGGCTAACGCCGCATTCCCGAGCTGCACGGTGCCGCTAGCGTTCGTTGTGATAGATGTGTTGGTTGTGTTATCAAATACTTTGTTTGAAACTGAGCCATTCGTGGTGATGGTGACGTTGGCTTTGCTGATCGTCGCGCTGCTTGTTCCAAGCTTCGTCGAGCTACCGCCTACGATGGTGTAGTTGGTTGTATCTCGCAATGCTGCCGTTAGGTTCACCGTTTGCATGCCCGCGCTGGCATTGGTGAAGCTACTAGTGGTATTGATGGCTGTGAAGCCCACGCTGCTGTTCACGGAACCATTGGCTAGCGCCGCGTTACCCAGTTGTACGGTACCAGTGGCATTTGTCGTGATCGCTGAACTCGTGCTCATATCAAACACTTTGTTTGATACGCTACCGTTTGTAGTAATCGTCACATTGGCTTTACTAATCGTCGCACCTGTCGCTAGCGCTGCGTTTGCTCCTGCAATCAATGTGTAGTTCAGCGTATCGCGCAGTGCGTCTGTCAAATTGATGATTTGCACACCTGCACTGGCATTCGCAAATGTCGCGCTAGTGTTGATTGCACTGAAGTTGCTGCTGCTGGTGCTGCCATTCGCTGCCGTGCTATTGCCCAGCGCCACAGTGCCTGAGCTATTAGAGATCACAACTGCGCTTACTGTGGTGTCAAACACTTTAGAGCTAACCGTACCGTTGGTTGCGATCGTCACAGCGGCCTTGCTAATCACACCACTTACGGCGTTGATCGTTTGATTGACGTTGTAACCTGCAACCACGGCATTACTCATGGTCAACGTGGTATTGACTACATTGACAGCCAGTCCCGTACCTGCCGTCGCTGAAGCGTAAGCCGTGATGCCCCCAGATGCGCTGGTGTTGACGGTATCGCCGTCAGTCAAACCTGTTACGGTGTAATTACCGCTAGCTGTATTGTTAGTGGCGTCAAAAACTTTACTGTTGTTGCCTGCTGTAATAGTGAGGTTTGGCGCAATGCGGTAGAAGACATTGAGTATTTGGCTGGCGTTGGTAATTGTGGCAACGCTGCGGTTGTAGGTTTTACTAGTCGTTGCTGCTGTTTCGCCTGAAACAACGCCTGAGTACACGCTAGTGTTCGCGTTTGCTGTGTTAGGCGTTCCACTATAAATGCTGATGGTGCCGCCTGCGCCGCTGGTGTTAGCCGTGATGTTTAGCGCCGTGCCCACGGTGACATCACCACCTGTGGAAACGCCTGCTGCATATTGGCTGCCAGCCATAAGGCTAATGGATTTACCTGAAGAAAGATTACCGTCAAGGATCAGATTGCCATTAGTGACGTTAGCTATTAAACCACTAGCGCCAGTGGTGAGGTTAATGCTGCCCAAACTGGATGTTTGGTTGGCTAGGATACTGAGATTACCTACGCCTGTAATAGATCCTCCCGTTTGAACAAATCCACTACCCGTACTAGAGTTGGCCACAATATTAAGAGAGCCCGTTACAACGATACTGCCGCTCGCGATTGCAACGCCAGTACTTGAGTTCGATACCCCCGTGACATTGGCGTTCACCCTCTGAGTACCGCCAGCGAAGTACACGCCAATGCTGGTATTCGAAGTCCCTGTGACATTAGCGTTCAGTGTCTGGTTGCCGCTACTGAAGCGCACACCAACACTCCCGATGCCTATAACATCAGCGTTCACAGTCTGATTGCCACCATTAAAGTAAACACCGAGACTCGTATTGGATGTCCCAGTGATGTTGGCGTTGACTGTTTGGTTGCCACCGACAAAGTAAACACCAACGTTTGTGTTCGATAGCCCTGCGACGTTAGCGTTCAGGGTTTGATTGCCAGCAAGAAAATACACCCCTGCATCATTGTTTGACAATCCCGTAAGGTTGCCATTGATCGTTTGATTGCCTGCCCTGAAATAGATGCCTTTAACTGTGTTTGACTGGCCTGTCATGTTGCCCAAAATAAGAGTATTGCTGCCGCTATCAAACCGCACGCCCGATTCAATGTTCGAGCTACCCGTTACATTGCCAGAAAACGTATGGTTGCCCCCATCGTAATAAACGCCAATGCCTTGGTTCGATAGCCCTGTGACGTTGCCAGAAACATTGTTATTGCCGCCCGTGTAATTGATGCCTGCGTTGGTATTAGACTGTCCAGTCGTATTGCCTGAAATGGTGTTGTTACCGCCCACATACAGAACGCCAACACCTGTATTGGATTGACCCGTGGCATTGCCCGTGATCGTGCTATTACCATCAAAAAAATTCAAGCCCACAGCTGAATTTGATGTGCCCACAAGGTTTCCGCTCAACGTGCGGTTACCAGCACTAAAAATCAACCCTACATTCGAATTCGATGAGCCATTAACTGATCCCGCAATAGTGTGATTGCCTGCATTAAAGTTAATGCCCGTGCCTGTGCTGGAGCTACCCGAAATGATGCTGCTTGCATTCAAACTCGTCACGTTTGCATTGATAAATACGCCTGAACCCGCATTGGCTGTGCCGTACAGGCCGACCGATCCACCTGCCGTGGTGAGATTAAGCGCACCAGAAATATTCAAGCCATAAATATTGCTAGCGCCGCTACTGTTAAGAGTCACGCCAGTTATGTTGATGCCCTGACCAGTTGACGACGTGATGTTTTGCGTACCTCCAATGAAGGTGATTCCGCTGGCTTGATTGGAGCTACCCGTCACCGTGGTGTTACCACTAAAAGTTTGATTACCTGCACTGAAGCGCACGCCGCCACCCGTATTTGAATTGCCAACAATGGCGCCATTCAAGGTCTGGTTACCGTTATTAAATGACACGCCAAAAGACGAGCTTGAGTTACCCGTGACATTTGCGTTGATGACCTGCACGCCGTTCACAAATCTCACACCGATACTCGACCCCGAAGTACCCATCACATCACCGTTGATCGTTTGATTTCCAATGCTAAAGTTCACGCCAAAATTGGTGCTCGATACGCCATTGACACTACCCGTCAGCGTGACGTTACTGCCGAAGAAATTGACCCCAGAAAAAGCGCTTGCAGTGCCTGCGACATTGCCATTGATAATTTGGTTACCACTGGAAAATTGCACGCCGCTGAGTGATGATGCGCTGCCTGCAACACTACCATTAATCACTTGATTACCACCAGAAAATTGGACTCCGTTGCTCGTTGCCGAACTGCCAATAATGGCGCCGTTCAAAGTCTGATCGCCTCCGTCAAAGATCACCCCCGCAATGCTTGAATAAGAGAGTGCGTTCAGGGAAACACCCGTAATGTTGCCATTAATCGATTGAGATCCGCCCTTGAACCAAACACCAGAATAATTTTTAGCAGCACCCGTCCCCGTGATGGTGTTCTGAGAGTTGGATGCATTAACGTTGCCTTCAATGGTGACAGCGCCATGCGCAAACTCATTGTTAGTATTACTCGTACCATTAATCGTCAAAACACCTGTGACATTGATGCTGCCCGTGCTGCGAATCCGGACGGCCTCAAGTGAGTTGCTATTTGCCGTTAAATTGAGTCCCAGCATTCCGCCAGTTGAGGCAATACTGCTGTTAAGTTCAATCCTTCCACTTGCTGTCAAAAACGTGAGATTAGACACGCCAGCACCCGTTTTAATAATGTCGGCATTGATGGAGATGTTGCCGTTTGCAGCGCCACCGCCAGCGGTCGTCACCAACACATCCGTTGTATTTAAGGCATCAACGATAGAGGCATTGCTAACCGTGCTGGTGGTCGCACTGGACGTATTTTGAAAAATGGCGGGACTGCCCGTTGTGTTGACCTCAACACCGCTTGCTTGAATAATTAAATCTGTCGGGTCAATCAGCCACAGACCGCTTTTCCCCTTGGCTGCACCATTGATAGACCCACTCATCGTCAAAGAGTTTCCAGACGTCTCTACAAATCCACCATCCCCGTTTTTAGATCCTATGCTGATGTTGACGCCCTGCGTAATGACGGTTTGTGCTGCAATCTTTACATCCATGATGTCAGATGCTTTTTTAAGTAAATCCCCGCCCACAACCACGCGTCCACCGCCCGCATCGCCCGAAGCGTCTATGCTTGCTGTGCCTGTTAGCGCAATGCGATCGCCAGTAAGGATAGCCACGCCGCCCTTCTCGCCTGCACCGTAGCCAGATACGTCAATCACGCCTGTGCTCATCACATCCCCGCCCACGCCAGCACTACCGCCATCTAGAACAATCACGCCGTTCTTGACGCTAGCGCTTTTGGCTTGTAGCGTGCCGCTGTTGTTGATAACGGTATTCAGCAGCGTATTTTTGCCACTTGCAGTAAGAATGATTTGCCCGCCATCGGCCACCATTAATCCTTTGTTATCAATCAGCGCCTGAATCGTCGCTTCGCTTGCTTTGACATGAATCGAGCCCGCCTCCTCAATGCTCATGTCTAGCGTTGCTCCCGCCGCCATGATGATTTGCCCGCCTTTGGCTTTAATCGTGCCGTCGTTAAAAATCTGATCTGCTGCAAAGACGACGTAACCGCCAGTCCCATTGGCGCCGCTAGCGCTGATATTGCCTAGGTTAGTCACATTAGTCAGGCCTGCGCCCGAAGCACCAATGAGTCTGAGTTGGTTAAAGTTGCCCGCGGCCATCTCGGCGTTAGAGATCGTTTTCGTTGTTGCTAATAACCCTGCAACATCGACTTGTGCGGTTCTACCGAACAGCACGCCATTGGAATTTAAGAGAAACACTTGTCCATTGGCTTGAATGCTGCCGTAAATTTCTGAGCGATCTGTGCCTATGACACGGTTAACGGAGATAGACGAAGCATTGGGTTGTTTAAAAATGACCGTATTGCCTTGACCGACGCTAAAACTTTGCCAGTTGGTACCTAAGTTTTGCGTACTCTGCGTCACAGTCAGCGTTTTGCCACTCGTGACGTACGTTGCCAAACCTGTCGTCGTCGTGGGTGCGGTTGGCAGGATGCTGGTAGATAGCAGACTGGTTTGCGCAAATACATTTGAAACCGCCAGAGAAAGCCCCAGTAAGCCGACCCCTAAGCCAATACCCATAAGGGCTGCCTGCCCTACCGCCTTGCCTTGCGCACTCGTGATCTCGGCCACGGCAACCAACATGTCTAACTTTTTACTAAAAACTAGTCGATATTGGTTTTTATTCATGTGTCAATCCTCAAAAGTTTTTACTGGCCTGTAGCCAAAATTGGTATTGGGATCCGGGATCCACGGCTGAAGGTGCATTGGCACTATGAGTGGCGTACATGGCCCTCATGCTGAAGTCATATGCTTTATTTAAAAGTAGTCCGACGCCGTAACCCGTGAGTGACTTAGTCGG
>JANPAS010000072.1:0-15599 GCA_031430035.1 Comamonadaceae bacterium | reverse complement strand
CGCACGGGGCCTATGAGCATGGCGCCAAGTCAACTGGGTGCGTTTACCAAGTCCGATCCATCACGCGAACACGCCAACCTTGAGTACCACGTCCAGCCGCTCAGCCTTGATGCCTTTGGCGAACCGCTGCACAGTTTCAATGCCTTCACCGCTAGCGTGTGCAACTTGAATCCGACCAGCCGCGGCACAGTGCAAATTAAAAGCGCCCATTTTGCGGATGCCCCCGCCATTGCGCCAAACTACCTCAGCACAGACGCAGACCGCCAAGTGGCAGCCGATAGTCTGCGCGTCACGCGCCGTATCGTGGGTCAAGAAGCACTCGCTAAATACGCGCCAAAAGAGGTTAAGCCTGGCGTCCAATACCAGTCGGACGCAGATCTAGCAAGGCTTGCGGGCGATATTGCCACCACCATTTTTCACCCTGTCGGTACGACCAAGATGGGAACGATTGACGATGCCATGGCGGTGGTCGACTCCAAATTGCGGGTGCGTGGCGTCACGAATCTGCGCGTGGTGGATGCTGGCGTGATGCCGCTCATTACCAGCGGCAACACCAACTCTCCCACCCTGATGATTGCCGAAAAAGCAGCTCGCTGGATTTTGGAAGACAACCCGCAGTAATCCAGCAAATGATGGAGCTGCTCTTTGTCACCTGCGCCTCGGCGCTTGCAGGTTTTATCGACGCCATCGTGGGCGGTGGCGGTCTTGTTTTAGTCCCTGCGCTATTTGCCGCCTACCCCACCGCACCCGCCGCCACCATGCTGGGCACCAACAAAAGTGCATCCATCTGGGGCAGCGCATTGGCGGCGCATCAATACAGCCGCCGCGTCAACTTCAAGTGGTCGGTTGCTCTGCCTGGCGTTTTTGCCTGCGTGGTGGGCTCTGGCTTTGGCGCATGGGCGCTGCTGTACATCCCCAGCGATGCACTCCGCCGCGCTTTGCCGTTTGTGCTCTCGGGCGTTCTTATCTACACACTGGTCAACAAAAGCCTTGGGCAAGCGCATGCGCCGCGCTACGCAGGCCGAACAGAGAGCTGGGTCGCGGCAGCCATTGGCCTCATCGTTGGTTTTTACGATGGCTTTTTTGGTCCTGGCACAGGCAGCTTTTTTGTCTTTTTACTCGTGCGCGTGCTGGGCTACGACTTTTTAGCCGCTTCCGCACACGCCAAATTATTCAATTTAGCCAGTAACTTTTCTGCGTTTGTGCTCTTGGCCTACAAGGGGCACGTCTGGTGGCACATCACGCTGTACCTGATCGTCGCCAATTTGATCGGCAGCTTCTTCGGCGCCAAACTCGCCATGAAGCACGGCGCAGGCTTTGTGCGCTGGGTGTTTATTTTTGTGGTGACGGTGTTGATTGCTAAAACTGCCTATGACGCGGGTTATGACGCGTTTTGAAAAGATGTTTAAAATCAATTTTCAATATAACCATTCTGATATGATGCTGTTATATTGTTGATATATTTATAAAAAATAAATATTTATCAAGATAAGTTTTAAGCACATTATAAATAATTGAACTATGCCTGCGTTTACCCATCACGACCTTGCGCTACTCAATCCGTCATTTGACTCGCCTTTGGTGGACGTCACAACGGAACTGGAGTATTTGCGGCGTTTGCAGCTAACAGGTACGACGCCTGCCCCTGTTTTTTTTCAGCTCAAACACGTTTTTCACATGCTAGAGAGCTTGGGTTCGGCGCGCATTGAAGGCAATCATACGACGCTGGCCGACTACGTAGAAAGCTCGCTAGATAACCAGCCTACAGCAGGTGACGCTTTGCGTGAAATGGCGAATATCGAAGCAGCAATGGTTTATATCGAATCCACCATCAACCAAGGCGATGCTCTTTCTGAGCACTTCATCCGAGAGCTGCACGCACTAGCGGTGCAAAATTTGGTGCGCGAGGGTGATGCAACGCCAGGCGCTTACCGCAAAACACCCGTGCAAATTGCCCAATCAGAGCATTTGCCGCCAGAGGGCGTCGTGGTTGGCGACTACATGCAAGCGCTAGTTGCTTTTATCAACCAAAACGATGCGCCCAAATACGACCTCATTAAAGTTGCACTGGTGCATCACCGCTTTGCGTGGATCCATCCGTTTGGTAATGGCAATGGACGTGTCGTGCGTTTATTGACCTATGCGCTCTTAATTAAATATGGTTTTAACGTGAAGGCGGGGGGGCGAGTATTAAATCCCACGGCGGTGTTTTGCAACGACCGCGAGCAGTATTACGCCATGCTGGCTTGCGCTGATGGCGGCACAGCACACGACTTGGAGCGGTGGTGCTTGTATGTGCTGCAAGGCGTTGTGCTTGAGCTAAAAAAAGTCGATCAATTAACGCAGCACGAATACCTAAAAAATAAAATTTTGCTACCCGCGCTCAGCTTTGCCCGTGGCCGCGCGTTAATTACAAGCCAAGAAGAGGCCGTGCTAATTGCAACCGTAAAGGCAGGCATTGCCAAGGCCTTAGATCTTGAGGCCGCCATGCCAAGCATGAACGCGGCGCAGCGTTCGTATCAAATTAAAAAATTGGTAGAGCGAAAAATGCTACAGCCGATTTCACAGGGGGCTCGCCAATACACCCTTGGTTTTGATAACAATTACCTCATTCGCGGAGTGATTCATGCGCTTTCGCAAGAGGGCTTTATTTCTGCGCCCCTGCAAGGGGGCTAGCCCCCGTACGCCTTAGCAAAAGTCAAAGCTGAGATCGTTAAGCCAAACGTGGGCTTGATACAGGCAAAAACTCAAACTGAAGGCGCTTGCCCAGCGCGGCGGCATATTTTTGTAGCGTTGCAATAGATGGGGAAGGTTTGCCACTAATTAAGGCGGCCTCCAATCTAGCAATTGCAGGTGCTTTTGTACCCATGCGCTCGGCGACTTGAGACTGCGTTAAACCCGCCTCAGAGCGTGCTCTCAAAATAGCATCCAACATCGGCATTTCGTCGCGCTCAAGGCGCTCATACTCGGCGCGAACATCAGAGTCAGCCAAGGCTTTTGTTTTGAATTGGTCGTATGTCAACATGTTTAATTTCTCCCTTTCACTTCCGCTAAGCGCTTTTGCGCAATCGCCATTTCATTGGCAGGAGTTTTGTCCGTCTTCTTCACAAAACTATGCAGCACCACGATGCGCCGTCCCACCAACGTGCAATACATCACGCGGGCAATACCCTCCATGCCTTTCAGTCGCATTTCAAACAAGCCATCACCAAGCGCCTTGGTATGCGGCTCGCCAAGATGCGGGCCATGCTCCAGCATACGGCTCGACAAACTCACAAATCTAGCCAACAACGTTTTGGGCAACGACAACAAGTCCGCTTGGCACCGCTCGTCGTAAAAGCTAATCGTAAATGGCATAGAGGAATAATAACATATTTGTTAACATTTAGCCCTCATACGCCTTAGCAAAAGTCAAAATCACCTCGCGCACCACTTTGCGCTGCGGCAGGGGTAGCTTCAAAAACGCATCAATCATTTCTCTATCGTGCTGCTGTATGGAGTCATCCCATCGTTTTTGTTGACGCGCAAGCGCCTGCTTAGCGGCATTGCCAAAACGCAAAACATCAGGCTCAACTCGCAACCACTCCGCCAAGATTTTTAACTTTTCCTGAGTTGGGATTGTCCTGTTGTTGAGCCAGCTCCATGCGGCTTGATTGCTAATCGAATTGCCATGCCAACGCAAATTAAATTCATGCTCTAGCACAGTGGCGCTAAGCGCATAGCCCGCGTCCTTCATTGCGCCCTTAAGGCGATTGCTGAATTCGATTTTTTCGTTCATTCCTGCAAGCTAATAAGTGCTTGAAAGAAAAATCAATTTTTACTTGATAATTAAATCAACAAATACTTGATTTATTTTTCAACTAAACAACTCATGCCTAACTCGCTCTCTGAGCAACCTCCTAGCGCCACGCCCGACAAGCAAGTCGTCTCCAAACAGCGCGTGGCTGACCATGGTGAGGTGTACACCCATTCGCGCGAGGTCAATGCCATGCTCGATTTGGTCAAGCAAGAGACCGAGCGCATCGAGTCGCGCTTTTTGGAGCCCGCCTGTGGCACGGGCAATTTCTTGGTTGAAATCTTGAATCGCAAGCTGGCGGTAGTGGCTTCTCGCTACGCCAAGTCCCAGTTTGAGTACGAGCGTTATGCCGTGCTCGCCGCGTCCAGCATTTACGGCATCGACATCTTGGCAGACAACGTAGCCGCTTGCCAAGAGCGACTCTTTAACGTCTTCGATGCGCTCTACACCGCGTTATTTAAAAACGAAACCAACGACGCTTGCCGCGCTTCCGTTCGTTTTATTTTGAGCCGCAACATCTTGCATGGTGATGCGCTCACCTTGCAAACCGTCAGTAGCGATGGCGGCGAGCCGATTACTTTTTCCGAGTGGTCAGCCGTGAACGGCAGCATGCTCAAACGGCGCGATTTCAAGTTTTCGCACCTCATTGACCGTGCGGACTCACAGGCACTGCCGTTGTTCTCCGACTTGGGCGATGAGTCCTACATCCCCGAGCCCATTTCAGACCACCCTTTGATTCACTTTTTAGAGGTGGCGGCACATGGCTGATGCTCAAACCACCAGCACCGTCAACTACAACCCCGACGTACTCAGTTGCTTGGCAAACCTTTCCAACGATGAGGTGTTTACGCCGCCCGATTTGGTCAACCAAATGCTGGATATGTTGCCAAGCGATTTGTGGGGAAACCAAGAGGCGAAGTTCTTAGACCCCGTCACCAAATCAGGCGTGTTTTTGCGCGAGATCGCCAAGCGCCTAAACAAAGGCTTGGCGGGACAAATACCCGACCAACAAACGCGCATCAACCACATCTTCAAATACCAGCTTTTTGGCATCGCCATTACCGAGCTGACCAGCTTGCTAGCAAGGCGAAGTTTGTACTGCGCAAAGGTCGCCAATAGCGAGCGCTCCGTGTGCGATGTGTTTGATGACGAGCAAGGAAACATCCGTTATCAGCGCATTAAGCACACGTGGCAAAACAAAAAATGCACCTACTGCGGCGCAAGCCAAGAGGTGTACGACAGAGAGGACGCATTAGAGAACCATGCCTATCAATTTATTCACACCGATAAGCCGCAAAAACTATTTGGGAAAAATATGAAGTTCGATGTCATTGTTGGCAACCCGCCTTACCAGTTAAGCGACGGCGGTGCGCAAGCAAGCGCTTCGCCGCTGTATCACAAATTTGTTCAACAAGCTAAAAAACTGAACCCCAAATACCTAACAATGATTGTTCCTTCGCGATGGTTTGCTGGTGGTAAAGGGTTAGACGAATTTAGAGACGAGATGCTAAAGGACAGGTCTATTGCAAAGTTGGTAGATTACCCAAAAACCTCGGATTGTTTTCCTGGTATCCCACTAAAAGGCGGGGTTTGTTATTTTTTGAAGGACTCACAGTACAACGGAGACTGCGAAATAAAAACGATTTTCTCAAACAACATCTCCGTTATGAAGAGGCCGTTACTTGAAAAAGGGTTTGATACTTTAATTAGATTTAACGATGCAATACCAATATTAAGAAAGGTTATTGGGCTAAACGAATCTAGATTCAATGCGATTGTCAGCGCCAGAAAACCATTCGGGTTTTCTACTGATTTTTCTAATTACAAGGCGATTGAGTTTGAAAAAAGTGTAAGGATATTTGCAAATAAAAAAGTGGGTTATGTGGATTCAATCAACATACTACAAAATTTAAATTGGATTGGAAAGCATAAGATTCTTATCTCTATGGCTTACGGTGCTGGTGAGGACTTCCCGCACCAAATAATAAACAAACCATTCATAGCAACTCCAAACTCTTGCTGCACTGAAACGTACTTAGTTGTTGGCCCATTCCAAACAAAGGCCATGGCGAAAAATGCGCTTCAATATATGGCGACAAAGTTTTTCCGCTTTATTGTTTTGCTGAATAAGCCAACGCAACACGCCACATCCAAAGTATATAAATTCGTTCCAATGCAAGACTTCAACGAGCCTTGGACAGACGAGAAGCTCTACAAAAAATACGGTCTAACGCAAGAGGAAATTAGCTTCATCGAATCCATGATTCGCCCGATGGAGTTGGCGAATGAGTGAGGCACTTTTCCCGCCGCTTAGTCCTCCCAGAATTTATGCCTATGCAGACAGCCGCTATGCGGGCTGTCTGAAGGTTGGCTACACCACCAAGAGCACGCAAGAGCGTGTTGCAGCGCAGTACCCTGTTAATTTGCCCACACAGTCGTACACGATTGTTTTGGATGAAATTGCTACGCGCACAGATGGCTCATTTTTTTCCGACCACGACGTTCACCGCGTGCTTGCTCGCAAGCAATTCAAACGCCTTGCGGGTGAATGGTTTGAATGCCTTTTGGCTGACGTAAAAGCCGCGCTGCTAGAGATTAAAACGGGCACGCTCAATGATGACAACCGCACTTTGAGTTTTGGCATGCGCCCCGAGCAGCAAGCCGCCGTGGAGAAAGCGATTGTTTATTTCAAAAGCTTTAACGCAGAAAACAAAGACAAGACACCGCACTTTTTATGGAACGCCAAGATGCGTTTTGGCAAGACGTTTGCCGCGTACCAACTTGCTAAAAAAATGGGATGGTCAAAGATTTTGGTTTTGACTTTTAAGCCTGCGGTGCAAAACGCGTGGCAAGAGGATTTAGACAATCACTTAGATTTTGCTGGCTGGCAATTTATTAGCCGTGATGGTTTGCCGTTTGAGCAAGCCGATAAAACAAAACCCATTGTGTGCTTTGGCTCTTTCCAAGATTACCTTGGCAAAAATTCTGCAGGCGGCATTAAAGCGCGCAACGAGTGGGTACACACCACCAACTGGGACTGCGTGGTGTTTGACGAGTACCACTATGGCGCATGGCGCGACACCGCCAAGGAGTTGTTTGAAGCGGAGGATAAGCGCGAGGTCTCGTTTGCCGAGGGCGCAGGCATTGAGTATTTTGAAGAGGGCAATATGCCCATCACCACCCGTGCGTATTTGTATTTGTCGGGCACGCCCTTTCGGGCGATTGCTTCGGGCGAATTTATCGAGGAGCAAATTTACAACTGGACGTATTCGGACGAGCAACGCGCCAAGGAAGCATGGCCAGCCGATAACAGCGCCAACCCTTATGCCGCCTTGCCCCGCATGGTGATGCTCACGTATCAATTACCAGACGCCATCCGCGATGTGGCGAAAAAGGGTGAATATAACGAGTTCGATTTAAATGTGTTTTTTGCCGCCACGGGCGAGGGCCCGCTAGCCAAGTTCACCTACGCAGACGAAGTGCAAAAGTGGCTGGATTTGATTCGCGGCTCGTTTGCAGAAACAACCATCGATAACTTGAAGCTGGGGGCTGAAAAGCCGCCCATGCCTTTTTCGGATGTGCGCCTGCTCAATGTGCTCTCACATACGTTTTGGTTTTTGCCTACGGTGGCAAGCTGCCACGCCATGCACAACTTGATTGCCCAAAAGCAAAATAAGTTTTACCAAGATTACACCGTGGTTGTGGCGGCGGGTAATGACGCAGGCATTGGCGTAGAGGCCCTGCCGCCCGTCAAGCACGCGATGGGCAATCCGCTCAAAACTAAGACGATCACGCTGTCGTGCGGCAAGCTAACCACAGGCGTGTCCATCGCGCCATGGACAGGGATTTTGATGCTGCGCAACGTCACTAGCCCTGAGACGTATTTTCAAGCTGCGTTCAGGGTGCAAACACCGTGGGTGCTGCGAGGTCACAACCCCAACGATCCCAACAACGAACTGATTGTTAAAAACGAATGCTATGTGTTTGACTTTGCGCCTGACCGAGCGCTCAGGCAAATTGCCGATTACAGCTGCCGCTTGAATGTGGATGAAACCAACCCAGAGGCAAAAGTTGCCGAGTTCGTTCACTTTTTACCTGTGCTGGCGTATGACGGCAGCTCGATGAAGCAAATTGATGCGGTGGGCATTTTGGACATGGCGATGAGCGGCACAACAGCCACGCTACTGGCGCGGCGCTGGGAAAGCGCCTTGCTAGTCAACGTGGACAACAACACGCTAGAGCGCTTGATGAAGGACGAGATGGCCATGAAGGCCTTGATGGGTATTGAGGGCTTTCGCAGCTTGAATCAAGACATTCAAACCATCATCAATAAATCTGACTCGGTTAAGAAAGCAAAGAAGGAAGCAAACGAGCGCGACTTAACCAGCAAAGAGAAAAAGAAACTGACGGAAGAGGAAAAAGAGTACAAATCCCTGCGTAAACAAATACAAGACAAACTCATCAAGTTCGCCACACGCATACCTGTGTTTATGTACTTAACCGACTTCCGCGAGCACAAATTACACGACGTGATTACGCAGTTAGAGCCCGCACTCTTTAAAAAGGTAACAGGCTTGTCACAAACAGACTTCAAACTTTTAGTGGGGCTGAATGTGTTTAACAGCAGTCTGATGAATCACGCTGTGTACAAGTTCAAGCGCTATGAAGACTCCAGCCTAGAGTACACGGGCATTGCCAAACACTTAGACCAGCCCGTGGGTTTGTACGACACTGTGTTGTCGGTGGCGGACTATCGGGCGAATCAATAAAACCTAGGCGCAACACAGTCAGACCCCTTTGTCACTTCGTGACATTTCCCCTACTTCGCAGGGGCAAACTAATACCCAAGACGCTGACTTCGTTTGCCCCTATGCAATAGGGGAAATGTCGCGAAGTGACAAAGGGGTTGTCACCGCGCTAAGAGGGTCCAAAACCCCCATCACCTCACCCACCACCCCAGCCCAATCACCCGCCGCGCTTTGATGAAACAACCTAACGCTGGGATACCACGGGCTATCAACTCGGTGGTCTAACCAGCGCCAGCAGCCGTTCCAGCGCGAGAGTATCCACGTTGGCTTGCCCATGCTGGCTGCCAAATGCGCAACCGCGGTGTCGCAGGAAATGACTAAATCCAAGTTGGCGATCAACGCCGCGGTGTCTGCCCAGTCATGCAGATCGGCGGTGCAGTCGATCACGCCTGCGTTTTCTGGAAGCTCGGCATCTTTTTGCAAGCTGAACCACTGGATTTTTTTAAGGCTTAACAACGGTTTTAAAAACTCAAAGTCAATCGAGCGCTCGGCATCCATCTTGGCGGCGCTCGGGTTGGTTGACCGCATCAGACCTGACCAGACTAGGCCGACTCGTTTTGAGATTTCGTTGCCTTCAAAGCCATATGGGATATGGCTTGCGAGCCGATTTTTCCAGTGCAAGACATCTTCGTTTTTGGCAAAAATATAGGGCACAGGCGCGGGGATTTTGCTCACCGAATCCGTACCGCAAGCCAGCGGCAAGCTCATCATGGGGCAATGGACATCAAACGGCGGCAGCGGCTGGTTGTCGGCCACCACGTCGATGTTGTGTTTGGCAAACGACTGCCTGAGCAACTTAGCCATCGGCTCGCGAACGTAGAGGAACACCTTGGCGCCCATCGCTTGCACCATTGGCGCATAGCGACAAAATTGCAGCGTATCGCCAAAACCTTGCTCCGCCCACAGGCACACGGTTTTGCCAGCGACTGATTTGTCGCCCACGGAATGCTCGCCCACCCACAGCGGCTGCGGAATATGCCGCCAGCCACGCTTGGCGGGGTCGGGCTCCCAACGGCCTTCGTTTTTTTGCCACCGCGCTTCGTGCAGCGGCCAACCCTCGCAGAAATCACCCAGCATGAGCCTTGTCAAGCACTCGTTCCAGTGTGCGTCTAGGTGCTCTGGGTCGGCCTCGCCTGCTTTGATAAAGCATGTCAGCGCCTCGGTATAGCGCCGCGCCTCATACAGCGCTACGCCTTGCTGGTATTGGCTTTGCGCCAAATCGGATGAGGTTTGCATAGAGCGTCATTCTACAAACTCGCGCCGCACCGCCTGCATTGACGCGTCGGTTACTATTCGGTCGCCGCTCACAAGGCGGCATCTCTAAACTTTCCATCCACAAGAAGGACTTTTCATGACTCACGCGCTAGCCGAATCGATCTCCACCACACACACGCCCTCCCTCGACGACAAATACACGCAAACCAGCGGTTGGATTTACCTGAGCGGTAATCAAGCCCTCGTGCGGCTTCCCATTCAACAACGTCTGCGCGACGCAGCAGCTGGTCACAACACCGGCGCTTATGTGTCGGGTTATCGTGGTTCGCCACTCGGTCGTTTTGATATGGAGATGTGGCGCGCAAAAAATATCCTTGCTGGTCACAACATTCACTTCCGCGCTGCCGTCAACGAAGACCTTGCCGCCACGGCGCTGTGGGGCTCGCAGTACATCGGCAGCTTCCCGGGCAACAAGGTGGACGGCGTGTTTGGCATTTGGTATGGCAAGGGGCCAGGTGTGGACAGATCGGGTGACGTGTTCCGCCACGCCAACAGTGCAGGGACATCGCCCCTAGGCGGAGTCGTCGCGCTGGCGGGCGACGACCACGGGGCGAAGAGCTCGACCATTGTTAATTTTTCAGATCAGATTTTTCAGGCAACGGGTATGCCCGTTTTGTATCCATCGAACACGCAGGAACTGCTTGATTTTGGCCTCCACGCCATTGCGATGTCACGCTTTAGCGGCTGCTGGGTGGGCATGAAGGTGGTGACCGATGTGGTGGAGGGTGGCGGCACCATTTATGTAGGGCTGGACTCACCCAAGATTGTGCTGCCCGAGCTGGAAGCCTCGCCAGCATTGGGCTTGGAAGGGCGTAGCATCCGCGCGGTTGACACCATGTTGCCGCAGGAGGATAGGCTTTACAACCATAAGATTCATGCGGCGCTGGCGTATGTACGGGCGAATGGATTGAACAAAGTGACTCATGGTGCGGGTAAAAAAATCGGCATCGTGTCATCAGGCAAGGCTTACCAAGATCTGCTGCAGGCCTTGACTGAGCTTGGCTTGGACAACGCGGCGCTGACAAAGCTTGGCGTAACCGTTGTCAAAATTGGTTGCACATGGCCACTCGATCCTGACTTTGTGCGCGAGTTTGCAAGTGGGTTAGAGGTGCTCTTGGTCATCGAAGAAAAGCGCCCGCTGCTGGAAGACCAAATCAAAGCTGCGCTGTTTGATACCTCGCTGCGCCCTCGCATCGTTGGCAAGTACACGGGCAATCATGCGTATGCAACGGATCGCGGTGCTGGCGTGATGCCATCCGTGGGCGAGACAAATCCGACACTGATTGCTAAATCATTGGTGGAATTACTTGGCCTGCAGCCCACATCCTGTATGGCCTCCGAGGCACACGCCCTGCAGGCCAGTGCGGGTGTGGCCTCCAAGCCCGTCATTCGCGCGCCCAGCTTTTGCTCGGGCTGTCCGCACAACCGCTCGACCAAATTGCCCGAAGGCTCTCGCGCCTTGGCGGGCATTGGCTGTCACACCATTGCCATGCTGCAAAACCCGCTCCAAACCACCACCGTCTCACAGATGGGCGGCGAGGGCGCGATGTGGCTGGGGCAGCAGCCGTTTACTGAGGAAAAGCACGTGTTTGCGAACATGGGCGATGGCACGTACTTCCATTCGGGCT
Organism: Comamonadaceae bacterium; assembly: GCA_031430035.1. Taxonomy (GTDB): domain Bacteria; phylum Pseudomonadota; class Gammaproteobacteria; order Burkholderiales; family Burkholderiaceae_C; genus JASGCK01. Next base: position 4,092 of record JANPAS010000072.1, on the reverse strand, counting down.
TTCTGGCGATTCGCCAAGCGATTGCGGCGCATGCGCCCATGACCTACAAAATTTTGGTGAACGGTTTTGTATCGATGACGGGCGGGCAACCCGTGGATGGCGAACTGACGATTCCGCGCATGGCGGCGGAGCTGGTAGCCGAAGGAGCGAAAGAAGTCGTCGTGGTCAGTGACGATCCTGATAAATACTCGGACACCCCCGAACTGCAATTGCCGCCTTCTGTAACGGTTTATCACCGTAGCGAGCTAGAAGTCGTGCAGCGGCGCTTGCGCGAGATCAACGACCTGACCATCTTGATTTATGACCAAGCTTGCGCGACCGAGCGGCGGCGCTTACGCAAACGCGGCAAGTGGGTCGATCCGCAAAAGCGCAGTTTTATTAATACGGCAGTATGCGAAGGTTGCGGTGATTGCGGCAAGGTGTCTAACTGCATGTCGATTGAGCCTGTGGAGACGGCGCTTGGGCGCAAACGGCGGATCAACCAAGGCTCGTGCAATAAGGACTACACCTGCGTGGAGGGGTTTTGTCCTAGTTTTGTGACGGTACATGGGGGGCAGCTTCGTAAATTGGGGGCTCCAGCCGCATCGACGGTTAAGTCGGAATCCTCATACGATCTGCTTCGCACCTCGAAATCGGTGCCCGCCTCACCCGACACAGAAGCTTCGTGGGCGCTCCCTTTGCCGCAAATCGAACGTCCTGCCAGCCGCGCCGTCAGCATTTTGATTACTGGTATTGGCGGCACGGGCGTCGTCACGATTGGTCAAACGCTGGGCATGGCAGCGCATTTGGATGGGCTGCGTTGCACCATCCTTGACGTGACGGGTTTGGCGCAAAAATACGGCGCGGTGATGTCACATGTGCGGATTGCCGCAGACGACGCGCTGCTTGGTGCAAATCGGATTTCTACTGGCGAAGCGGATACTTTAATTGGCTGCGATTTGATTGTCAGCAGCGGCGCAGAGTGCATGAACACCCTTCGACTTGGCAAAACCCGCGCTGCGATTTGTACTGATCTTGTGCCCACGGCGGAGTTCGCCAAAAACCCAGAGTGGGATGCGGATGAAGTGGGGCTGCTGGCGAAGATTCAAGGTCAAATAGAAAGTGAAAAGGGGGGCGAAAACTTCTTTTCAGCACCCGCACTGGCTTGGGCGACCCAGCTCATGGGCGACTCGATTGCCGCCAACATGATGATGCTGGGCGCGGCTTGGCAGCGAGGTTGGGTTCCTGTGTCGCTGGCTAGTCTGCACAAGGCGATTGAGCTCAACGGCGTGCAGGTGGCGCAAAGCAAACAGGCGTTTGATTGGGGACGCAGAGCGGCGCATGATAGCGCTCGGGTAAGACTGGAGGCTGCACCCGTTCGCCCTGAGCCTGTCGAAGGGTCGTCACGCAAAGATTTCGACAAGCTCAATCCGAACGGCGTGAGCGTGGTGCAGTGGTTGCCACGTCAAACGCAAACAATCGACGAGCTCATTGCGCATCGCACGCAACTGCTTTTGGACTACGGCGGCAGTCGAAATGGGGCGCTGCTCGCTAAGCGTTACCAGCTCTTGCTTGCCAAGGTGCGTGCCGCGCAGGGCACATCACAAAATTCGTCTGATCGGCTCTTGCGGGCCGTTGCCACTCAGTACTTCCGGTTGCTTGCTGTGAAGGACGAATGGGAAGTGGCGCGCCTATACGCCGCCCCCGAATTTGCGGCGCAACTCAAAGAGACGTTTGAGGGCGCTAATGGCCGCGATTACAAATTGCACTTCCATTTAGGTGCTTGGCCGTTTGCTAAAAAAGATCCGGTAACGGGTCACGCGATCAAAGTCGAACTGGGCAGTTGGGTGATGCCCATGTTCAAGCTGGTGGCGAAGCTTCGTGGCTTGCGCGGCTCGCTGTTTGATCCGTTTAGGCGTAGCGAGGAGCGCGTACTCGCAGATCAATTGCTCGCCCAATACGAAGCGGATATGGACTTGGCGCTAAACAAGCTGAATGCGGGCAATCTAACTGCGGTGATTCAGCTTGCTAATTTGCCAGAAAAAGTCAAAGGCTACGGCCATGTCCGAATGGCGACAGCACACGGGGTAAATACCGAGCGATTAGCCATAAAAGAATCGTTATGATTCGGTTCTTATTAACTTGAAAGGTACTAGCCATGAAGAAACTTCTAGCCATTACAGCCGCCATGCTTGCCATGACGTTCTCATCCGCATCTTTTGCTCAATTTGCCAAACCAGATGATGCCGCTAAATATCGCCAAGGCGCCCTCACCGTGATGGCGGCACACTTTGGTCGCGTAGGCGGCATGGTGGCTGGACGCATTCCTTTTGACGCCAAAGTGGCGCAAGAAAACATTGACATCGCAGTTGCCATGTCAAAACTGCCTTGGGCTGGTTTTGGCCCTAGCGGCGAAGGCGCAACCATCAAAACAAACGTCAAACCAGACATCTGGAAAGACACCGCTAAATTCAAAGACCTGAGTGAAAAAATGCAGGCTGAGCTCATTAAGGTGCAAACCGCCGCCAAAACCGGCAACTTAGATGCCATCAAAGCGGCGTTCGGCGGTGCTGGCGCTAGTTGCAAAGCTTGCCACGACGCCTTCCGCGCACAATAATCTAAGCGCACATGGCTGACAGCCCTCAGCACAAACTCCAACTCGCCCCAGCGCATAAAAGCCTGGGGCGTTTTTGGATTGGGCTTGCCATTTTGTCTGCGATTGGTTTAATGGGCTTATCGGCTTGGCGCCAGGGCTGGTTTACACCCACAGAGCACCTTCATTTAGTACTGGGCAATGGGGCCCAAGGGCTGCAAGTAGGAACCTTAGTCAAGCTAAAGGGCTTCAAAATTGGCGAAGTCGACGGCATGACTTTAGAGTCCAACTTAAACGTACATGTCAGCCTGCGAGTCACGGCGGAAAAATTAGCGCTGCTGGGTGCAGATGCCCATGTCAAACTATCGCGCGACACCCCCATTAGCGCCAAATACATCGAAATTATTCCAGGTGAAAAAGCCCAGGGCAGCCTACGGGCGAACGCAGCCGTCCCACTGAAAGAGGGCAGCGATGTCGAAGACATCATGTTGGTTGTGAAGAGTGGCGTGGAAAAGTTGAGCTCCGCGCTTGGCAAAATTGAACCCATCTTGGACGACACCAAAAAGCTAACGGGCGAAGCCGCCGCTATGCGCGGACACGTACACAGCGCTGTTGATGTGATGCTGAACAATCTGCAAGCGGTCTCTGGGCAAGTCAGACAAATTGGACAAACCGCACAAGGCATGGCAACTAGCATTGACGCTGACCGCGCCGTCATCATGGGGCAAGTGAAGGGCATGGTGAAAACAATTGAGGCGACCGTTTCAACGGATGTTCCGCAAATGTCAGGCAAGGTTAAGGCCGCACTAGACGATGTAAAAAAAATCACGGCTGATGCCGCTGTCGATATTCCGCCTGCGCTGCGCTCTACGCGCCTCGTGACTGAGGACGTCGCTGAAATTACGGATGGCGCAAAGAAGACTTGGCCCATCTCTAGCTTTGTTAAAAGCGAGCCCGCCGCCAAACCACTTCGGCTGGATGCGTTTGAGGCGGGTAAATGAAACCCTTTGCTCTTCTTGCTCTTACCGTCAGCGCTTTGATCTTGGCTACAGCTTGCGCCTCCAAAAAGCCAGCTGAAATTAAAAGCCCCGCGCTCGAATCGGCTGAGCGACTAGAGCACCGTGGCTTGGCGGCCTATGCCAAAGGTGATCACCTTGGCGCGACAAAAGATTTTCAAACAGCCGCCTATGTTTATGAGTCACTGGCCATGGTTGATGCGCTAGCCAATGTGCAACTCAGTCTTGCGCGCATTGACTCAGACGATGGGCGCCCTGCCGAGGCACTCGCACGCGTGAACCGCGTTTTAAATCTGCCAAACACAGACGCGGCTATTTCTCCATCAACCCTGCTTTTGGCGCAAGGTCGTGCTGCCGCGCTTTATTTACAGCAAAAGAATTTGAGCGCAGCAGGCAGTGCGCTTACTGCGGCGGAGGGCCTCTGCGCCGCGCCTTGCGAGGCCGCATCCGCGCTTTCCGTGCTGAGGGCGAATTGGCACCTAGCCTCTGGCGATTTAACAACGG
>JANPAS010000071.1:0-2092 GCA_031430035.1 Comamonadaceae bacterium | reverse complement strand
AACTGCGCCTCGCCAAACATACCGCGCGTTTTCACGTTCGTTAGCAGGTGCTTCAAATCGCCCACGCCTTGGGCCAGCGTTTGCATCTCGCCCAAGCCCTTGTGCACCTGCTCTAGGCGGTCGGCCACTTGTTTAAAGCTCTCGCCCAAGCGGGTTTGCAGCGTGGCTTGCAGCTTTTCGTCCACGGTTTGGCGCATTTCGTCGAGCTTGGCCGTGTTGCTCGCCTGTAATTGGGCCAGCTGCACATTCAGCGTGTCGCGCACCTCGCCCATGCGCCGTGCATTGCTCTCGGATATGTTGGCCAACTGCTGCGTCAGGTTGCCCTGAAAAGCAGTGAGGCTCTGCGTGAGCTGGCTCTGAATCGTGCCCAGCGACTGCGCCATCTCGGCCCGCCCGCCGCGCTCTGATTCGGTGATTTGCGTGCGCAGCTCGCGCTCTAGGCGCTCGTTGGCGGCGGACAGCGTCGCCTTCATATCCACATGCTGCGCCAATTGCTCCTGTTTCAGGAGCTGGTCACGCTTTACGGTGTTAGGCAAACGCCAAAAAAGCCATATAAATATGCCAACTAGCAACAGCAAATGGAGCAGCGCCAGTATCAAAGCAAGGGGAAAATCCATGGGGATAGTCTAACGCTGTCCACTACTAGTCAGCTATACAGACCTCGACATCAGGCAAACACCGAAAAACGCTTGGGTTAGAACGGAAAAAGCTACAATCATAGTATGTCTGCAACCGTACATTTTTCTATCAAATACGATGGCCCTGCTCTTGCTAGCCACCAAATGGATGTTCGCGACTTAGCCCCTGCACTTATTGCACTTTCCACCTTATTAGAGGAAGCAAACAGGGCAATTTATCCTGAGTCATCTGAGGTACGGGTCAGCGTCCACGGAACTTTCAAAGGCGGTTCCTTCGGTATTGATTTTGTAGCGCTTCAGAGCATCAAGGATCAAATAGTATCAATTTTCGCTGGCCAAGAAGCTACTGCTGCGGCAAACCTCTTTGGGATACTGGGTGGAATTGGAATGTTTAGTGCCGCTGGCGGTGGTCTAATTGCTGTCATCAAGTGGCTCAAAGGTCGTAAACCAAGCTCTGTTCGTATCGTTAATGACAAAACAATCTTTGAGATCGTTACATCCGAAACTATTGAAACACTTGAAGTTGATCTTGCAGCAGGTAAGCTTTATCAAAGCCGAGTCGTCAGGCAAGCATTGGCAAAAGTCGTAAAACCGCTTGAAACTGAAGGCATAGATGTATTTGCTTGCGGCAGAGATGGAAAAACAGAGTCTGTGGTAACAAAAGAGGACGCTGTTTATTTTTCAGTTGCTGCTAGTGACTCAGATGTGGTGTCCGACTCAGTCAGCGAAAAGACGCTTTTGCAAATTGAATCTGCCGTATTTAAAGATGGAAATAAATGGCGCTTCAGCGATGGGGGAAGTTCATTTTTCGCTGAAATCACTGATGAAGCGTTTCTGGGTCGCATCAACAATGGTGACGAACGCTTTGGCAAAGGTGACGTCTTAGTAGTCAATTTGCGCAAGATCCAGAGTATTTCAGACACTGGACTTAAATCTGATTACATTGTTGAGCTTGTTCACGAGCATAAAGAGCCCTTACAAATTGGTCTTCCGTTGAATCGTATCTAGACGAGACGTTTCAATCCAATTGAATGTGCGCGAAACCAATAGTTGAGCCAACTAAGTGCACACCTCAATCCTAAATTTCTGGTTCGAAGAACTCACCCCAGCCCAGTGGTGGCGCGTTGACGCTGCGCTTGACCAGACGATTCAGGCGCGATTTGGCGAGTTGCACCGCGCGGCCAGTGCGGGTGAGTTTTTTGAGTGGCGAACAACCGCGCAGGGGCGGTTGACGGAAATCATTGTGTTGGATCAATTTTCGCGTAATATGCACCGTGGCACGGCTTTGGCTTTTGCTTGCGACCCGATGGCGCTGGCGCTGGCCCAAGAGGCGGTGCGCGTTGGGGCTGATCAGGCGCTGCCTGCGCAGCAGCGGGCGTTTTTGTATATGCCCTACATGCACAGCGAATCGGCGCTGATACATGGGCACAGCGAACGCTTGTTTAGCGCTCCGG
>JANPAS010000070.1:0-10574 GCA_031430035.1 Comamonadaceae bacterium | reverse complement strand
AGAGCATCTATCCCACAGCCTACGGCGTACAAGCCTTCCCAGCCAGCCCCAGTGCGCCCACTGTTTGGATGCTCGGTAGCTCCGACTATGGCGCACAACTCGCCGCCGAACTTGGCCTACCCTACGCATTTGCGTACTTCATTACCGATGGACAAGGCACGGAGCAGGCGCTCGATATTTATCGCCAAAACTACAAACCCAGCGAGGCGCATCCCAAGCCACAAGCGCTGCTGTGCGTGTGGGCATTAGTCGCTGATAACGAAGCCGAGGCGTGGCGACTCTTCCAGAGCCGCGCACGTGCACGCATGGACAGAAATCTTGGGCGTAACGCGGCTCTTTTATCACCCGAAGATTCAATTCGCGAATGGACACCAAGCGAAGCGCGAGCGCTAGAAGCCTTGCGTGCAGGTGCTTTTGTCGGTACGGGAGAGCAAGTGGTAAGTAAGCTTCAAGCTCTAGCAAGTAAGCACGGTGTCGACGAGATCGCCGTGATCACGTGGACGCACGATCCAGCGGCTCAGGCTCGGTCGTATGAGCTTATGGCTCAGGCAATATGATTTATGTACAATATGTACAGATTTATAAATCAAGGATTCACATGCCCGCCGACATCAGCTACGGAATAGAACAAGCGCGAATACAGCTGCCTGCCATTACGGCTAAGGCACACGCGGGCGTGTCCAGCGTTATCACTAAGCATGGCAAGCCTTATGCGGCGGTCGTGCCTATTCAGTATTTGCATCAGCACAAGCGTAGCTCTGGCATCTTGGCGCTACGCGGCACGGGCAAAGGCTTGTGGGGTCAGTCGCCTAGCAAAACGATTGCTGCATTGAGGGGCGAATGGGATGATTCATGAAGGGTAAGCGCTCCGCACTTTGGGGTGACTTGCCGCAAGGTGCTACTGTGGTGGTGGACTCCGCTCCGCTGATTTATGTGCTAGATGAACATCCGCAGTTTTCCACTCAATTTGTGGGCTTGTTTGAAGCTGCCGAAGCAGGCGAGCTACAAATTGCGATATCAACTATTACGCTGGCCGAAGTTCTGACCGGTCCCTACAAAGCAGGGCAGACAATGCTTGCCAAACGTTACGAACGTGCCCTGCTGCACTACAACGTGATCCCTGTCTCTGCCGCCATTGCGGTGCTAGCTGCACAACTTAGAAGCCGCTACCGTTTGAAGATGCCCGATGCTATGCAACTTGCAACTGCGCTAGATGTTGGTGCAAACGCTTTTGTCACGCATGATGTCGATTTTGCGGGGGTCGAAGGCATTCAAATCTTGACGGGCAACTAGCCCTGAGCACCCATTTAAAATACCGCATCCCTCGCCAGCCCTTGCACGGCAAAGCTGCGCGAGTTTTTATTTGTTATTTTTGACCACTCATGACCACCACGACTACCCTTCTTGCCGACTACACGGCCCCCGCCTTTTGGATTGACAGTGTTGACCTCACGATTGATCTTGACCCCACAAAAACCCGCGTCCTAAACAAGATGCGAGTGCGGCGCAATCCAAATATTCCGATTGATATGCCTGCACAAGCGCTGAAATTAGATGGCAAAGAACTCAATCTTGCCCGCGTGTTGGTGGCTGGACAAGGCACGAGCTTCAAGATGGAGACCATGCCCAACGGTGACGAAAAGCTGGTTTTAGAAAAATTACCCGAAGGTTTTGAGCCATTTGATCTTGAGATTTTTACGACCTGCAACCCGACCAAAAACACATCTATGTCGGGGCTGTACGTGAGTAACGAGTCGTTCTTTACGCAGTGCGAGGCCGAGGGCTTTCGGCGCATCACTTACTTTTTAGACCGCCCTGATGTGATGGCGAGCTACACCGTGACGCTTCGCGCTGACAAAGCTGCGTATCCCGTACTGCTCTCTAACGGGAACCTTGTGGAACAAGGGCTGCTGGAGGGTTCTGGGAATGAAGGCAGGCATTTCGCCAAGTGGGTCGATCCACATAAAAAGCCTTGCTATTTGTTTGCACTGGTGGCGGGACTCTTGGTGTGCCACGAGCAAAAAGTCAAAGCAAAATCGGGCAGCGAGCACTTGCTGCAAGTCTATGTCCGCCCTGGTGATTTAGATAAAACCGAGCACGCGATGAAGTCGCTGATGGCATCCATCGCATGGGACGAATCGCGCTTTGGTCTAAGCTTAGATTTAGAGCGTTTCATGATCGTCGCTGTGGGCGACTTCAACATGGGCGCGATGGAGAACAAGGGTCTCAACATCTTTAACACCAAGTACGTGCTCGCCACGCAAAGCACGGCAACGGACGGTGACTTTGCAGGGATTGAAAGCGTCGTCGCACACGAGTATTTCCACAACTGGACGGGCAACCGCATCACTTGCCGCGATTGGTTCCAGCTCTCGCTCAAAGAAGGCCTCACGGTTTTCCGCGATCAAGAGTTCAGCATGGACATGAGTGGTTCGGATACTGCCGCCGCCGTGCAGCGCATCGAGGACGTGCGTAATTTGCGCCAAGTGCAGTTTGGCGAAGACGCAGGCCCTATGAGCCATGCCGTACGCCCTGCTGAATATTCTGAAATCAACAACTTTTATACGCCAACTGTTTACGAAAAAGGCGCGGAAGTCGTGCGCATGATGCAGACGCTGGTTGCTACCGCAGGTGCATCCGATTCCAAAACCAATTTCGCAAAAGGCATGACGCTGTACTTCCAGCGCCACGACGGTCAAGCGGTGACGTGTGATGACTTTGCGCAAAGCATTGCGGACGCGAATCCCGCATCACCACTGGCTCAGCATTTGGTGCAGTTCAAAAATTGGTACAGCCAAGCAGGTACGCCGCGTGTTGCAGTGACTGCTAGTTACGACGAAGCCACGCAGGCTTATGTGCTCACGCTCACGCAAAAACTGCGGGATGGCCAAGCGCCATTTGTGATTCCGTTTGCGCTGGGCTTGTTGTCGCAGGACGGCGCAGCCATCACGGGTACGCATTTGCACGTCATGACGCAAATGAGCGAGACGATTCGTGTGGACGGAGTTGCAGCGCAGCCTGTGCCTTCACTTTTGCGCGCTTTCTCCAGCCCCATCATTCTCGAATACGACTATTCGGACGCAGAGTTACTCACCCTGATGGCGCACGACACCGATGCCTTCAACCGCTGGGAAGCCTCGCAGCGCTTGATGCTCCGGCAAATGATTGCAGCCGCATCAAATGCATCCAGCGGACCTGCCTTGCAGGCCAATACAGTTGCGGCTCTCAAGGCCACCCTCTCGGACACCAATCTGGATGCGGCTTTCAGGGCATCTGTTTTAGCTATTCCGTCAGAGAGCATGATTGCCGAACAAATGACCGAGGTCGATCCGCAGCGCATCCACGCTGTTCGCGAAGCCGTGCGCATGCAGTTGGCAACCCAGCTGCAAGATGAGTGGCAATTGGCTTTTGATAGCAACCAAACCGCAGGCGCTTATTCGCCAGATGCGGCATCCAGCGGCAAACGAGGCCTCGCCAATATGGCATTAACGTATCTGTGCTTGGCAGATAAAGACATGGTCAGCAAGGCGTACCAACGTTTTAATGATGCACGCAATATGACCGATCGCTTGGGCGCGCTCGTGGCATTGGTGGGTGCTAAACACGAACTAGCTGCCGAAGCACTGGGGCGCTTTCATGCGTTATTTGCGACTGACGATTTAGTCATCGACAAGTGGTTTGCACTGCAAGCGGGTCAAAGCGATGTGGGCGGCGATGTGCTGCCGCTGGTCAAACAACTGATGAAGCACCCTGACTTCAAAGCCAGTAACCCCAATCGCTTTCGCTCACTCGTCTTTAGCTATTGCTCCGCCAACCCAGCCGCATTCCACCGCTTGGACGCGGCAGGTTATGTGTTTTGGGGTGAACAAGTATTGGCGTTAGATAGCGCCAATCCGCAAGTCGCGGCGCGTTTGGCGCGTGCCCTAGAGCGCTGGAAGAAACTGGCTGAACCCTACAAGAGCGCGGCCCGTATCGCTATTGAACGCGTCGCAGCCAAAGGCAACCTTAGCCGCGATGTACGCGAAGTGGTGACACGGGCACTAGCATGAGTTATTTCAGCCGATTGACATAACGGCACACATTGGCATCAAACCACGTGACAGAATACTCGCGAATGATGCCATCACTGGCTCTAGAAATACGCTCAACACGCGGACACACATCGCCCGCTTTTGGCGCAAAACCGCCGAGCGTCCAATCGGGCGCTATGCCTAGACCGACACGGTCTTCGGCGCTAGCAATCCAAAAACCTAGGCTTTCTTTGTAAAACAGATAAAGTGCAACGCCTAAGTCTTCTTGTTTAAGTTTTGGATGCTGCGCAGCATCGAAATAGATTTCCTCTAATGCGGCTGGCGTACCGCTTAGCAAACGTAGCCTGCGCACGCGGTAGCACTTTTTAGAAAAAGAAGTTTGAAATACTTCGGGCGTGTCGATTTTGTCAAACGAGGCAACGATGGCGCTAGGCAAACCACCGCCACCCAATAGCTCTAATTTAAAAAACTCATACACGCTTTTACTCAGCGGCGCAGTACTGCTATTTTGTCTCACATAGGTTCCAGACCCTTGCCTGCGCTCCAGCATCCCACGCGACTCTAATTCCGACAGGGCCTTGCGCAACGTTCCCACGGCCACACCTAGCTTGGCGGCCAGTTCGGCTTCGGGTGGCAGCCTGTCGCCTGCCGCATAAAAGCCTGCGGTTATTTCACGCGTAAGCAGCTCGCTAATCTGTATATAGACTGGTAATGTGGTTTGGGTGGTGGGAGGTGTATTTTTTTTCATAAGATTGCTGTAAAGTCATTTACTATTGATATACTATATCACATGAACACCTTAAACGACACAATGACCAACACTATTGTTCCTGTAAAAAGTCAAGATCTCGATGCTGCCGAGGTTTCTTGGTTCGCACCCCTGTGCTCAGACGACTACCGCTACCTTGGCGTACCCGATGGCAGCTTACGCTCTAGCTTTGAAAACACCAGCCGCATCGCACAAACAGCAGACCGCCTAGGGTTTAGAAATATGCTGTGCCCATCAAGCTATCAAGTAGGACAAGACACACTCAGTTTTGTCGCCGCGATGGCGCCACTCACCAAACAGATGAGCCTGCTCGCCGCCATCCGCATGGGTGAGATGCAGCCGATCATGCTGGCACGAACCATCGCCACGCTAGACCATATGCTGAAAGGTCGCTTGACGTTGAACGTCATCTCGTCAGACTTTCCAGGTGAGGTCGCCAGCAACGAACTGCGCTACCAGCGTAGCAAAGAAGTGGTTGAAATTTTGAAGCAAGCGTGGACGCAAGACGAAATCAATTACGCGGGGCAAGTCTATAACTTCAAAGGCCTCAGCACCCAACCCGTGAAGCCTTACCAACAAAACGGCGGACCACTTTTGTACTTCGGTGGTTATTCACCAGATGCCGTCAATCTGTGCGCCGAGCATTGCGACGTGTACTTGATGTGGCCAGAAGCCGAAGCTCAAATTGCTGATCGCATGCGCGTGGTGAACGAGCGGGCTAAAGCCTATGGGCGAACCATTGATTACGGCCTGCGCATCCACATGATCGTGCGCGACACTGAAGCCGAGGCACGCGAATACGCCGAAGATTTAGTCAGCCAATTAGATGATGAGATTGGCAAGCAAATCCGTGAACGCGCACTAGATGCCAAAAATTTTGGTGTATCGATTCAAGCCAAAAACCGCGAACTAGCCGACGATGCGGGCTACATTGAACCCCACATCTGGACGGGCATTGGCCGCGCCCGCTCTGGCTGCGGCGCGGCGCTAGTGGGCTCGGTCGATCAGGTGATGAGCAAAATTGAGCGCTACAAAAAAATGGGCATTCGCGCCTTCATCTTCTCGGGCTATCCGCACTTAAATGAATGCGAGCAGTTCGGCACTAAAGTGTTGCCACATCTCAAGACCTGCTCACTACCCGAAGTCTATGGGCGCGTACCACTCTCCACTCCTGCTACGCCATTGGGTATGGGAACTAGAAAATAATGAATATGCAAAAAATCAAACTCCATCCCTCACTCCCTGATTTCAGCCGCATCGTTTACGGCGCTTGGCGCATGAATGACGACGTGGACAACGCCCCAAAAGATGCCTTGACAAAAATTCAAGCAGCGCTAGATGTCGGCATCACGACCTTTGACCACGCAGATATTTACGGTGACTACTCGTGCGAGACCTTATTTGGTGCGGCTTTGCGGCTAGATAGCTCAATCAAAGATCGCATCCAAATCGTGACCAAATGCGACATCATGTTGAAGAGCGAGAAGTATCCCGAGCGCCACGTCAAGTACTACGACACCTCACCCGCGCACATCAAAGCCAGCGTGGATGCATCGCTGGCGCGTTTGGGCGTGGATGTGATCGATGTACTCCTCCTCCACCGCCCAGATCCGTTTATGGACGCAGCAGCCACAGGCGCGTGCTTGGACGAACTCGTCAAAGTGGGAAAAATTCGTGCCGCTGGTGTCTCTAACTTTAAGACTCACGATTGGAATTTGCTGCAAGCGAATATGAAAACACCGCTTGTGACGAATCAATTAGAAATTAGCTTACTGGCTCGCACGGCTTTGACGGACGGCACTTTGGCGCAAGCGCAGCAATTCAAAGCACCACCGATGGCATGGTCTCCACTTGGCGGCGGGAATTTATTTAACGACACAGAATACGATGGCGGTGGATCTGCTTGGCGGATACGTCCAGCATTGATGCGAATTGCTGAAAACTATGGCGTGATGACCGATGCCGTCGCTATTGCTTGGCTATTGGCACACCCCGCACGCATCCTGCCTGTGCTGGGGACAACGCAAATTTCTCGGATTGCAAAACTAGGCGATGCCTTCAAAGTTGATATGACGCGCGAAATGTGGTTTGAGCTTTTAGAGTTGGCGCAAGGCCACGAGGTGGCATGAATACGATGACTACGTCTACCGCTGACATGAAGCAAGCTATGTCCAGCTTCGCCACAGGCGTGACAGTTATCACGGCGCACCACGCAGGGCAAGACTTTGGCATGACGTGCAACTCCTTCAACACCGTCTCGCTGGAACCTGCCCTCGTGCTATGGTCATTGCGCACAGCATCTGGTAATCGTGCGCATTTTGAAGCGGCAGGAGGCTACACCGTCAATGTTCTCTCCCACGCGCAGCAACCGCTGGCGATGCGTTTCACCAAGGGTTCCCCTGAGGAACGCTTCGCGGGGCTCATGCTGGCAAGGCTTCCCACAGGTCGACCACAAATTCTAGGTTGCACCGCGTGGCTTGATTGCGAACTAGAGCGCATCATTCCTGCAGGGGATCATGACATTCTGCTGGGACGTGTACTCAGTTTTGGCGTGAATGCGGATACGAGCGTAGAGCCGCTGATTTATGCGCGAAGGCAGTTTGGGCGGTTGGCAGTTTAGGTCAACCGCGTTTAAAGAGTGGCAACTTAGCCAGCGGTGCATCCACCGTGTGATATTTCCCCGAGGCAAATGCCTCACCCGTCGCAAAGTCTTGCCACACTTGGCCTGCGGGCAAGCTAGGCAAATACACTCGCCTTGTTCTCGCACTCTCTTCCACCACGGGCGCAATTAAATATTGACTGCCCAGCATAAAGTCGTCCCCGTCTTTGAAGCACTCTTCATCATCAGGAAAATCGTAGAACGTCGGACGAATAATCGGCTCGTGATTCGCGCTTGCACGCTCAAAGCACTCCAGCAAATACGGCATCAATTTGTACCGAAGCTCTATCGCCGCAATCACGTCTTTGGTCACTTCGGGATGCATCCACGGCACGTTGCTGAAGTGCCCGCCCTGTGCATCTTGTTTCCACGAATTCATCACCATGCGTGGATTCAAACTACAGGCTTGCACCCAGCGCAGGAAGAGTTCGGGACTTGGGATCGGACCATAAAACCCGCCTACATCGTGACCAATATTGAACATGCCCGACAGGCTCATTTGCAGACCTGTTCGAATGTTCCATTTGAGCGTGCGCCAACTCGTCGTGTTGTCGCCCGACCATGTTTGTGCGTACCGCTGGATGCCCGGTGAGCCTGCGCGTGAGACCGTACAAATAGGCTGGGAAGCTGCATACTCCTGCTGCGCCTCATACGTTGCACGCGTCATGAGCAGCGAATGCAACGGCTTGGATCGGTGCATAGCGATGCGCGTGCCAAAGCCGCCGCTCACTGCGTCGTCATCCAAAATGGCGTACTCGTTGTTGTCATTCCAGCCCACATCAATGCCATAGTCCAGCACTTGCTTCTTCAAGTTTTTTTGCCACCAATCAATCGATGCGCGGTTGGTGAAATCGAGGTGCGAACCCATGCCATCCCAATACGGCTCGATGATGGGCTGCCCTGTCTTGGCATTCGTGATAAAGCCTCCAGCAGCCTTCATCGATTCATACGCAGGATGGTCATCTAGCAAGCATGGCTTGATATTGGCGACCAGCCGCATTCCGTTTGCATTGAACTTAATATTGAGCGCTTTCGGGTCAGGAAATTTTGCGGTATTCCACGTAAACACATAACGCTGCTTGCCGCGCGCGCCCACGCCTGTGGAATAGCCCGAGCCGTAGTGGAAGGAGCTAATCGGCACGCCATGCGATTTAACTTTTTCGATGAATTGGTCAAGCTGATTTTGCGCATCGGGTGCATCCGCCAAACCCATCGCCGTTTGCGCAAATCCCACACTCCATTCGGGCACACGCGCCGTGCCACCAATCAGGCGCATCCACAGCGCAATGACTTCGGCAGGCGTGTCACCCACCATCAGGTAGTAATCCAAATCGCCATCATCAATTTCGGCGTAGCGATAAAAGCCGTGGTACATGTCATGCTCGCAGCCAAAATCAAATGTGCAAGTTGCAAGTGTGTCGTAGTACAGCCCCAGCCACTGACCGCTGGCGGTGCGCGAAAGCGTGAACGGCCAATGTTTGTAGAGCGGATCACCATGCTCGGGGTCAAAACCAATCGAGTCCATGCCGCCTGTGCGCAGGCGACGTCCCGTCAAATCGAGCGGACCAGTCTTGTCGCCAAGCCCGTAATGTTTTTCAACGGCGATGTTTCCGCTGCCAACGACGCGCTCCAAGTAATGGCGAACGAGTCCCGAGCGTGCTTCAGTCATGTAGCCGCTCGTGATGCGGTCATCTGCAATTTGCTTTTGATCTCGTGCATCCGTCCAAGTCAGGCGCAGTGGATTGGTTTGAATATCCACACGAAGGCGCGAGGTACTCAGTGATGACGGCGCAGCAGCAACCTTCGGGAAGTCAAACCCAGCAAGGCTTGCACGAGGCCTGCCTTCCCAAGGCACATCCGTATTGGCTTCTGGGCAGATAGCCCAAGTACGCGGCTCTTTAAAACCATCTGCGGGTTGTAGGGTCACGCGGGCGAGAGATTCACCCAAAAATTGCACGGTGAACTCAGCGCCGTCAGTTAGCTCGATAGCAGCGCCCGACACAGGTGTACCGCGCAAAGCCAGATTTGGCAAGGCTTGCAAAGCATTCATCTAAAAATCCTAATTTCAAATACGTTGTTCGTTCGCGTCAAAGCTGTGCAGCTTGGCGGTATCAATAACAAGCGTGACAACATCGCCGCGAGTCACGGGGACTGAATGCTGCTGCATCACCTCAATCTTGGTGCCATCCGCCAGCGTGCCTTGCAACAGTGACGTCGCGCCCATGTACTCGGCTTGCGCGATGGTGAGCGGCAAGCCAACACCTGGCTCGCTTGCTGCCAAAACATGCAAGTGCTCGGGGCGAATACCTATCTGGCTTGCAGCAGTAGGCAACTGGGAAGCCAATGTTGACAGGGCTTGCACGGCAGAACGCGGGATAAAGTTCATGCGCGGTGAGCCAATAAATCCAGCCACAAAGGTGTTGACAGGGCGCTCGTACAGCTCTTTGGGTGTGCCGATTTGCTCTATCTTGCCTGCGCGCAGAACCACGATTTTGTCGGCCAACGTCATGGCTTCCACTTGGTCGTGCGTCACGTAAATCATGGTCGAGCCAAGGCGTGCGTGCAGATCGCGCAGCTCAGCTCGCATAGAGACACGCAGCTCTGCATCGAGATTGGAGAGTGGCTCGTCAAACAAAAAGAGTTTGGGCTCACGAACAATCGCGCGGCCAATCGCCACACGTTGTCGCTGACCGCCCGATAGCTGGGTCGGCTTACGATCCAAGAGTTCCGTGAGGCGCAGCAAGGTTGCCGCACCCGTGACTTTTTCCTTCACAACGGCTTTAGCAATGCCTGCGTTCTCTAGTCCAAACGCCATGTTGTCGTACACACTCATGTGTGGATAAAGCGCATAGCTTTGGAACACCATCGCGCAACCACGCTGGGCGGCCGATACGTCATTGACCACTACGTTATCAATTTTTATCTCGCCTGTGCTGGTGGTCTCTAGGCCTGCAATCATACGCAGCAGCGTCGATTTACCGCAACCCGAAGGCCCGACAAACACGACGAACTGACCGTGCGCCACATCAAGGTCAACGCCTTTGATAACGGAGACATCGCCAAAAGATTTGGTAAGAGATTGAAGTTGCAGCGTACTCATTTATTTAACTCCCGC
>JANPAS010000069.1:0-4294 GCA_031430035.1 Comamonadaceae bacterium | reverse complement strand
GAGGTCGCTATTGGGGTCACTAGCGCCGAGCAGGGTGGGTGCCATCACACAGGCCACCGCAGGATCGACATCGATGAGCGCAAGCGTGCTGCCATCAAACAATGTCTCAGTTTGTGTTTTTAACTGTGCCAGTCCTTGCTTTACGGTATTGAATTGTGCGCGGCTCACCAGTGCGCCCATCTTCACCGATTCGCTGCGTGGATTTCCCACAGCTATCGTTGCCAGCTTGGCGCTAATTGCCTCCGAAGCCTTGCCGTATAAGGCTTCTGGCACAAAGATTCTGCGAATGGCGGTACATTTTTGCCCTGACTTCACACGCATTTCATTCACCACTTCGCGCACCAAAGATTTGAAGGAGTCGCTACTGGCATCTGCATCGGGCAACAACCAAGCACTGTTCACGCTATCGGCCTCGATATTGACGCGCACCGAACGTTCGGTCACCGCAGGGTGCGAGCGGATGACCTTGGCCGTATCGGCTGAGCCCGTAAACGACACCACATCGAAGGGTTTGAGTTGATCCATCAATCCGCTGCTTGCGCCACAAATAACCGAGAGTGCGCCTGCGGGCAGCACACCTGCTTCCACCACATCGCGCACCATGCGCTGCGTCAACCAAGCCGTGCTGGTGCCAGGTTTGACGATGACCGGCACACCAGACAGCAGCGCAGGTGCAGCCTTTTCCCATAGCCCCCAAGAGGGGAAGTTAAAGGCATTGATCAGGAGCGCTACGCCGTGCGTAGGGGTCAAGATATGCTGCGAGACAAAGGCAATCCCTTTTTCTTTGTCGCGCCCTAGAGTCGCGGGCTCGTCGTCTAGTAAATACGGCTGATCACCGAGCGACTCACCCAATTTGGCGTAGTAACCCAGCGTATAAATGCCGCCATCAATATCAACGGCTGAATCATTTTTAACTGTCCCACTGTTTTGCATGGTGATGTCATAGTAGCTATCGCGGTTAGCTTGCAACACCTTCACTACCGCACCGAGCATGGTGGCGCGTTCGCGGTATGTCATGGCTCGCAAGGCTTGCCCACCGTGGGTTCGCGCAAAGTCAAAGCCCACAGCCAAGTCCAATCCTGTGGCATCGACGCGCACGAGTTCGTTGCCCAGCACGGGGTCAAATAGCGGCGTTCCAGCGCCAGAGCCCATGACGGAGCTGCCGCCTAAGTAGTTCGAGAGAAGTTCTGTCATTGAGTACGTCCTTGTATTAATGCAGCATTGTGCAATGTTACTATCGCCCCTTATGAAGCAAACTGCATTAAAAATGACGGACACCCGCCACCCCTTCTTAGTCGCTCTTGGCGAACGCGTGCGCGCACTTCGCGCCAAAATCGGCATGACGCGCAAGCAACTCTCGCAGGCGGCGCGTATTTCCGAGCGGCACTTGGCCAACCTTGAGGGCGGCACAGGCAATGTCTCCGTGCTCATTTTGGTCGAGCTTGCCAAAGCGTTTGATGTGTCTGTGCCCCAATTGCTGGGTGAGACCATGCAAGAAAAAGTGCCGCAAACAACGCCCGGCACTAAAGCAGCAGGTAGCCAGCGTCATCAACGCATTGCCCTGATTGGCCTGCGCGGCGCAGGCAAGAGTACCTTGGGCGCATTGCTGGCTAAAGATATGGGTTATCGTTTTGTCGAAATCAGCCGAGAGATCGAACGCCTTGCAGGTTCCAGCTTGCCAGAGATTTACAACCTCTACGGCGATGCGGCGTACAGACGTTTTGAGCGCCAAGCGATTCGTGAAATCGTGGCCTTGAAAGAGCCTATCGTGATTGCTACCCCGGGCGGCGTGGTAACGGATGGCGATTCGTTTGAGCTTTTGCTGAGGCAATGCCGCGTCGTATGGTTGCAAGCCAAACCGCTCGATCACTTGAGCCGAGTTCGCGCCCAAGGCGACAACCGCCCGATGGCGGCGACGAGGACGACACAGCGCGCTGCGATTGATGATTTAAAAAGTATTTTGCAAACCCGCGAACTGCTTTACGCTCGTGCCGATATTGCCTTTAATACTAGCGATTACGACTTGGCCACTTGCCGAAAATTATTGTTAGAAAAACTTCAGTCAAGCTGAAGTTTTTTAAGCCGATACAGCGCATCCAGCGCCTCGCGTGGGGTGAGACTATCGGGATCAATCGCGCCTAATGCCGTTTTTATTTTCTGCGCGGCATCGTCAATTTGCATGGGCAGTGCTGGCGCCATTTGGAATAAATCATTTTGTTCATTGGCCTCTAGGGCACGTTGCTCAAGGCTTTGCAGGGCATGACGTGCCTGATGCAGCACGGCGTTTGGCATCCCAGCAAGGGCCGCTACTTGCACGCCGTAGCTGCGGCTGGCAGGTCCAGCTTCTATGGCGTGGAGGAACACGATGCTGTCTCCCGATGATTGACCGTTCTTGTTTTCAACGGCGCTCACATGCACATTGACCGCGGTTTTGTGTCCAGCTGGAAATTCGGTCAGCTCAAAATAATGCGTTGCAAACAGCGTGAAGGCTAAGGCTTGGTCGTGCAAATGTTTGGCGATGGCGCTCGCCAGCGCCAGACCATCAAACGTCGATGTGCCGCGTCCAATTTCATCCATCAGCACCAACGACTCGCGCGTGGCACTACGCAAAATCTGCGCTGCTTCGGTCATCTCCAGCATGAAGGTGGATTGTGCGTTCGCTAGATCGTCCGACGAGCCAATGCGGGTGTGGATGGCATCAATGGGGCCAAGCGTGCAACCGCTGGCCGGTACAAATGAGCCGATGCTTGCCAGCAGCACAATCAGCGCTGTCTGCCTCATGTAGGTCGACTTGCCGCCCATGTTCGGCCCTGTGATGATTTGCATCCGCTGCTTCGCACCCATGCTTGTGCTGTTCGCAATAAACGACTTGCCACTCATGGCGAGGCGCGCCTCCACCACGGGGTGACGACCTGCTTCAATCTCTAGGCACGGATAGTCCACAAAGCGCGGACGCGACCACTCTAGTGTTTTCGAGCGCTCGGTTAGCGCGCACAGCGCATCCAAGCTACCTAAGCTGTAGGCCACACTGGATAAGGCTTGCAGGTGATCTTGCAATTCATCCAGCAGCAATTCATACAAGATTTTTTCACGCGAGAGCGCTCGGTCTTGCGCCGACAGCGCCTTGTCTTCAAACGTTTTTAGCTCAGGCGTGATGTAGCGCTCGGCGTTCTTTAAAGTTTGACGGCGCTGGTAATCCGCGGGCACTTTGTCCACTTGGCCTTGCGTGACTTCAATATAAAAACCGTGTACGCGGTTGTATTGCACGCGCAGGTTGGCGATGCCCGTGCGTGCTTTTTCACGCGCTTCCAAGTCCAGCAAAAACGCATCACAGTTCTCGCTAATCCCGCGTAGCTCATCTAACTCGGCATCAAAACCCGTGGCGATTACGCCGCCATCGCGCACCATGAGTGCAGGCTCATTGGCTATTGCCGCTGCAAGCCGTGTATAGATTGCCTTGGCGGCAGGATTGGCCTGCAAGCCTTTCTGGATATGGCTTAGCAGGGTGCTACCAGTGAAAATTGGCTCACTCATGGACAAAGCATCTAACGATGTCAGCGTTTGCCGCAGGCCTGCTAATTCGCGCGGACGGACTTGGCGCAGCGCAATTCGCGCCGTAATGCGCTCCACGTCGCTGATGCCTTTGAGCTGCTCGCGCAAGCTCTTGTACGCAGGGCTGAGCGCCTCTATTGCATCCAAACGCTGATTTGCAGCATCGCGCGAACGCTCAGGATTCAGCAACCATGTCTTGAGCGTCCTAGAACCCATGCCGCTCATACAGCTGTCGATTAGCGCGAAGAGCGTGGGTGCGTCTGCGCCCGTCTCGCCGCGCAGCGTTTGCGTGAGTTCCAAATTGCGCCGCGTGGTTTCGGGCAGCGCGATGAGTGCACCGTCCTTCGCAACCGCCAGCGTGTTCACGTGCGCAAGCGCACGGCCTTGCGTGTGTTCGGCGTAGGCGAGAAGCGCGGAGGAGGCGGCATGTGCGGGCGCAAGCGAATCCGTGTCTGCGTTGAATGCTTGAAGACTCGCGACCTTGAGCTGCTCGCAAAGTTTTCTCGCTCCAAGAGCCGCATCAAACTGCCATGCGGGGCGATGCGTCAGCGTGAATTTGGCACTCGTGGAAGCCTTATCCAGTGTGGCTTGCAGGCCGATGAGCAAGCGATCAGGCGCTTCGCCGCTCACCACCAATTCAGACGGAGCGATGCGTGTCAACCACTCGCCGAGCGCATCTAATTTGCAAGTCGCCAGTTCAATTTTGTTTTGTGTGAGCGAGAGCCACGCGAGACCTACGATT
>JANPAS010000068.1:0-1741 GCA_031430035.1 Comamonadaceae bacterium | reverse complement strand
TTGGGGAAGTGCTTCAAAAACAACGTGAGGAGTAGCACCTGAATGTGCGAGCCGTCTACGTCCGCATCCGACAAGATGCAAATCTTGCCGTAGCGCAAACCGCTGAGATCGGGCGTATCGTTCTCCCCATGCGGATCAACGCCAATGGCGACCGAAATGTCGTGAATTTCGTTATTGGCAAACAGGCGGTCGCGCTCCACTTCCCACGTATTGAGCACCTTACCGCGCAGGGGCAGCACGGCTTGCGACTCTTTGTCGCGCCCCATTTTTGCCGAGCCGCCTGCGCTGTCGCCCTCGACCAAAAACACCTCGTTGTGCGTGATGTCTCGACTTTCGCAGTCGGTCAGTTTGCCAGGCAACACCGCCACGCCCGAGCCTTTGCGTTTTTCTACTTTTTGCCCTGCACGTTGGCGAGCTTGG
Source organism: Comamonadaceae bacterium (assembly GCA_031430035.1). Classification (GTDB taxonomy): domain Bacteria; phylum Pseudomonadota; class Gammaproteobacteria; order Burkholderiales; family Burkholderiaceae_C; genus JASGCK01. The sequence goes on along the minus strand of JANPAS010000068.1, from coordinate 1,321 downwards.
GCAGCGCTAATCGCCAGCTCCGCTAATTTTTTACCCCAGTCGATGTGAGAATTTAGCCACAGCTCTAGGCTGGGGCGCACGTAGTTGGAAACCAGCTTTAAAGCATCACGAGAGTTCAATCGCTCTTTAATTTGTCCTTGGAATTGTGGGTCTAGCACCTTGGCTGAGAGCACATAGCTGGCGCGGGCAAATACGTCTTCTGGCAGTAGCTTCACGCCCTTAGGAAGGAGCGCATGCATTTCGATAAAGCTTTTGACGGCTTGAAACAGACCATCGCGCAGACCGCTCTCATGCGTACCGCCCGCTGTGGTGGGAATCAGGTTGACGTAGCTTTCACGCATCACGGCGCCGTCTGCGGTAAACGCCACCGCCCACGCCGCGCCTTCGCCTTCGGCAAAGCCTGTGTCTTCCACTTCTTTGCCGGCCTTGGTAAATTGTTCGCCTTCAAAAAGCGGAATCACAGGATCAGCCGCCAAGCTTTGTGTGAGGTAGTCAGTGAGGCCGCCTTTATATTGCCACGTCGTTGTTTGCTCGGCTTTGTCTTTCGCCTTCTCATTGATCAAAGTGACGATGACGCCCGACATCAGCACGGCCTTGGAGCGCAGTAGGTGCGTGAGTTCCGAGAGCGGAAAGTTAGGCGAGTCGAAGTACTTGGCGTCAGGCCACACGCGCACGACGGTGCCTTGCTTTTTGTCGCCAGCTTGCCAATCTCGCTGCGTCAAAGGCTCGATCACATCGCCGCCTGCAAAAACGAGTTTGGCAATCTTGCCATCGCGGTGCGAGGAAACCTCTAGCCGTGTGGCAAGCGCATTGGTCACGCTCACGCCCACGCCGTGCAAGCCGCCCGCAAAGCTGTATGCGCCGCCCGAGCCCTTGTCGAACTTGCCCCCAGCGTGCAACTGGGTAAACACAATCTGCATGACGGGCAAACCCTCTTCGGGATGAATGCCGTGCGGGATGCCGCGCCCGTCGTCCTCGACGCTAACCGAGCCGTCTGTGTGGAGCGTAAGCAGGATGCGTTTGCCAAAGTTGGCTAGCGCTTCGTCGGCGGCGTTATCCAGCACTTCTTGGATCATGTGCAGCGGATGGTCGGTGCGCGTGTACATGCCAGGGCGCTGCTTAACGGGCTCTAAGCCCTTGAGGACGCGGATGGAGGTTTCAGAATACGAGGTCAGAGGTTTAGCCATGAGCTATTATTTCACGATGCTAGACCGCGCGACGATCGTCGCTTCTTTATTGCTGGATTACGCCGATAACCCCAGTGAGGGTGTTCGGGCGTATCGCTGCGCCTTGGCGTCTGGTTTTGACGGCATTGCAGGCA
>JANPAS010000067.1:0-7041 GCA_031430035.1 Comamonadaceae bacterium | reverse complement strand
CTCATTTTTAAATTCTCCCCGTATTGAAAACTTGATGTGGATCGAGCTGCTGACGCAGCCCTTGGTTGATTTTTGCGAGAACAGGCGGCAGCGGTTGAAATATATTGCCTGTCTTATCGGTCTCACTAAGCGCTTGACTGGATTTGAAAAGGGTTGCATGCCCGCCAGCCTTACTGGCTATGGCTTGCAGGGCATCACGCTCGCCAGCCTTTGCCCAAAGCCACCTCTGGGCTCCCTGCCACTCCACGTATTGAGGATAAGGTAAATCGAGTGCTGGCGTTGTGGCTGCAATCGAGAGCCTCCACAAGCACAGGTCATCAGCAGGCGGTTTGGTAAAAAACGGCATTTGGTGATTATTGGCGGTGCGCCAATCCTTTGCAGCAGCGGTCGCATCCATTGGCGTGGCGGTACCGCCAGCGGCCTCTACGCCTTGCTGGATAAGGCCTAGCGCACTATCCACTGCGGCTTTTGCGCCGCGCAATCTGACGAATAAGTAATCTGCCGCAGATGAATCGGATGCTGATGCGGCCGTCTCGTCACGCAGCCAAGCCGTACTGTTAATGGGCAGCGGCTGGGCGCGCCATTGATTCATCAGCTTTAAGGCTGCTGCTTGTCCTATTTGGCACATCAGCGTGGCATCTGCTACAGGAATCGGCAGCACCTTGAGCGAGACCTCAGTGATGAGCGCAAGCGTACCCATCGAACCCGCCATCAGGCGCGAGACGTCGTAGCCCGCCACGTTTTTCATGACCGTACCGCCGAAGTTCAAAATCTCTCCCGCACCATTGACGATTTGCACGCCAAGAATATGGTCGCGTACTGAGCCAGCAACGGCGCGGGCTGCGCCCGATAGTCCACTGGCGACCATACCGCCGACGGTGCCGCCCGAACTAAACGATGGTGGCTCAAACGGTAGGTATTGATTTTTTTCTAACAGTACCGCCTCTAGCTCGGTCAGCGGCGTTCCAGCTTTAACCGTGACGACTAGCTCGCTTGGCTCGTAGCTGGTGATCCCGCTGTGAGAGCGCGTATCGAGTACCGCAAATGCGCCAAGCGCATTGCCATAAAAGTCTTTAGAGCCGCCGCCGCGGATGCGCAGCGTTTGTTTTGCGCTACGGGCAGCGGCGATTTGGTCTTGGAGTTGCGAAAGTGTGCTCATGCACGGATATTACCGCGCCGTGGCTAATCGCCGCTCTAGCCGTTTCGCGTAGGCGCTGACGGGATAGCAAAGTGCGAAGTAACACAGCGCCACGCAAGCGTAGGTCAGAAACGGCTTGAAACTAGCGTTGGCAATCATGCCGCCAGCCTTGGTGAGTTCGACAAACCCGATCACGGACGCGAGCGCCGTACCCTTGATAACTTGCACCAAAAAGCCCACCGTGGGCGCAATCGCAATCTTGCCCGCTTGCGGCAGGATGACGTGGCGCAATTCGCCCACAAAGCCAAAGCCCACCGCCTTGGCCGCGTACCACTGACCACGCGGGATGGCTTCGACGCAGCCACGCCAAATTTCAGTCAAAAACGCACTGGTGTAGAGCGTGAGCGCAAATGCTGCTGCCGTCCAAGCGCTGGTCTTGACACCAAAGAGTGCCAAGCCAAAATAGGCGAGAAAGAGTTGCATCAGCAGCGGCGTACCTTGAAACAGTTGCACATAAGCACTGACTGCGTAACCCAGCGGCTTTAACCCTTCACGCTTGCTGGCGATCCGAGCAAGCAGTAATGCCAACCCAACCAAACCACCCAGTACGAACGCCATGAGCGAGAGCAAGACCGTCCAGCGTGCAGCAAGAATCAAGTGCTCAAAGATGGTGGCAATCGAAAATTCAACCATGTCGTTCAACCACGCTGTGCTTCCTTGCTTCGGCCAAAAATGAGCCGCGATCCCACGCTGGATAAGGCTTTGCGCAATGCCATGGATAGCCCCAGATAGATCAACGCCGCGATGATGAAGCTTTCAAACGCTCTAAAGTTACGCGACTGAATCAGGTTGGCGGCGTAGCTCAGCTCTTCGGTCGAAATTTGCCCACACACCGCCGAGCCCAGCATCACAATGATGATTTGGCTCACCATGGCAGGCCAGACGGTTTGCAGCGCAGGCGGCAGCACGATAGATGTGAACACGCGCAGCGGACGCATCCCCAAGCTTTGCGCCGCCAAGATTTGCCCACGCGGCGTAGCCTCGATACCCGCGCGAACGATCTCTGCCGCATACGCCCCAAGATTCATCACCATGGCGATGATGGAGGCAACTTCGGGCGAGAGCCGCACACCAGCAGCAGGCAAGCCAAAAAAGATAAAAAAGAGCTGGACGATGAAGGGCGTGTTACGAATCAGTTCGACGTAACTGCCAACGACCGCTTTAAAGAACGGTGAGCCATACACCCGAGTCCATGCGCAAACGACCCCCAAAGCCACGCCCAACGTAGCCGCGATGATCGTCAGTCCTATCGTCCAAGCGATGCCTTTGGCCAGCAAAGGCCATTCGCTAAGAACGGCGAGGAAGTCGAGTTGGATGAGCAAGATTTAGAGTGGCAAATCGCCCGCCGCTTACAGCGGGAGATCCCCTGCGGGTCTGCCCAGCCACTTTTGCGCCATCTTGTCGAGATCGCCGCTCTTTTTGGCCGCAGCCAAAATCTCATTGACTTTAAGACGCAGCTTGTCTTCGCCTTTACCAACGCCAATAAAGTTAGGCGAGTCTTTGAGTAGCAACTTGTATTCCGTGTTCAATTGTGGGCTCTTCGCCATGATGTTGCCCGCCACCGATGCGCCCGTGGCAATCAACTGCACTTGCCCCGATGTGAAGGCGGAAATCGTGCCCGCGTTGTCTTCAAAGCGCTTCACGTCCACGCCAGCTGGCGCGACCTTTCCTAGCTCTTGATCTTCCATTGCACCGCGTGTGACGCCAACGGATTTACCAGCGAGATCAGCAAAGCTTTTGATATTCAAACTCTTAGCCGCAAAAACAGCCTGAAAGAATGGCGAGTAGGCCGATGTGAAATCGATTACTTTTTCGCGCTCTGGGTTTTTGCCCAGCGTCGCAATCACGATGTCGGCTTTTTTAGTTTGCAAATACGGAATACGATTCGCGCTGGTCGTCGGCACTAACTCTACAGCAACGCCCAATTTGGCGCCGATGTAATTGGCCATGTCAATGTCCAGTCCCTGCGATTTGAGGTCAGCGCCCACAAAGCCGTAGGGCGGAAAGTCGGTGAGCACACCGATGGTGATCTTCTTATTTTTCATCACGTCGTCTAGCGCGTTTTGCGCCTGCGCCATGTTGCACAGCAATAAAGAAGCAGCAAAAGTAGCCAGTAGTCGTCTAGTTAAGTTCATAGTGATTCCAAAAAATTGAAGAGAAAGGTACGCAAAAGTGTATGCAAAAGTGTATGCAAATTATGTGCCACGTACAAACAACGTCACCAGAGGGTCTTCCCCTATTTGGCAGCTCCAGTGGCCGTGCAGTGCTGCATCAAACGTAGCGCCCGCAGGCAGATGATCGGCAGAATAAAAATGCTCCCCAGCTTTAAATTCGCGCAGCGTTCCGTCCTGCAGCCCAATACCCATGCGGCCTTGCAAGATGAACACCCACTGCGCGACTGCGCCCGTGCAATGAAATTGACTGCGAAAACCGACAGGGCTATGGCGTAGCTGATAACCACCGCTGGCAAAAAGCTCGGACAGCATCGCGGCAGGTGCGCCCTCGCCCAGTGGGATGCTCTCGTCTTTAAAGCGAGCCTTGCCATCCGTGTCGGTAAAAAGAATGGTTTTTGTGAATGTCGTCATATGTACTCTTGTAATTTGGCACAATCATAGCTATGACTTATTCCACACCCCTGCCTGCCTTCCCAGCCTCACGCCCGCGCCGTATGCGTAGGGATGCGTTTAGTCGCAGCATGATGCGCGAGAACACGCTCACCGCCCATGACTTGATTTATCCCGTCTTTGTGCTGGATGGACGGAACCAGCGACAAGCGGTTGGATCGATGCCAGGCGTGGAACGGTTGTCGCTGGATTTACTGCTCCCTGTGGCCGAAGATTGCGCGCGTCTGGGCATCCCCGTGATGGCACTCTTTCCCGTCATTGACGTATCACTCAAAAACCCAACAGGCGATGAGGCTTGGAACCCAAAGGGATTGGTGCCACGTGTAGTGGCAGCGCTTAAAAAAGAATTTCCAAGCCTTGGCATCATGACCGACGTGGCGCTTGACCCGTATACCAGCCACGGACAAGATGGCTTGCTGGACGACGCGGGCTACATCGTGAACGACACCACCACAGCCGTATTAGTTAAACAAGCCTTGGTGCAAGCCGAGGCGGGCGTGGACATCGTCGCGCCGTCCGACATGATGGATGGGCGGATCGGCGCGATTCGTGCAGCGCTAGAAGCCAAGGGATTAGTCCACACACGCATCATGGCGTACAGCGCCAAATATGCGTCTGCGTTTTACGGGCCGTTCCGCGATGCGGTGGGTTCGGCGGGCAATCTGGGCAAGGCTGACAAGAAGGTGTATCAGATGGACTACGCCAATTCTGATGAGGCGCTGCGCGAAGTGGCGCTGGATATTGCGGAGGGCGCAGACATGGTGATGGTGAAACCTGGGATGCCGTATCTGGACGTGGTGCGCCGCGTCAAAGACGAGTTCGCCATGCCCACGTTTGCGTATCAAGTCAGCGGTGAATACGCCATGCTGAAAGCGGCTGCACAAAACGGTTGGCTAGACCACGACGCGGTGATGATGGAGTCGCTGATGGCGTTTAAACGCGCTGGCGCGGATGGCGTGCTCACCTACTTTGCACGCGATGCGGCGCGGTTACTATCGGCAACCTAATTTAGAAAGCTCACTCATGACTTCTACCGCCAGCGTTTTTCCACGCCTACCGCGCACCACACGCCGCATTCAAACGGTAGATCGCGAAATATTTGTCTCCATGCGCATCGAGCAACCCGAGGTAGCTTTGTTTGACAATTTGCTGTCGCACGAAGAATGCGACGAACTCATCGAGCTCTCGCGTGCCAAGCTTAAGCAATCGACCATCGTCGATCCGACAACCGGCAAGTATGAGGTGATTCAAGACCGTAGCAGCTATGGCACGTTCTTTCATGTGAACGAAACCGCTTTTATTGCGAAGCTGGATGCGCGCATTGCCGCCGTGATGCATTGGCCTATTGAAAATGGCGAAGGCTTGCAAATCCTCAATTACAAAATTGGCGGCGAATACAAACCGCATTTCGATTATTTCCCACCCGAGCAACCTGGCAGCGCAGCGCATATCGCCAAAGGTGGGCAACGCGTGAGTACGCTTATTTTGTATTTGAATGACGTAGAGGGCGGTGGTGAGACTATTTTTCCGCCACTAGGCTTAGCCATTACCCCCAAAAAAGGCGCGGCGATTTATTTTGAATATGTGGACGACCAAGGTCAGGTGGATGCGAACACATTACACGGCGGTGCGCCTGTGATTGCTGGCGAGAAGTGGATCGCCACCAAATGGATGCGCGCGGACAAATACCAGCCTTAGCGTAAGCTCAAAAGAGATCTGAATTTAGCAACCATCGTCTGCGGTTTCAGTAATTGCTGGACGAGCTCTCGGGGAAGTGCTTGCCGATCGATTGAGCGAGGGTTCAATAAAAAATCCGTATTGGGTAATAGCTCAAACAGTGTCCTTGCTGGCATGGACAAATAGGCCTGCGAGAAATCAACCGATTGCTGCAGAACATCGAGACTGGAAAAAAATGGCGTGGCGACTGTGCCGTAGTGAGCTTTGCCATTTTGAACGCGAAGGTTCCCCCCATCGTCGTCCATGTTGCCGAGTACGTGGACATTGGTATCCAGCAAAGTGCGCAGTGCGGCTAAGCTACGTTGATTATTGTTTTGCATCATTCAAAACCCTTTACGATAAAGCTCCTTTATTTTGCACGCAAACATGTTAGAGACTACTTTTCCCCAATTTACTTGGCTAAGCCTTGCGCGTAGCGAACTAGCGGCCAACTTAGAGGCGATACAAAATCGCCTGCAAGCCTTATCCGGTGTAGCTTTGGTCGATTTGCATGTGAGCGATTTACTCAACGATGCGCTGCCCTCACACTTTGACTACACCGCAGACTACGACCTCTTGGTCTTTCGCAGGCTCACGGTTGGTGGGGCTAAAGCTGCCGCCCAGCTCATCAATATCGACACCAGTCCCGTTGCGTTTGTCGTGCTAGATAAAGTGATTTTAAGCGTTCACCCCGAAGATTGCGCGGTGCGCGATAGCTTTGCCCAGCGTCTTAAAGACACGCCCGCAAGCCGCCAACCCACTCACCCTGCCGACTTGATGCTGCGTATGGTGAATCAAATGGTGGATGCGTATCTTGACCTGCGGCGTGATCTAACCCAAACCTTAGATCACTGGCAAGCGCGTTTGCTCAGCACGACCAAACGCTTTGGCGATTGGGACGCGCTCTTGATCGCGCGGATGCGTCTGCACCAACTAGACGATACCTGCGAAGACCAACGCGCTGCGGTGCAAGAGTGGATTGATGAGCTAAACACTTGGGCCACAGCAAGCACAGACGTGCTGGTTGTGCGGGAGACCGACTTACTCAAAGTACGCTCACGCGATGTGCTGGAACACATTGAACGCGTGGCGCATCACGTGAGGCGCCTAGAGCAAACCATTGAGACCGCGATTCAAATTCATTTTTCGATTCAAGGTAATCGCACCAACGACATCATGCGCACCCTGACGGCGCTGACAGCCATTTTTTTGCCGCTTAATTTCATCACAGGATTTTTTGGCATGAATTTTGAGTTTTTGCCACTCATACATCGAGGCGACGGCATTTGGTGGGCAGTAGGAACGATGGCAACCGTCACCAGCGTTTTAGTCACCGTATTTTTGCGTAAGCGGTATTTGGCGCGGACGGGGAAGTAACCGTCGACGCCGTCTTAAGCCGCCAGCTTGCGCTCTACAAAATCTAAACGGTCTTGACCCCAAAATAGCTCACCTTCAATCACAAAGGTGGGTGAGCCAAAAACTTGAGTGTCGATGGCGGTTTGT
>JANPAS010000066.1:0-7180 GCA_031430035.1 Comamonadaceae bacterium | reverse complement strand
GCCTTGCTGGCGGCGTAGGAGTAGGTCTCCATCGGATTGACGGATACGCCATCAATGCTGGCGATATTGATCACTTTGGCACATTGGGAGCCCACATTCTCCGAGGACGTGGATATGGCTTGACGGGCAGATTCCTGTAATTCTGCGTAGAGCGCCTGTGTGAGGAAGAAGGGCGTCTTCATGTTCAAGTCCACCACTTTGTCCCAGCCTTTTTCAGGAAACTCAGCAAACGGCTCGGCCCATGCTGCGCCTGCGTTATTGACCAAGATATCAAGTTTTGTCTCGTGCGATTTGAAGATGGCAACCAAGGCTGCTACGCCTTCAGGGCGAGACAAATCCGCGGGAATAGAGACGCATTTGCCAAACTGGGACATCTCCTTGGCAGCAGCATCGCACTCCAGCGCTTTCCTGCCGCAGATGTAGACCACTGCGCCTTGCTGCAGGAAGCCCGTGGCAATCATGCGGCCAATGCCTCGGTAGCCGCCTGTGACGAGGGCGACGCGGCCGTTCAAGGAGAAGAGGTTTTGCGTGAAGTGGGTTGACATAATGAGCCTTTCAAAAATAATTTAAGGAATTGATTATGAGCACATCTTTCACTGGCCTACAACTTCGCTCACTCGTCAAATCTAGCGGCGAATTAGAGCTGTCTCTCGCTACTGTTGACACCCCCGCGCCAGCAGCCGACGAAGTGGTCGTTTGCGTGCAGGCCACGCCGCTTAACCCCTCCGACATTGGTCTCTTGTTTGGCGCAGCGGATGTCAGCACCGCAAGCCTGCAAGGCTCGGGCGAGCAAAGTGTGATGACGATGAAGATTCCAGACGCGTATATGAAGAGCATGGCGGCGCGTTTAAATCAATCCATGCCCGTGGGCAACGAAGGCGCAGGCGTGGTCGTGGCCGCAGGATCGTCCGCTGCCGCGCAGGCCTTGCTTGGCAAAACGGTCTCTATCTTGGCGGGCGCTATGTATTCGCAGTACCGCTCGGTCAAAGCCGATTCCTGTCTCGTGTTGCCACCAGATGCTAGCGCGGCTGATGGTGCGTCTTGCTATGTCAATCCACTCACGGCGCTGGGCTTTGTGGAGACCATGCGTCATGAGGGGCACAAGGCCATCGTGCATACGGCTGCAGCATCGAACCTTGGACAAATGTTGAACAAGATTTGCATCAAAGATGGCATTCAATTGGTCAACATCGTACGCAAACCCGAGCAGGCCGAGTTGCTCCGCAAACTAGGCGCCATGTACATCTGCGACCAGTCACAGCCCTCGTTCACGGATGACCTGACCAATGCCCTTGTTGCCACGGGCGCCACGCTCGCGTTTGATGCCACAGGTGGCGGCAAGTTGGCAGGGCAGATACTGACGTGCATGGAAGCTGCCCTCAACAAAACCGCGAAGGAGTACAGCCGCTATGGCTCGGTGACGCACAAGCAGGTGTATTTGTATGGCGGGTTGGATACCAGTCCTACAACCTTTAACCGCAGCTTCGGCATGGCGTGGGGTGTGGGCGGATGGCTGGTGTTTCCGTATTTGCAAAAGCTGGGTAGCGCGAAATTGGTGGAGCTAAAAGCCCGCGTCGCAGCGGAACTCAAAACCACGTTTGCGAGCCACTATGCACGAGAAATTTCGCTAGTGGATGCGCTGTCGTTAGACGCAATTGCCGCGTATGGCGCACGGACGACGGGCACGAAATATCTGATTAATCCATCACTGTAAAAGAGGGCGTATGACGACTAATCGCTTCCTAGCGCACACGGGTGCGCGCTATCCCATTATTCAAGCCCCGATGGGCTGGATTGCCCGCCGTGCCTTAGCAAGTAGCGTCTGCAAGGCAGGTGGCCTTGGCATTATTGAAACCTCATCTGGCGAAACCGAAGCTTGCAAAGCCGAGATCACCTACATGGCTGCACAGGGTTTGCCGTTTGGCGTGAACTTGCCGATTCGGTTTTTAAAAGACGATGCGATGCTGCGCTTTGTCTGCGAATCGGGCGTGAAATTTGTGACGACCTCGGCTGGCAGTCCTGCTAAATTTATTGCGCCGCTCAAAGCTGCTGGCATTGTGGTTTACCACGCGGTGCCCACGCTGGAGACGGCGCTCAAATGCGTGGATGCAGGCATTGACGGCCTCGTCGTTGAAGGTGCAGAGGGCGGCGGGTTTAAAAATCCTGAAGAGGTGAGTACGCTGGTGCTCTTGCAAGCGATTCGCGAACGCGTTGATGTGCCGCTGGTCGCTGCGGGTGGCATCGTAGACGGGCGCGGTATGGCGGCGGCGTTTGCACTCGGGGCTGAAGCCATCCAAATGGGCACGCGCTTTGTGGCGAGTCTTGAGAGTCCTGTACACGCCCATTACAAGCAAGCCATCGTGGATGCGCAGGCGACAGGCACGTATGTGCTGAACAAAAAATCTACACCCTGCATTCGCGCACTCAAGACTGAGCGCACCACGGCCATGCTGGAGTCGGGCGTGATGTCCGCAACCGAATTTGCAGGCATCCAGCAGGTGTACTTTGGCGGCGATATGGAGGCTGCGCCTGCGCTGGCGGGGCAGTCGGCTGGGCTGATTCACAGTGTGACTTCGGTGCAAAGCATCATTGAGAGCACGATTGCGCAGTTTTATGAGATTTCAGTACGTATGAGTACGGTGCGATTTGGATAATGGTGTGATTCAATTAATTTAGAAAGATAAAAGCAGATATGGCTACAAGCATTGGTGTGATTGGCCTTGGAGCCATGGGCTCTGGGATGGCACAGTCCATAAGGCGTGCGGGGCATGCGCCTTTTGTGTTTGATGTTCGGCGTGAGGTGGCCGAAGCATTTGCCAAGGGCGGCGGCGTGGCATGCAGTACCTTGGCCGAACTAGGGGCGCAAGCGGACGTTGTTGTATCGGTCGTGGTGAACGCTGCACAGACCGAATCCGTTTTGTTTGGCGATGGTGATGCTGGCAAGGGTGTGGCCGCCACCATGAAACGCGGCAGCGTTTTTGTGATGTGCTCGACGGTCGATCCCAATTGGTCGGTGGCTTTAGAGGGGCGCTTGAATGCCATGGGTATTCACTACATTGACGCGCCGATTTCGGGCGGCGCAGCCAAAGCCGCTAGCGCTCAAATGACCATGATGACCGCAGGCAAGCCTGAGGCATACGCGATTGCCGAACCGTTTTTAAACGCGATGGCCACCAAGGTTTACAAACTGGGGGATTCGGCAGGAGCTGGCAGCAAAGTCAAGATCATCAATCAATTGCTGGCTGGGGTTCATATTGCTGCCGCTGCCGAAGCCATGGCGCTGGGCTTGCGCGAAGGCGTGGACGCAGCCGCGTTGTATGAAGTCATTACCAACAGCGCAGGCAATAGCTGGATGTTCGAAAACCGCATGGCGCATGTGCTGGCGGCTGATTACACGCCGCTCTCAGCCGTCGATATTTTTGTCAAAGATCTCGGCATCGTGCTAGACATGGCGCGTGCCAGCAAGTTCCCGCTACCGCTCTCCAGCACGGCACATCAGATGTTTATGCAAGCCAGCACGGCGGGCTTTGCACGCGAAGACGATAGTGCGGTGATTAAGATTTTTCCGGGCATTACGTTGCCAAAAAAATCCGAAGCAGAACCAGAACCAAAATAATGAACGAGTCACAATTACGAGACGAGATTTGCCGCGTGGGAAAAAGCCTATTTGATCGCGGCTATGTCCATGCGACGGCGGGCAACATTAGTGTGCGTTTAGACGATGGCTATCTCATTACGCCCACTGACGCGTGCCTCGGGTTTTTAGACCCTGCCCGCATCGCCAAGTTGGACGCCAATCTTGTGCAAGTCAGCGGCGATAAAGCCAGCAAGACCATCGCTCTGCATGCCGCTATCTATAAGGCCTCAGAGCCTTATGCCCCGCAAACCCGCGCCGTCATTCACACGCACAGTACGGCCTGCGTGGCGCTCACACTGGGTGCGCCTGCCAAGAGCTCCAACGCCAGCCCGCTACCCGAACTCTTGCCGCCGATTACGCCGTATTTCGTGATGAAGGTGGGTCACGTGCCGTTGGTGCCGTATCACAGGCCTGGCGACGCAGCCGTTGCCGTGCGCGTGGCTGCCATGCTGGCGCACTATGCCAAGCGCGGGATTTCCGTGCGCGCGGTGATGCTGTCAAAGCTGGGTCCCAATGTCTGGCACGACTCGCTGGCGCAAGCGATGGCGGTGTTGGAAGAGTTAGAAGAAACCGCCAAGCTGATGCAGATGACATCGCCAAAACCATCGCCTTTGTCGGATGAAGAAATTGCTGATCTTCGAAAAACTTTTAATGCCAGTTGGTAGGAAAGAAAAAATATGCCAAAGTTCGCCGCCAATCTCTCCATGCTCTACCCAGAGCTTCCATTTTTAGACCGCTCAGGATTCGATCGTTTTTCGGCCGCCGCCAAAGATGGCTTTAAAGGTGTGGAGTTTCTATTTCCCTACGCCTACAGCAAGCAAGATATCGCTGAAAGGCTTACCCAGTATGGCCTGCAGCAGGTTTTGTTTAATGCGCCCCCGGGTGATTGGGACGCTGGAGCACGCGGTATGGCATGTCTGCCGGGCCGTGAAGCCGAGTTTCAAGCGGGTATTGCTTTAGCGCTTGAGTACGCGGTTGCGCTCAAGTGCCCGCGCTTGCACGTGATGGCTGGTTTGATCCCTGAAGGTGCAAGCCGCGAGTCGCTAGCCACCACCTATATCAGCAACATCCGCTTTGCTGCAAAAGCTGCTGCCAAGCAAGGCGTGGATGTGCTCATCGAGCCCATCAACACGCGTGATATTCCAGGCTTCTTTTTGAACCGCCAAGATCATGCGCATCAACTCATCGAAGCCATTGGCGAGCCCAACGTGAAAGTGCAATTTGACCTGTATCACTGCCAGATTGTCGAAGGCGATGTGGCGATGAAGATTAAAAAATATCTGCCCACAGGCCGCGTGGGACATTTCCAAATTGCAGGCGTACCGATGCGACATGAGCCTGACCTGGGCGAGATGAACTACGACTACATTTTTGGTGTGATCGACGAGGTATCCAAGGACTGCGGTTGGGATGGATGGGTTGGCTGCGAGTACCGCCCTGCAAGGGGCGCGGTGGCCAATGGCACCAGCGATGGGCTTGGCTGGATGAAAAAATGACCAGCAGAGTAGTGTCGATTTCAACGATGAGCTAAAACTTAAATAAAACCAATACGGCGCTTAGGTTTGCGCGAGCCATCATCTGTAATGAGCTGTTTGATGGCATCAAATACAGAGGAAAACTGCTCGTCGTAACGGGCTTCTAAAGTATCAATACGTTTGGCTAAATCACGGTTCGAATCCATGAGACGGCGTAGTTGCACAAAAGTACGCATGATGGCGATGTTGACTTCCACTGCGCGCTGCGAGTGCAGTACGCTAGACAACATCGCAATGCCTTGCTCTGTAAACGCGTATGGTGCGGCTCTTCTGCCACCATGCGAACTTGAAATGCCAGCTTGGCTTTTCAAGTTTTCCCATTCCTTGGCATTAAGCTGGAAGATAAAGTCGGGTGGAAAGCGCCCCATGTTTCGTTTCACTGCTCTATTCAAAGCGCTAGTTTCTACGCCATAGAGATCCGCCAGATCGGTATCTAGTAAGACTTTTTCACTTCGAAGCAGTCGTACAAGTTTTGCCAAATTTTCGGGCTTAGGAAGAGTTTGTACCGCTTGGTTGTTTTTGCTTGTGGCGATCATGTGAATGTGATTAAAGTTACTTTAATCACATTATTCCATCTAAAAATCACACACCCGTAAAGCGTGCAGGTCTGCGCTCCACAAACGAAGCGACCCCTTCAGCTGCATCTTTGGATTTAGACAATCGCTGCTGTACGGCGATGAACTCTTGCATCGCAAGGGTAGGACCGTGTTCAATGGCTTTGAGTACGTTTTGGCGCGTGGCAATGACGGCGAGTGGTGCTTGCTCTGCAATGAGACCCGCAATGCGCATGGCCTCCATCAGCAGCGCTTCTGGCGGCACGACTTTTTGCACAAAATTGAGCCTTAGCGCTTCGTCTGCACCAAACACATCTGCCGTGAGTAAATGCAAAAGCGCATTGCCAGCGCCAGCTCGCTCGGCCATGCGCAGTGTGGCGCCGCCTGTCGCCATGATGCCGCGCTGGACTTCTAGCTGCGAGAAGCGGCAGTCAGTTGCCGCAATCACAATATCCGCCGCCAGCATGAGTTCAATCCCCAGCGTGTAAGTGATGCCTTGGACGGCGACCACCATGGGTTTGGTTCTGCGCCTGTAGCCTTCCATGCCGAGGTTGAGCGGATCAACTAAACCCAGAGGCACGGCTTTTTCGCCGCGCTGCATGAGGGGCGCAATCGTTGGCAAATCAAGCCCTGCCGTGAAGTGATCGCCTAGAGCGCACAAGACCCCGACGCGCAAAGCAGGATCGTCATCTAAGCGCGTATAGGCTTCGCCCAGCTCACGGAACATCTTGGGTGTGAAGCCGTTGCGTTTGGCGGGGCGATTGATGGCGATTTGTAAGACTGAGCCAATGACGGTGGTGTCGATGCTGCCGTTTGGGTGTTGCTCGATTGGATGCTTGGGGTGTGGCATGGTGATCCTTTTATTAACGCATGATGCCGTCATCACTATGATAAGTGCTCATGCCATCTTTTGCTGTGGTCGATGTCATTGAGTTTCCAGTCGTATTTCATAGGGATAGTTTTTTAGAAAGTGATGTGATGCAAGTTGATGCGCTCATGAAGTTATTGAATATTCTTGGGCCTTATAGATCCAAAGAAAGAATGATTTCGGTACGAGATATTGCCTTGAAATGGGATGCTCAATATCCTGATGGAGTGCCTAATGCTGCAACGGTACGCGCCATTCAGCGCTACGTTAATCAGCTTGCAACGCCAACGGCTGATTTCCCTGCGTTGCTTGGCGTGGATTGCCTGGATATTTCGGTAAGCGTTAGAAAAGCCTCCAGTAAGCGAACGGGTAGCGTCATTAATAAAGAAGTTAATCATTACTATCTTCCTCCTGAAAATCTTGTTAAGTGGTTTATGACTGAACCTGTTGCGTTGCAGCTCATGATTACAGGACAAGTTGTTGGCCAGTCGTTGGGCGCTATCAAACAGCTGTCAACTAAAGATGCTGAAATGCTGGCGAATCAAGTCCTGAACAGAGACAAAGCGGCAGAGCTGCGAAAAATTGC
>JANPAS010000065.1:0-12212 GCA_031430035.1 Comamonadaceae bacterium | reverse complement strand
ATGAACGTTGCCTTCTGACAATTTGCCCACCAACGTCGGGGTCATACCTTCCAGGTCGAGCAAGTCTTGCGACGCCTCTTCTACACCTTCTTCGTTAGCAATCTCTAACGTCAAGAGCGCATCTTTAGCACGCGTACGCAGCTCAGTCACGGTGTCTTCGTCGAAGCTTTCAATCTCAAGCATTTCTTGGATCGGTACGTAGGCCACTTCTTCCAAAGTGTTGAAACCTTCGGCAATCAAAATGTCCGCGACTTCTTGGTCAACGTCGAGTTTCTCCATGAATAACTTGCGCGTCACCGATAACTCGTCGGCTTGTTTTTGTGCCGATTCCGCTGCGTCCATGATATTGATGCGCCAGCCTGTTAGCTCTGCTGCCAAGCGCACGTTTTGACCACCACGACCAATGGCGATTGCCAAGTTTTCCTCGTCCACCACCACATCCATCGCGTGACGCTCTTCGTCCACCACAATCGATGACACATTGGCAGGCGCTAGCGCACCAATGACAAACTGTGCTGGGTCTTCGCTCCACAGCACAATGTCCACACGCTCGCCCGCCAGCTCGGTTGTGACGGCAGTCACACGACTACCGCGAACACCTACGCACGTCCCAATGGGATCAATTCGTTTGTCATCGGTATGCACAGCAATCTTGGCACGAGAACCTGGATCACGCGCACAAGATTTGATGTCCAGCAAACCTTGCTCAATTTCAGGCACTTCGTTCTTAAAGAGCTCCATCATGAACTCAGGACTCGTACGCGAGAGCACGATTTGCGCACCACGCAGTGTGGTGTCAACTTTCATAATCATGGCGCGAACGCGGTCACCCGAGCGCAAATTTTCTTTTGGAATCAAATCGTTGCGACGCAGACGTCCTTCGACACGGCCACTTTCGACAATGATGTCACCTTTGTCTAAACGCTTGACGGTACCAACCAAAATCTTCTCACCGCGAGCCATAAAGTCCGCGAGCACCATTTCGCGCTCAGCATCACGGATTTTTTGCAAAATGACTTGCTTGGCTGTCATCGCGCCAATACGGCCAATTGGCAAAGACTCAATCGGCTTCTCGATGTAGTCGCCTTCTTCTAGGTCCGCTAATTGCTCTTGCGCTTCAGATAACAACTCTTCAGCATCTGGATTTTGCAAACCAGCACTATCGGGCACGACCAACCAGCGACGGAAGGTGTCATAGTTACCGGTATCGCGGTCAATTTGCACGCGGATATCGACCGCGCCCTCGTAGAACTTCGCCGTCGCTTGCGCCAAGGCGGCCTCCACTGCGCCATACACAATGTCAGCTTCGACATTTTTTTCGCGAGAAATCGCATCGACCAGCATCAGCATTTCGCGGTTATGCGTCGGCTTGGCTGCTTCTGCAGCCTCTAACGCTTTTTTCTTCGACACTCGCTTGACAGGCTTCTTAACGACTGCTTCCATGACTACCCTTCCGATAAAGTTAAATCCCACGGCCTTTGAAATTAACGATGGGCGCCAAGCGCGCTTCACGAATCTCAGACCACTCAAATCCCAGCGCATTTTGCGCCGCTGCATCTATTTTTTTCTGACTCACTTTGGCACCAGGCTTGAGTGGCTTTGGCTCGTCCCGCCAGACAATTTGCCATGCGCCTTCAGTCTTCTCAAGCGTGCCGCGAAATTTCCTGCGGCTCACCGTAATCCCTTGTTCAGACACCTGCCCAGCTTGCCCAATCGGCATCTTTAGCGTGATATCAATCACCTCGCCCACAAACCGAGCCAAATCCACTTCGTGCCGCAGCAAGCGATCAATCCCAGGGCTAGATACTTCTAACCGCGAATAATCAACGCCTTCGACCTCCAGCACATACTGCAGTTGCCGCGTCACGCGCTCACAATCTTCGACTTGCACGTACTGCTCAGCATCGCCCACGGCATGTGGCAATTCAATCGTGACCCGAAGTAAGCCACCAGCAGAGCGCGTAATTTCGACTAGGTCAAGGCCTAGTCCTTTAACGGTTTGCTCGATGATGGTTTGCATAAAAAATGAACGAAAAAAAGGGCGGTTGGTATCCGCCCTGCTTGCCTTATTGGTTGATCTGTCTGATTATACGTCAAGCGGCACGCCATTTGAGCGCTCTCACCATAAGAATACCCGCCAGCGGCAAGATCAGCCCTAGGCCAGTGCTAACAATCAACAGATGCGATAACTCTCCGTAATTGGCGGCGATTTCAATTGCCTGCGTCACAGGATTTTTTACCTCACGACTAATCGTAAAAATTTGATTTAAATATTTTGTCCCTAATTGCCCTGCTGACAGCGCCAAATTGGTAAACGAGGCCATCACGGCAAAGTAAGTCGCTTTTAAATGCGCAGGCGCAGAGTTAGCAATCCACGCTAGCATCGGAATCATCGCGATTTGCCCTAGCGGCGACGCCAACGCCGTATCGACTAGTGCGATAAATCGTGCGTCCACCACACCATGCGTCATTCGAGCCGTCCATTCATGGAGACCGAAACTCATGCCAAGCGTCGGTAGCGACAGTACCAAACCTGCAAAAGTGAGCCACATCACGACGGATTGAATCGACCGATCAGCCATAAACCGCTTAAGTACGAACATTCCTGCCAAGGTCAAAACAGCGCCCATCAGCGCAAGATGCGAAAAGAAACGAGGGTCGAAACCGAGCACATCCATCGTCCACCACTGGACACCATCTCCCGTACTTGGGACAGCTCGGAACATAAAAATCACCAGCGCAGTAGCAAACAAAGTATGTCGATCTTCTAGCGTCAGCTCTACCGTGATACGGCGCATCAAAAATAAAACAATAGCCATCGAACCTACAAAGATGAGCTCTTGCGACCACCGCCAGCTAGACACGCCCATTCCAATCGAAAATAGAACAAACACCAAGCTGCCACCCAAAATCCACCAATTGGGTACTGTCATAGTGACAATTTTTCGTTCGGCTCTTTTAAAAAAAACAGCCGCCGTTACGCCAATGACCGAAACCAGCGGAATGACCAATGCCCACAAATAGACGCTACGGTAGGTCGCGGTCTTCTGGTCTGCACTGAGGTTCTCTGTCCCAGCAAAAACCCACAAATTAATCAACGCAACCAAAAGCGAGCCGCCAATAATGGCCACCCTCCCAAGTAGTTGCATAGTGGTATGCATGGATTTGAGCTCCACTGGGCCATAAGGCAAGCCTTGCGCATCGATAGTCGGGACGGCCTCTACGGTCATGGCATCGGCCACCACATCTTGCAAGACATAGCCAATCGGCCCCAAAAGGGAACTCAGCACAAACCAATAAGACACTGGCCACCTCGCCGCCATAGCGGCAGGCTCTGAGATTAATCCGACCATGATGAGTAAACTCGCGACAACCAAGAGCGCACCCAAATAAACCAGCCAAGCCTTGAAGCGCCAAAGTAAATCAACAAGATGACCAATCGGCATCTTGATGGTGTAGGGCAAACCCACCCAAAACCCAAGACTTGCTAAAAATTCGGCCGACAGGCCTAGGCGCTCTTTGACATAAAACGTACCCACGATGCCTGTAAGGCCTGCAATGCCAGCGGCCAAATAGACCATTAAAGGCGGGAGATAAGATAACTTCATGCAAGCATCTTACTGCTCGTGCGACAATTCATTTTTCATTTTTATATAGCGAGTCATCATGGGTTTTCTTCAAGGTAAAAAATTACTGATTACGGGCGTGCTCTCCAACCGTTCCATCGCTTACGGCATTGCTAAAGCTTGCCACGCACAAGGCTCAGAACTCGCGTTTAGCTATGTGGGCGAACGCTTCAAAGAGCGCATCACCGAGTTTGCAGCAGATTTCGACTCCAAACTGATCTTTGATTGCGATGTGGGCAGCGACGAGCAAATCGGGCAAATGTTCACCGACCTATCTAAGACGTGGCCTACCTTTGATGGCTTTGTCCACGCCATCGGTTTTGCCACACGCGAATCCATTTCGGGTGACTTCTTGGAAGGCTTATCTCGCGAGGGTTTCAAAATTGCGCACGACATTAGCGCCTATAGCTTCCCCGGCATGGCGAAGGCAGCGTTGCCGTACTTGAATCCTAAATCGGCGCTACTCACACTCACCTACTTGGGGGCTGAACGCGTCGTCCCCAACTACAACACCATGGGATTGGCGAAGGCATCGCTTGAAGCCTCCGTTCGCTACCTTGCCGAATCACTCGGCCCCAAAGGCATGCGGGTCAATGGCATTAGCGCGGGCCCGATCAAAACATTGGCAGCCAGCGGCATCAAAGGATTCGGCAAGATTTTGAGCGTGGTGGCTGAGACCTCACCGATTCGCCGCAACGTCACGATTGAAGACGTGGGCAACGTTGCTGCGTTTTTGTTGTCTGACTTAGCCGCGGGCGTGAGCGCAGAAATTACCTACGTCGATGGCGGCTTTAGCAATGTGGTGGGCGGGATCGCAGAATAACGGATTGGTAGATGTCGATATACGCATCGACTACTGCATCCCACGAGTACTGCGCAGCAAATCGGAAACCGGCATCGGATAAAGCTTGACGCAAAGCTGGCTCGCCCAGCACGCGGTTGATGGCGGCAGCCATTGCCGCTTCATCATGCGGATCATCTAGCACCAGCGCATCAACATCGTGCCGCAAAAACTGGCTGATGCCACAGTACTGCTGGCTACTCACCACAATCGGCAAGCCATACGACATAGCCTCTAGCACCACCATGGCAAAGCCATCCTCTAACGTGGGATGCACCATCAAGTTGGCCGCACGATACACCAGCGACATATCACTTTGCGGCCCAACAAAATGCACGTACTCGGCAATGCCACGCTCGGCGGCCATCAATTGAAATTTGGGTATTTGCGCTGCATTCCCAATTACTAGCAAATGTGCTCGGGAGGCCGCATCCTGATTGGCCTGCACGAGTGCCAAACTGGCAAGCAAAGCAGGTAGCCCCTTGCGGGCATAGTCGTTGCCCACGAACAAAATCAGCGGCGTATCAACCGCGATACTGGCTGGCAAGCCAAGCTGCAAAAGGGCTGCGGCCTTATCCAACGCCATATGGGGCGCACCCACACCCGGCAAGATGATGGGAATGTTGACATCTAAGTGCGGGTAAGCAGCCAGCATCTGATTTTTCAATAACTGCGAGCCTGCCACATGCTCGCGAGCAGTCCGCGCTTTCATCCGCGCCCCCTCTAGCCACACATAAAAGGCGAGGCGTGGGCTGGTGGCAATCTTCGCCCACCGAAGCCACAAACGCCACCCTGCACGGCCCTCTAGCAAATGAAAGCGTATCGGGCGTACCTGCACAGTTTGCACATGTCCATGCCATGTGTTTTCGTGCGAATGAATGATGTCAAAGCCTGACTTGGTCTTCCACCACGTATAAGCCGCAAACAACAGTTGATTGATCCAGCGCGGATGCACGAGTGGACCGGGCACTTTGTGATACGTCACCTTCGGGTGATAGTGATCAAGTGTTTGCGACCACACATGCACGTCAAATTCTGGCGTGCCATCAGCCTGACGGCGATTTGCCAGCCCTTCCACCAAGGACACGGCGTAGCTCTCTGCACCGCCCGCTCTGCGCGAAAAATGACGATTAAAGTTGGCAACACGGATGGGTTTCATGACGCAATCATTCGCCACAGCTTGAAGAGAGAGGTGTTCTTCAGCACGCCAAGACGTGGTAGTTCGAACGCGCTATCACGACTGCTTGCTGTGCCGTGTAGCGTGGTGGTTGCACTGTCGTATCCCGCCTCACCGACCATCGTTGCATGGCTAGCATCAAAATAACCATATGGATAGCAAAAATGCCTGCAAGGCACGCCTGTTATGGCTTCTAGCTGCACCTTCGATGTGAAAATCTCTGCTCGCGCCGTAGCCATATCTAAAGTTGGCAAGTCAACATGGTGCTGTGTGTGAGAACCTATTTCTTGCCCGCCTGCGATCCACTCACGTAGCTGCTCCTGCGTCATTAAACGTTTAGCGCCAATCCCCTTCTCTGCATCCCAAGTGTTCGATCCTCCAGACATATCACTCACCGCATAGCAGGTCGATGAAAAGCCATACCTTGCTAGCACAGGCTGGGCATGGACGAGGTTGTTCTGATAACCGTCATCAAATGTGATGCCGACAACCTTGCCGTGCAAGGCCACGCTCTTATCGCCGCGCAGATATTGCATCACCTCGCTCATATTCACGCCGCGATAACCCAAGGTTTTGAGCAACCACATCTGCCTCGCAAAGCTGCTGGGCGACACAATCAAACTACGGTACGGCGTGCGAGCGCCTGTCTCGTCTCGTTTAGGAGGGATATGGTCGATTTGGTGATACGTCAGAATCGGAACGCGGGCAGCATGAGTCATGTCTTTCATAGACATTTCGCCTGTTTCAAAAGTAACGCAGTCTCATGCAGTGGCAATCCCATGATGCCGCTGTAGCTGCCCGAAATGTTTAAAATAAACGCCGCTGCTTTGCCTTGCACGCCGTAGCTGCCTGCTTTTCCAAAAGGTTCGCCTGTGGCAATGTATGCAGCAATCTCGGCTTTAGAAAGGCGTGCAAACGTCACGCGCGACTCCGACAGTGCAAAGCCCGTTTTGACTTGATTGCCAGAGCGCCACGCCACGCCCACGCTGGTGAGGACTCGATGCGTTTTGCCAGAGAGCGCCCCTAACATCTGCCCCGCAGCCCTTACTCCATCTGGTTTCCCATAAATCGTACGCGCCATCGCCACAGTCGTATCGGCGCACAAAATCGGCTGCGCCTCTTGCTTTGTCCAAAGACCACGCTGCTGAGCACGTGCGACTGCAGCTGCTAACTTCAAACGCGTGACGCGCTGCACGTAAGTGGCAGGTGCCTCTGCACCGTGAATCGACTCTAAGCCCTCCGCGTCTTCAGATTCGTCTGCCAATAGCAATTGATGCGCCACGCCCAGCTGCGCCAGCAGTTCTGCACGGCGCGGACTTTGGGAGGCGAGGTAGATAAAAGGAGTTTTTGAGGTATCAGTCACAGGGTTCTATTTTAGAAGGGCGTGGTAAGGTTCGTGGGCTTGCCTCGACCAACGTGATGACTTTCAAAATTCTCGTCTCTTTCCTGCTGACTTTTCTAATCACAGCGCCATCTTTTGCCATGGGGCTGCACGTAGAGCCTGCGCAAAAACAATGCGGCCAGGCATTTGAAATCACCCTGCAAGCCATGCCCCATATGGCCTCCCGCCTATCTGGCAGTCACATCGCTTATGGCATGCAAGACATCAAGGCAGCTTGGTTGACCTCGCCAACGCTGCGTTATCCGCACAGCGCTTTAGGTTCACCCACTCATGCGGGCAGCGTGACTGTGCAATTGAGCTCAGGTAAAACAACGATGTACGAGCTCCCCATCAACCGCGTATTTGAAGATTTGACCCCACGATTGCTGGATTTAGACAAAGATGGGAAGGACGAACTCATCTTGATCGAATCTGAGGCTCTGCGCGGCTCAGCCGTCGTGGTGCTGGGTTTGCGCGCTGACAAACTCATCGAACTGGCGCGTAGCCCGCACACGGGCTCGACCTTTAGATGGCTCAATATCGTGGGAGCAGCCGACTTTGATGGCGACGGAAAGTTAGACATTGCCGCGGTCACCACGCCACACATTGGCGGCACACTGACTTTGTATCACTACCGTCCACCGCTCTTAATCACCTATGCCAAAGCCATGGATGTTTCCAACCACAAAATGGGCGCAACGGAGCAGCAGCTCGCAGTGATTGTGCAATCGCCTACGGTGCGCCCCACCGTCATCGTGCCCGACATGAGCCTCAAAGCCTTGCACGCCCTGCGCTGGCAGACCAATGGGCAATGGATGGAATTATCGGATGTGATGGCCTTGCCTGCTAAGGTGGAGCGACTCACGCCACTCAAGGGCGGCGCGTGTGCGCTACTATCAGATCAGACTTGGTGGCGCGTAACGTTAATGCAGTGAGTGCTAGCGTTAGCAATCACTCACGGTGATATGGATGCCCGCTATTGACCGACCAAGCGCGGTAGAGCGCCTCTGTCAACAGTACGCGGGCCATGGCGTGAGGTAGCGTGAGATCGGATAGTTTGATGCGCTCGTGCGCGGCTTTTTTGAACGCAGGCTCAAGACCATCAGGGCCGCCCAAAATCAGTGCTACATCGTCGCCACCAAGCTGCCAATCTTTGATTTTTGCAGCCAGTTGCATGGTGGTGAGATTGCTACCCCTCTCGTCCAAAACAACAACTCTGGGGTTACGGAGTGTTTGCAGCACGGCTTCAATGCGTGTGCGCTCGGCTTTGAATATGGCCTCTAAGCCTTGTCCCGTACGGGTTTCGGTCTTAACGGTTTTAATCTCAAGGCGTAAGTCATTGGTAAAACGTTTGGCGTAATCGTCCACCGCGGAGTGTGCCCAGTCAGGCATTTTTTGCCCGACTGCCCCGATGCCTAAGTTCATGCTTTTTTAGCGACAACCTTTTTTGCTGGCGCTTTTTTAGCCACTACTTTTTTAGCGGGCATGGCAGATTTTTTGGCAGGCACTTTCTTTGCAGGTGGACGACCTGTAAAACCGCGCGGCTTGCCAGCGCTTGCTGGCGCAGACTTTTTAGCAGCCGCTTTTTTGTCGGCTTTCGGCTTTTTCTCTTTCACTTCTTTAACAACGGCCACAGGTTTTGGCGCACCAAACTTCATGCGAACGGGCTTCTCGCCCCATAAATCTTCTAAGTGGTAGTACTGGCGAATGGCAGGCTGCATGACGTGCACGACGATAGCGTGACAGTCCACGATGATCCACTCGCCGTTATCTTCGCCTTCAATGCGCGGCTTATCAAAGCCCGCTTCGCGCACGGCATCGCGCACGCTGGCGGCCAGAGCTCTGGTTTGGCGATTAGAGGTGCCACTTGCCACCATGACGCGCTCAAATAAAGCGGTTTGCTCTTCGGTATCGAAGACTTGAATGTCAGCAGCCTTCACATCTTCCAGCGCATCCACAATCACGCGCTGTAGTTTTTGTACGTCTTTTTTGTCCATCGCCATGCGCACAGGTGAATGCGGCGCTTTGGGCACAGGGACAAATTCTTCGGTTGTTTTTTTAGGTGTAGTCGTTTTTTTTGTAGTAGCCATTATTTTTTATTCTGTTGTTAAGGATTGCCAAGGTAAAGCGAATGCTCGTGGATGTAGGCGAGAACCGATGGCTTCATTTTCGTCGCAAAAGCAGAATCTAATTCTTTGGTGCGAATCATCTGCCTGATATCGCTTGAGCTGACTAGCCTTGGCACAAAGCTAATGACTGTGTGTGGGATGGGGCTTGCCGCTTCGGCAGCGCTTGCAGCAGCACCGCCGCTGCGTACTACAACGGCCAACGTTGCCAACTTTAAGATTTCCTCATAGCGATGCCACGTATGAAACACCATCAATTGATCTTGACCAATGATGAGTGTGAACTTGGACTTTGGGTACAAAGCTTTCAGCTCCAGCAAGGTGTCAATCGTGTAGGAAGCCCCGCCCCGATTGACTTCGCGCTCGTCGATCACTGTTTTAGCAACGCCATGAAACGCTAATTTTGCCATCTCAATGCGGTGGACTGCTGGGCTGAGGTGACGGCGTTTGTGCACGGCGTCGCCCGTGGGGATGACATGCATTTCGTCGAACTTAAACTGCGCCAGCGCGGATTCGGCAAGGTTAATGTGGGCCCGGTGCGGCGGATCGAACGCGCCACCATAGATGCCAATATGTAAATGTGCTTCGTTGGGTTTGGTGGTCATGCTGATAGCCAATCTTGGATAGGTAAAAAGTCAGTATAGAGCTTTGCTTCGGGCGAGTCAGCCTCTGGTTTATACTGATACGCCCACGAGGCGAGTGGTGGCATGGACATCAAAATCGACTCGGTACGCCCCCCTGATTGCAAGCCAAAGTGCGTACCACGATCCCAGACCAAATTGAACTCGGCATAACGACCGCGGCGATAGAGTTGAAACGCCCGTTCGCGCTCGCCGTAGGGCGTATCCATGCGTTGCTGCACGATTGGTAAATAAGCTGGCAACAGCGCATCACCAACCGCTTGCATCATCAGGACAGACCGCTCGCCTAGCTCAGAGAAATCATCAAAGAAAACACCGCCAATGCCGCGCTGCTCTTGTCTATGTTTCAAAACAAAATATTCATCACACCATTTTTTAAAACGTGGATATTTGTCGTCCCCAAACGGCGCAAGTGCATCGCTACACGTCTGGTGGAAATGCACTGCATCTTCCCGACTACCATAGTATGGCGTGAGATCCATGCCACCACCAAACCAGCTCACAGGGCTTAGTCCATCAGGCTTGGCAGTCAACATCCGTACATTCATGTGAACAGTTGGCACATGCGGATTGCGGGGGTGCACAACCAAAGACACGCCCATCGCGTCAAACGGTGCCCCTTGCAATTCGGGGC
This sequence comes from Comamonadaceae bacterium, assembly GCA_031430035.1. Classification (GTDB taxonomy): domain Bacteria; phylum Pseudomonadota; class Gammaproteobacteria; order Burkholderiales; family Burkholderiaceae_C; genus JASGCK01. The sequence continues at coordinate 1,786 of JANPAS010000065.1, read as the reverse complement.
GATGCAGCGTGGCGGATGGCGGCAACTTTGCGCCACTCACGCAAGAAAAGCCAACGCCTGCGCGCTCAAACACATCGCCGCCCTCTAAGATGCAAGTCGTGCCAAAACCTTGTAGCGGTTCATGCGCATCTTTTTTCCATTCGTCGCGTAAGAAAGGTTTACCGTCGATAGCAGAGAGCGCATCCGTGAGACGTCGCTGCAAGTGAGTGAAATAATTTGAATTCATGACACGATCAAAGATTTATCTCGCGCAACGGCAGCATCCAACAATCGAATAGGCGACATGTTCTCTGGCTTGCGTCCGTTATGTCCTTCTAGCACTTCAGCAATCTGAGCCATATCCAACGGCTCATCTCCCGTGGGCATAAAAAAGTAATCGACTCCCACCAGCCGACGCGGATAGTCAAAGTAGGCAATACAAAGCGGCACGCCCGCCTCTACTGCCACACGATAAAAGCCACTGCGCCAGCCAGGAATTTTTTTTCGAGTGCCTTCGGGTGCCAGTGCTAGCCAAAACAATCCTTCATTCGGTGTCGCTTGCATCTGCGCCACGGTACTTGGGATCAAGCCGTGCTTAGACGTTCGATCGACGGGAATGCCCCCCACATAACGCATCCATCGGCCAAACAATGGCACTTTAAAGAGGCTGTCTTTACCCCAAAAACGAATGGGAATACCAACCGCCCATTTCGCCAAAATACCCAGCGGAAAGTCCCAGTTAGAAGTGTGTGGATACACCGCGATGACGCCTTTATTACCAGGCACGCCATCAAAGAGCACACGCCAGCCAAATAGCGCCAGTAGCCAGCGTGCAAGTACGCTGCCTTTAAACCGAATGATGTCCTTTGGTAAGCCTTTATTCATAAGGCTTTCAGCCGATGACCGCTCGGAAGCCAATGTCTGTGCGGTGCTGCGAGCCATCAATGTTGATTTGATCAACGACTTGGTACGCATGCATTTGCGCTGCCTTGACCGTTTGCGCCAATGCCGTCACACAAAGAATGCGGCCACCAGCACTGACGAGTTCACCTGCCGCATTTTGCTGGCTGCCTGCATGGAACACCTGCACTTCTGCGTCAGGCGCTAGGGCGGGGATACCGCCAATCACGTCGCCTGTGCGCGGCTTTGCTGGATAGCCATGCGCAGCAATGACGACGCCAAGCGCCGTGCGTCTGTCCCACTCTAAATCAATCGTATCTAGTCGCTCATCAGTGGCAGCAAGCAGCACGCCCACCAAATCAGATTTCAAACGCATCAAAATCGGCTGCGTTTCGGGGTCACCCAAGCGGCAATTGAACTCCAGCGTTTTGATGGTCGTCTTACCTTCAGCGTCTTTGCCAATCATCAAACCCGCGTACAAAAATCCTGTGTAAACGATACCGTCCTTCGCCATGCCGCGGATGGTGGGCAAAATCACCTCGCGAAGCGCACGCGCATGAACATCAGGCGTCACCACAGGCGCTGGCGAGTACGCACCCATGCCGCCTGTGTTCGGCCCCGTATCGCCATCACCAATGCGTTTGTGATCTTGCGATGTCGCCAATGCTGTGACGTTTTCACCATCGCACAGCACAATAAAACTGGCCTCTTCGCCTGCCAAAAATTCTTCAATCACGATACGCGAGCCTGCCTGAGCTACACCATCTACGCCCTTGCCTATCATGGCTTCCACGGCGGCGTGCGCCTCGACTAGCGTCATCGCTACGACCACGCCTTTGCCAGCAGCCAAGCCATCCGCTTTCACCACAATCGGCGCTCCATGCTTGTCAACATAAGCATGCGCAGC
>JANPAS010000064.1:0-22310 GCA_031430035.1 Comamonadaceae bacterium | reverse complement strand
CGAGCAAGCCACGGTCCATAGCGGGCACAATTTCGCCGCCCGGCAAAGCATTCACGGCTGCACCCATGGCGGTAAACAGATCAATAGCCAGCCCATTGGTGCGGAACTTCAAGCCCTTGAAATCTGCCGACTTGGTGATGGGCTTTTTGAACCAACCCAGGGGCTGTGTCGACATGGGACCGTACAAGAAGGACTGCACGTTTCCGCCGATGGACGCATATAGTTTGGCAAGCAACTCAGCACCACCGCCATACTTATGCCAGGCCAAGATCATGTTGGCATCCATACCAAATGCAGGACCAGAATTCCACAAAGCCAATGCATTTTGCTTACCGTAGTGGTAAGCTACCACGCCGTGTCCACCGTCCAAAGTGCCCTTGTTCACAGCATCTAGCAGCTGGAATGCAGGAACGACTGCACCAGATGGCAGCACTTCGATCTTGAGTTTGCCGCCTGACATCGCATTGACACGGCCAGCGAAGTCGTTCGCGTACTCATGGAAGATGTCTTTAGCAGGCCAAGTTGATTGGAAGCGCAAGGTTGTCGCAGTTTGCGCTGTCGAAATCATGGGTGCGGCTAGCGCAGCTGTGCCTACGGCAGCAGCAGTTGCGCCTTTAAGCATGCCACGGCGGGTGGACGTTTGCGTGATTTTGTCAGTCATGAAAATTCTCCGAGGTTATAAAAAAGAAGCTGAACTTTAAATTCAAACCTAATTAAGCGCGCAAAAAAAAGGAAAACCCTTTCGGGTTTTCCCTAGATTTGTCCCCCGCTTGTCACAGAGTATTACTGGCAACTAAAACTAGCCGCATCCTCCAAGCTGCCTGTGCCTTTGTAGCGAGCCACAGTTGGGTACGCACACAGCGGACGCGCACGGTTTGCTGTCCAGTCTTTGGGCAACTCCGCGTTCGCCCCGCCAGCGTTGCCTGCGCCGCGTGCCATTGCTTTGATTGAATCTGGCGCTATGCCCTGCTCCACCCACTGCACCAGCGGCGTGAGCGCATCAAATTGATCCGTGGCTGGGCCGCCGCTGCAATGCGCCATGCCAGGAACAGAGAAGTGACGCACCACATTTTTGCTATTCGAAACATTCGCGGCAACACGATCCACCCAAGCGCGGGTGTCAAGCTCCGAGAACACGCCGTCACTCACACCGTGGTAGGTGATCATTTTTGCGCCACGTTGCTGCACAGCGTTCATGTAGACTGGCTTATCGTGACCTCTCGGGTTGATGGTTTCGTCGGAACTTTCGGCAAAACCAACTGGCTTGCCGTAGATAGCCGTATGCAATTCGTCATAGTTACTATCAAACGCTTTAACCGTGCGCACACTGCCTGCAAAGATGAAGCTGAGTGCCCCAGGATCGAGTGCCTGAGCGTTTTGGTATTTCCAACCTGCCCAGTTCGCGGCGCTTAGACCTGGGTCAAAAGGGAAATTAGCGTAGAGCGGCTTGCCGTCCGCGGTTTGACCGCCTGCAAAGACCTTAGCAATCGTGCTTTTTTGCTGCATGCTTAGGCACTTGCCATCTCGTCCCGCCGTGCAAGTCGGCACATCACGAACCACGTCAAACGCTTTTTGGCATGCCGCCACATCTTGCACGAGCCCGTCCTTCGCACCGTCCAGTGCATCACATTTATCAAGAATCGCGACGGAGACGATTTGACGATCCTGCGCTGTAAACCCGAGACTGATATCAGGGATTTTGACGCTAGGTGCAAACGGGTGTGTTAGGGTGGATTGTGCAAGTGGCACTTCGGGTGCAAGCGCCTTCCATTGACTCGATCCCCACACCTGCGCCAGTGCGGCTTGTGGCAAGCGGTAGCCTGGAGCGCCAGCTAAAAATCCATCGTATTGATCGGCCAAGCGTGAAGCGGCGACCATCGTATGCCTACCGCCATTGGAGCAGCCGCCAATGTAAGAGCGATCAGGCGCTTTGCCGTAAGCTGCTGCAATCAAACCCTTCGCCATCGGCGTGAGTTTGGTGACTGCGCCATAGCCATAGTCTTGCCGCGCAATCGGGTCTGCACCAAATGATGGATTTTGGCTACCGTTATGCCCTGCGTCAGAACTAATCACAGCAAAGCCTTGGTGCAGCGCACCCGTCAAAGGCCCGCCGCCCAGCGCACCCAGCGCCACTTGAACTGTGCCATCGAGCCCACCATTGACCTGATGATAAAAGCGACCATTCCATGCGGTCGGCAAGCGCATTTCAAAGTTAATCGCGTAGTTCTTGCCATCTGTACCCACTCGCTCGTTCATCACTCCTTTAACAAGGCAGTGCGCAGGTGCGTCGTAGGCTGTCTTCGGTGCAGTTGGCGCGCCGCTCATGGCAACAGCGCCCGCCGCAACTTGGCTGCTAGCGGTAATACGCAAGTTGGCATAGTTGAACTTGGCGGCGACATCCGCACAATTGATTTGCAATGCGGCAGGGGTAGCGGCTTTAAGCTGAGGCGGTACGCCTTCGCTGCCTAAGTTGGCACATCCTAAAAGGAAAACCGCACTGGCGGCTCCTGTGATAGTGAGCTTGAGTGCGGTTTTCATGGTCTCAATCCTAATGAATGATGTAGAAAAAGTCTAAGTCTGATTTGGATTAAGAATCGGCTTTGAAGTTCAAAGCTGTCACAAATCCTTTGGCCGTTTCAGAGTCATCCTTCACTCGCTTAGAAAAATTAGCGACTGTCATAGGCTCAACGTGACCCGCCAATGGCTGCATGAAAGCAACAATATCGGGCTGGGCAAGTGCAGAGCGAAGTGCCGCATTCAAGCGCTCTTGCACGTCAGTGGGTGCAGTACCAGGTGCGAAAAAGCCAAACCACTCACGCACGACCAACCCACTAAAGCCTTGCTCCCTGAAGGTCGGGACATCGGGTGTGTGCGGGGAACGAGCCGCGCCAGAAGTTGCCAAAATACGAATTTTTCCACCCTTCAGATGCTGTGGCCAGTCACCTAGCGGCGATGACATGCCTGCAATTTGGCCACCCAAAACCTGCGGAATTCCAGGTCCCGAGCCAGGGAACGGAACGTTTGTAATTTGGAATCCTCCTTGCGCAGCCAACATGCCCGCAAGCAAATGCGGCATAGAGCCTGCACCTGGGTTGCCAATCGTGGCCGCGCCTGGATTAGCCTTGGCCCAGGCGACAAAACCTTTGATGTCTTTAACAGACTCGGGCACTGCAGGCCCCACCACAAATCCATGATCCGTTGCATGACCCGAAGTAATGGGAGCCACGTCCGTCTGGGCGTATTGAAGTTTGGAGTACGAATGCGGATAAATCGTAATCATGGACGCTGGGGTGTACAGCAAATGAGCGCCATCACCAGGGGCGGCTTTCAGTGTCAATACGCCAACCTGACCACCTGCACCAGGCTTGTTGTCAATCACCACGTTGTTCGCATACGTACCGCGCAGCTTGTCCGCTACTCGGCGAGCAAAGGTGTCAGTCGTACCACCTGGCGGAAAGCCAACGATGATGCGAAGAGTTTCAACTCTGGCTTGTGCAAAAGCAGTTGGGTTCAATGCTGCTGTAACGGCGGCGCCAATACCAGCCTGTGTAAATAAACGACGATCCATGAGAACACTCCTTTAAGTTAAAAAAATAAAAATCCGAAATTAAAAAATCAAAACCATTTACTTGGGCTTAATGATCCCCGCTGCCGAATCATCATGCAGCGCATCCACCAGTGCCGCACGATGCGTCAGCACCGCTCGCTGATTGATCGACCCCTTATCCGTGATCTCGCCTTTGTCAATCGAGGGTAGCTCATCCAAAACAAGCAGCCGCGCAACTTTGCTGGCGCTGCCTGTCGCGGTTTTGGCCAGCTCGTTCACCATGTTTTGAAGATGTGCATGCAACACCGCTTTATCCAAAGCTCGCGCAGCCGTGGTGGGAATCACCATCGCACCGACTTCTTTCATATTCAAACCCGTAATCACTGCGTCTTGCACATAGGGCGCACCTGCCGCGATGATCTTGGCACGCATGGGGCCGACACTCACAAACGTACCTGTTGCAAGCTTGAAGTCTTCGGCAATACGGCCGTCAAACTTGAGTCCTTGATTAATGTCCGATTCGTCAATCCACTTGACCGCATCGCCTGTACAAAAATAGCCTTCCTCATCAAACGATTCAGCCGTGGCTTCTGGGTTTCTCCAATAACCTGGCGTGATGTTGTCTCCCTTGTAGCGGACTTCAACTTTGCCGCTCAAAGGGACTAACTTGAGCGTGAGGCCAGCCGTGGGCAAGCCCAAATAGCCTGCTTTCACATCCTTGCTGGTCACAAAAAGCCCAAACGGCGAGGACTCCGTCATCCCTAATCCTGTGGTCATCACGATGCGTTCGCCGATCTCGCGCTCTTGGCTTTCAAACAGGCTATCCCAAATCGGCTGTGCAAGCGCCGCGCCTGCGTAGAAGAACATTTGCACATCCTTTAGCAGCGTTTTACGTAGCAAATCGTCGGTTTTCATGGCATTGGCGATTTGCTCGAAACCCGTTGGCACATTCAAATAAATGGTGGGTGAAATCTCGCGCAAATTGCGGAATGTCTCACCAATTAGCGCAGGAACGGGTTTGCCTTCGTCAATGTAAATCGTGCCGCCGTTGTACATGATGAGCCCGAAATTGTGGTTGCCAGAAAACGTGTGATTCCACGGTAACCAGTCCACCATCACGTGCCAGCCCTCTTTGAGCGCAGGCATAGAGGTTCGCATTTGCTCCTGGTTGGCACACCACATGCGCTGCGTGTTAATCACGCTCTTGGGCAATTTGGTCGAACCACTAGTGAACAAAAATTTGACAATCGTGTCACCGTTAGTCGCTTGCTGCGCTGCATCGACAGCATCTGTTGCAGGCGTGGCCAGCAATTCAGCGTAACCGTCGTCTGTATAAATGATCTCTACACCCTCGCCGCAGCACTCCACCGCTGTTGTGGCAATCGCTTTTCCGTAACGCGCCTTGTCTGCTGCAAAGATGAGCCCCGGGGTGATTGTTTTTAAAACATGGCGCAGCTTTTCATAGTCTTGGCTCACCGTGGAGTAGGCCTGCGACACCGAGCAGTACGGCACTCCCGCATACAGACAACCCAAGATGAGCTGAGCATGCTCAAGATCATTTTCCGACAAAATTGCTACGGGGCGATCGGCCGACAGGCCACGCTGGATAAGGCCTGCAGCGATACGGCGCGCACCCTCCAGCGCATCACCCCAGTACAAATGTCGCCAATCACCTTTAGTGCCATCTGCATTTTTGACGCGCTGCGCCATGAACGTTTTTGTCGGATTCGCCTTTGCGTGCTGCACAAAACGATCTGTGATCCGCACTGCATAAGGCGCAAGCGGCACAGAGCGCAAATATTGCACGCCGTCAGCGCCAGCGGTCACTTCGCCGCTCGTCACACCAAATTTAAATTCGCGGTACTTTGGTGTTGTCATGCTTTCACCTTATCTTTTCCGTGCTCTAAAAACGCCTTGATGCGCTCTTTGGCTTCGGGTGCAGATTGCGCCACCGACGCAAGCAGCGACTCGGTAAAAAAGCCGTGATCCGCAGGTTGCTCGGCAATGCGCGGTAGGCCGTGCATCAGGGCGTAATTGGTCATCGGTTCGTTCTGGGCAATCCGTTTAGCCAGCTCAATGGCTTTGTTGAGTGCACCTTTTTTATCATCGCCTGCGGGCTCAAAATACTGCGCAAAGCCAAGCTGGGTGCATTGCTCACCCTTAAAGACACGGCCCGTCAGCATCATGTCCATCATGCGGTGCGCACCAATCAACTTAGGCACCCGCACCGAACCGCCGCCGCCGACAAAGATACCGCGCGAGCCTTCAGGCAGCGCATAAAACGTCGTCTCGTCCATCACACGGATGTGACAAGCGGTTGCTAATTCCAGCCCACCGCCCACCACCGCGCCATGCAGCGCGGCAATCACGGGGATGCGGCCAAACTCGATATTGGTCAAGATGCGATGCCACGAGCGTGAATGGTGAACGCCCTGCACCGCGTCACGCTCTTTAATCTCCGACAAATCAAGACCTGCGCAAAAATGATCGCCCTCTCCGTCGATAACGGCAGCTTTAACGGTCGCTGGCAAATTATCAAAGGCGTGCTCTAGCGCGGCCATCAAACCATCGGAGAGCGCATTGCGTTTTTTGCCACGCATCAGCCTCACGATGGCGATGTCACCCTGAACATCAACAGAGATTTCGGAAAGCGAAGGCGTGATTGAAGAGCTCATAAGAAACAGATAGGTTGAAATGCAAAAAATATTTGATTAGCTAATTTAATCAAATATTAGATTCTTTAAATCAGTATTTACCCCTATTAACATGCATAACACTGCATCCACATAATTAGTAAAACTAACTAAAAGGAAGCGGCATGAGTCTTAATCGGATTATTGGCTATCAGCTCGTGCAAGCTGGCATCGTGACAGGCGGTAACTTTATGCGCACGGTCGGCAAACCCTACAAGCTGCGCCCCGTGGAGTTCACTATCTTGCAAATCCTGCGCGAAGCTCCGCATAGCAGCCCCACCGCGCTGGCAAAGCTACTGGCAATGACAACCCCCAGCATGACGGCGTGGTTGGACAAACTCTCTAAACGCAAACTACTGATTCGTGAAAAAAGTGTGAGTGACGGGCGCGGGCAGCAGTTAGCGCTAACCCCTTCAGGAGAGGCGTTGGTCGAGAAAGCTTTGGTGATTTTGCTTGCAAGCGAAGCTGCACTACTGGCACATTTAAGCCTAGGCGAGCGGGAGATTTTGCTGGAAATTTTGTTAAAAATAAGCGTGGCGAAAGCCTAAACGGTCCAAAAGCTAAGCCTGCCAAACGCCATATCCCGCTTCACGCAGTGTGATCCCCAAATCCACTTCAATGTACTGTGCATCGGCGTAATCCATCGGGTTGTAGTGCTCGTAGAGCTTGGGTAGCAAATGCAAACCAAACTCCTGCGCATATTTATTGGCTTGAATGCCCGCTTTGTGTTTATCGAAGCGCACATCAGGGTCTAGCCCCGTCATGCCCACATAGACACAGGGCTTGCCAAAAACGTAATCAGGGTTGGAGCGCCTAAAACGCGGCTTGTCCAATACGTCTTTCGACAACTCAATCACATAGACGTGATAGTGGGGCTTCTTTGCCATAAAGCTTAAACAGTCGCCAGCACCTTATTCGGATTCATGATCCCTAGCGGGTCCAGCGCCAGCTTGATCGCACGCATCATGTCCATCTCAACTTTGGATTTGTAACGCGCAGCCTCGTCGCGGCGCAGCGTGCCAAGGCCGTGCTCGGCGGACACTGAACCGTTAAAACGTGCCACGCTGTCATGCACGATCAAATTAATTGCATCTTGGTTTTTGAGGAACTCATCGTGCGCTTGATCTAGAGGCGGTGACACGTTGTAGTGCAAATTGCCATCGCCCAAATGCCCAAAGGTGACCATGCGCACATCAGGAAAAGCATCAGCAACCAAGGCATGCGTTTCGCGGACAAAGTTGGCGACTTGCGATACGGGAACAGCAATGTCATGTTTTATATTTTTGCCCTCAGCGGCTTGCGCTTCCGACACATCTTCCCTCAGCGCCCAGAGCGCTTTGTACTGAGCTTCACTGCTAGAGACCGCAGCGTCAGAGATCAGCGATGCCTCAAAGGCCGCTTCTAGTATGGCTTGCAGAGCATTGGTACACGCCTCGTCGTTATTAAAGTCCACCACTTCCATCAGCACATACCAAGGCGAAATATCAGCGAGCGGCCTGCGGGAATTAGGAACATGCTTCAGCACAAGGCCATGCGCCATCTCGCTGACAAGCTCAAATGCCGTCAAAGCCGCACCCAGCTTGGCCTGCGCAAGACCCAGTAATTGCAAAGCCACGTCGGGCGATTCAACCGCCATCCACGCCACTTGCCTGCTCGCAGGTAGCGGATAGAGCTTGAGCACCGCCGCCGTGATGATGCCCAGCGTGCCCTCTGCGCCAATAAACAAATCGCGCAGGTCGTAGCCCGTGTTGTCTTTGCGTAGACCTCTGAGGCCATTCCACACCTCGCCTTGCGCCGTAACGACCTCCAGTCCAAGGCACAGCTCGCGTGCATTGCCGTAACGCAGCACATTTACGCCGCCCGCGTTGGTCGATAAGTTGCCGCCCACGGTACATGAGCCTTCGGACGCCAAAGAAAGCGGGAAGAGCCGTCCCGCTTGGGCGGCCAGCCCTTGGATGGTTTCTAAAATGCAACCTGCTTCGACGGTGAGCGTGTTGTTGACCGGGTCAATGCTACGCACGCGATTCATTTTTTTGAGCGACAGCACAAGCGCAGGACGCACCGCCGTCTCGGCTGGCTCGGGCGTGCCGCCTCCCGATAGCCCCGTGTTACCGCCTTGCGGCACAACCACGACGTTGTTCGCTGCGCACCAGCGCACCACGCTTGCTACAGCATCCGCAGAGTCAGGCTCGGCAACGGCCAAAGCCACGCCTTGCTTGCGTTTTCGCCAATCGAGTAAATACGGCTGCATGTCGACAGCGTCCGTAAACAAGCGACCTGCGTAAACGGATTTCAGTGATTGCAAAAGTGACTCAGACATCAGCAGGCTCAATTCTTATTTTCAAATTTTGTAAAGGTTTTTCGATTGTCCAAGCAGACGCGTCAAGCCCAGCAGCGTATCGATGTTGGGCGTGCGCATCTCTAAACGCTGCCCAATTTCACGCACCGCACCCACAATGGCATCTAGCTCAATCGCACGCCCTGCTTCCACATCTTGCAGCATCGACGTTTTGAAGGCCCCCAGTTTGGCCGTCACTGCATGACGATCTTCAGGCGTCTCGTCAATCTTGCAGCCGATACGAGCACCAATCGCTTGAGCTTCCAGCATCACGCTAGAACAAAAACCCCGAACCAGCTTGTCGCCCAGCACACGGTCAATCGTTGCGCCCGTGATGGCCGACACCGGGTTCATGGTCATATTGCCCCACAACTTGTACCAAATGCTATGGCGAATATCTTGGCTATGAACGGCCTCGAAGCCCGCGCCAGATAAGGCTTGCACGAGCGCTGAAACCCGTGCAGAGATGACGCCGTTAGCCTCGCCTGCTGGCTCACCCACAATTAATTTTTGCCCACCATGATGCAGAGCCAAGCCTGGCGACTCTACAGAAGTGCTGGCATGCACCACACAGCCAATCACTTGCCCCTCTGGTAAAGCACGTTGGATATGGCCTGCGGGGTCAATGCTCTGCAAAGGATTACTCCATATGGCCTGCGAGACATCTACCTGTACGTTTTTCATAAACCACCAAGGAACTCCATTCATGGCGGGCAAGATGAGCGTGTTCTTACCAATCAACGGCGCAAGCGCTGGCGCAACCTGCCCGAGTGACTGCGACTTCACGGCGATGATGATTAAATCTTGCTCGCCAAGCTCAGTTGCATCGCTGGAAGCCATATGCAGTGAGGCTTGCATGAGACCCGTAGCGGTATTAAGCCGCCAACCATACTGCTGCAAAGCGGCGAGTGTGTCGCCACGCGCCAATGCGGAAACTTCGTGTTTTCCTGTCGCTGCGAGCTTTGTGCCTAGAAAGCCGCCAATGGCGCCTGCGCCAACAATACAAATTTTCATGAGGTGACAACGCGCTAGAGCGCTAAGTTAAACAAATCGGAAGGCAATGTTACCAAGCGGGCCGTAGTCAGCATGAAACACATCGCCGCGAGCCACATCAATAGGCCTTGTGAACGAGCCTGCGAGTACGACCTCGCCCGCCTCCAGCGCCACACCGCGTGCGCCCAAGCGGTTCGCCAGCCAAGCCACGCCTGTGGCGGGATGGTTCAGCACACCTGCCGCAACGCCAGTCTCTTCAATCACGCCATTTTTATAAAGCAACGCGGCGCACCAGCGCAAGTCCACAGCATCGGGGCGCACGGGCTTGCCACCCGTGATGATGCCCGCGTTAGCGGCGTTGTCGGAAATGGTGTCGAACACCTTGCGCGGCGCTTTGGTCTCGCGGTCAACACGGTCAATGCGTGCATCAATAATTTCGATGGACGGGACAACGTAATCGGTGGCGTTGAGTACATCAAAAATACTGACGTTGGTGCCTTCTAGTTTCTTCTTCAAAATAAACGCCAGCTCCACTTCAACCTTGGGCGCAATAAAGCGATCTAAGGCAATATCTGAGCCTTCAGGAAAAAACATATCGTCTAGCAAAGTGCCAAAGTCAGGCTCGGTAATCTGCGCCGCAAGCTGCATGGCGCGTGACGTGAGGCCAATCTTGTGCCCCAGCGCTTTGCGCCCTTGCGACATTTTTAAATTGACCCAAGCCGTCTGAATCGCGTAGCCGTCGTCAATCGTCATGTCTGGGTAGCGTTTAGAAAAATGACGCACGGGTGTGCGAGTTTTTTCTGCAAGGTCTAACTCAGCTGCAAGCGCAGCAATCGTGGCGACATCCATCATGTTGAACCTTTCAAGCTTGCTGCGGTTTGATAGTTATTTTTAAAGTGCTCGGGGACACGCTCATCAAACCCCAGCGCCACGCGGCGCACCTCTGGCGTATCGGTTGGAGCGTGCCCAACGCCCAGAGCTGCCGCACGCGGCGCATCAATAGCGACCACACGCCCAGACAAGCGACCAAGATTAGTGATTTCGCACTCCACCAAATCACCGGCATCCACCGAGCGCGAGTGGCACGGCGTGCCCATCAAAATCACGTCGCCAGGCGTCAAGGTGATGTGCCGTGCAATGTCAGCAATCACATAGTGCGGCCCCCAAATACTTTCCTCGCCGATGTGTGCTTCTTGCACCACCAGACCATTTCGGTATGTGCGCAAGGTTTGCTCAAAAATGTTCACGCCACTCACAATGCCAGGGCCAATAGGTAAGAGCGTGTCCGCGCCTTTGACACGCAGCATCGAGCCTTGATCGGTATCGCGAAAATCTTGCAAACCCATATCCAGTGCGGGGCAGAAGCCCGCGATGTAGTCCCAAGCCTCGTCGGGCGTAACGTTGCGGCAAGTCTTACTAATAACAACCGCGTACTCGCTTTCGTAATTGAGGTATTTGCAATCCGCTGGTTTCAAAATTTGCCCACGGTGACCATTCAGCGCTGTCGGTGGCTTAGTGAAGTAAGTCGGCGTATCGGTAGGCTTAGGACGATTGCGCGTCTCCATGCTGCGGGAGCTAAATGAAATATGAATGGCAATGATCTTGCTAGGACTGACAGGCGGTAAGTACGCCACCTCGGCAGGATTAACGATGCGTCCATCGTCTAGCCTGAGCCAACCCGATGGCGCAGTCGCACTAGCATTTTCAGGCTCAATCACCGTACCCCAAAAGGACGTGCCGCCAATCAGCACGTGCTGGCGCTCGATACGTGGGCCGCGAAAGATGGCGGGGAGTTCTTTGAAAGGGAATTCGTAATTAGACATTTGTAGACTCTTACTCTTGAAATTTTTATACATCAAACCACATGTGCACATTACCTGTGCCGCGTGCATTTTCATATTCCGACAATTGCTCGCCTTTGAGCGTGCACGCCGCGCCGCCCAGCGCCCCCAACATTTGCAAGTAATGCGAGCCAAATGCTTCCCAAAAAACCTTGCGATATTCACCGTCCCAGCGGCGCAAAATTTCGTCGTGCCGCCCTTGCTTAAAGAGCTCTATGGCACCTTTGTCGCTTGCTATATTTTCTGGGCGCGAGACATTGCTTTCATGAAAGATGCGCGGATTATTGGGCTTCCAATCAATCTCGTTGAACTTGTGACTGAGCGCTCCTGATGCGAGTAGTGCAACCCGCAAACCGCTACGTTTAATTGCCTCTGCAATCACCTCGCCTGATTGCAAATAATGCTCGGGGCGGCAGTTCTGACAGCTGCTGACAGACACCACACGTTCACTCATGCCCGCGCCCGTACTGCTTGGCTTGCCTAGCTTGCTGACTAAATTAATGGTCGGATAGTGCCGCTGCAAATCTGGGTCGTACACGCCGCGTGTTTGTACACCGCGCTCACGCGCTACATCCTCGATAAGCCTTGCTAGGCGTGGCTCGCCAGCATAGTCATACGGTGCACCGTACAAATACCAAGGCATTTCTTCCGATAGATATTTGCCGCTGTAATGAGCCCCGCCATCGACCAAGTGATAGCCCGTCGTAAACCAATGTGTATCAAAAATGAGCAGCACATCAGGCTTCACCGCGTCTAATTTGGCACGCACGCGGCGATAACCTGCAATCAAATCCGAATCCGCCCCATTGCCTTGCAGCACACGAAATTCCTCGCATTGCATGAGGCCAGGGTGATGCGACACAATCGCCGCCCCAACTATTGAGCCTTCTATTTGTCCCATTTATTTTTCCTTTTTATTCAGCGATGACTAAAACTGGCTTTGAATGGTTTTTTAGGCACTACGACGTCTTTGACATCGCAAAAAAACTCAAAACTCCAGTCCCCACCTTCACGCCCAATGCCAGAGCGTTTGCAGCCGCCAAAGGGGGCAGCCAAATCACGGATACCAAACGAGTTGACCCAGATAAAGCCCGTTCTCACCTGCTCGGCAATCGCTGTGGCATGAGCCGTCTCGCCATAGCACACCCCGCCGAGGCCATAGTCCACATCGTTTGCTAGTCCGACGAGCTCCTCGTCCGTCTCAAAAGTTTGTAGGGTCAGCACGGGGCCAAAGACTTCGTTTTGCACGATCTCGCTGTCCTGCGCCACATCGGTTAGCAAGGTCGGTTCAAAGTACTGAGCGCCAAAGCTGTGCGGCTTCCCGCCCCAAAGCAGCGTCGCACCTGCTGCCACCGCCCGCTCCACAAAGCCTTTGACACGCTCGACTTGGCGCGGATGAATGATGGGGCCGACTTCAGTGCCCTCCTCGCGCGGATCCCCAATGGTGAGGCGTTCAACGTAACCACGCATCGCACTCACAAACGCATCTTTGATGGCGCTGTGAACCAAAAGGCGTGTACCCGCCAAACAGACTTGTCCTGCGTTCCTGTACATCAGCGCCGCTGTTGCAGCCGCCGCGTCTATATTGGCATCCGCTAAGACAATGAAGGGCGACTTGCCGCCTAGCTCCAAACTGCACGGCACAAGATTAGCAGCAGCCGCGCCAGCAATCAATTTGGCGGTGGGCACTGAGCCTGTAAACGAAATCCGCGCAAGACGCGAATCGGCCACCAAAGCAGCGCCCGTCACAGCCCCAGTCCCTTGCACGATATTGAGCACGCCTGCTGGCAAGCCAGCCGCATGTGCCGCATCGGCCAAAAGCGAGCACGTCAGCGGTGCCCATTCGGGCGGTTTCACAATCACGGTATTGCCCGCAGCCAGCGCGGGGCCTAGCTTCCACGTGGTCAGCATGAGTGGCGCATTCCACGGTGTGATGATGACGACCACGCCAGCCGCATCATGTTTGACGATATGCGTAGCTTGCTCGGTCTCGATGTTGCGAAGATTCTGATCATGCAAGGTCAAAGCGTGATCGGCAAAATAAGTGATGTTGAGTTTGGCACGCGGCACCACACCGTGCTTCATACGCGAGAGCAGCACGCCAGCATCATTCGATTCCAACGCACAAAACGCATCGGCACGAGCGGCAATCTCGTCGCCAAAGCGGTGCAGGGTGGCTTGCCGCGCCTCGGGGGTCAGTGCAGACCAAGCAGGAAAAGCCCTCGATGCCGCAACAATAGCTGCCTCGACATGCTCTGGCAGGCCAAGCGCCACCTGGCCTAGCACGCGTTGGTCTATGGGGGAGAAGACTTCAAAAGATTGATTGGATGCCACGCGCTCGCCATTGATGTAATGCAAGCCTGAAACTTTGTGACCTGCAACAGTTAAATTTAATGTGTTCATCTGCCGCATTATTGGCAAGACAATACATTTCAACAAGTGATGATTTCTAATCAATTAATTAGTTAAACTGTTTAATCTCGCCACGCGGCACACCATGACAAAAATTCAACCCTTTACCCTGCGCCAGTTAGAAGCCTTTAGTGTGCTGGCAGACGCTTTAAGCTTTAAAGGCGCAGCTGAGCAGCTGCATCTCTCGGCCTCGGCGGTGAGTCAATTGGTCGCCGAGCTGGAGTCGATTGTGGGATTCCGATTGTTTGAGCGCAGCACGCGCAAGGTGGCGCTCTCAAGCGCGGGGCAAGCATTTTTACCCGCCGTGCAATCCATGCTGAGGCAGCGTCAGCAAGTGAGCAGCACTGCACAAGATGTACAAAATCAATCTGTGGGCATTGTCCGTATTGCTGCACCGCAAGTGTTGGCTGCTATGGTGCTCCCCCATCTGATGAAGACTTACCAAGAGATGCAGCCGCGTGTTGTGCTAAGGCTACAAGACTCATCGGTTGAAAATTTAGTGGAGCTAGTGGCGCGCAGCGAAGTGGATTTGGGGATTTGCCCAGACAGACCCGTGGATGCGCGCGTCAAAAGTCATAACCTTTTTCCAAGTCCTTGGGCGCTTTGGTGCGCAAAAGATCATCCGCTGGCCGTCAAAAAACGGGTGCAATGGGGCGATCTTGCAAGCTATGCCATCGCGGTGGCAGGGCGTGACCACGAAACGCAAGTCGCGCGGATGATGGCGCATTTGCCAGTCAGCGAACGCATCGAGCCCACCCAAGTGCTAGACAACATCAGCACGGCACTGGGTTTGGCTGCGTCAGGTATGGCGATCAATTTATCACCTGCGTATGTGGGCGGACTGGCGATACCGATGGGGCTCGTCATGCGCAAAATTGAAAACCCAACCGTCACGCGGCACGTTTGTTTGTACACACCCGCACAGAAACAGATATCGCCTGCTGCACAAGGTTTTATGGATTATTTAATCGGCGGCTTAGGCAAAACCGCCTCGCCTGCTTGCATCACATAGGTATATTGCAGCAAGTACGAACCATCAGCTTGTTTAGAGAAATATCCCGTCGTGGCACGCGTCACGCCAAACTGAACATCGGTCTCTAGGTGCTCATCGTCGTCTGCATAGACCTGCGAAATCAAAGTCTTAAAACCTTCTTTGAAAATGAGAGCGTGCAAATGCGCAGGCCGATAGGGGTGACGGTTTTGCGCTGCTAGTAAACGACCAACAACACCATCTGTGGGGATCGGATAACCCAAAGGCTTGACGGTGGTAAACCAGAATTTGCCGTCGCCATCGGTGGTGAACTTGCCACGCAAATTCATATCGGCCTGCGTTTCATCCTGCTGCTCGTAGAGACCCACAGGCGATGCGTGCCAGATATCGACTTCAGCATCTGCAATCGGTTTTCCTCGGCTATCCACCACCAAGCCCTCTACCCGCAAAGCCTGGCCAGATGTGGGACTGCGCAAGATTGAACTTCCATTGGCTGTACGCGGTGAGTGCATGCGCCAAAAAGGGCCCAGCAGATTTTGTGTCGTTTGAATAGACCCATCGTCGTCCACAACACCGCCGTTATTGAGCAAGCAAACGAGCTGAGAAATGCCCAGCGAACCCGCCATGAGTACCGCTTCGTTGTGCGAGTCGTTGCTACGTTGTCCGATTTCGTTGATGAGAGCGGCGGCCTGCCTGAACTCAGCTTCTGTGAGCCGCGCTTCAGTCACAAACCCGTGCAGATGTTTGACCAACAAAGTCATGATCTGGCGCAGACGTGGATCGTTGGTTTGTTGCATGACCGCTTGCACAGCAAGGGTCACGTCCTTTGGGGATTGAATATGACTCGGTTTATTGGGTGGCATGCCCCAAGTTTATGCCTTAAACCAGTGTCAGCGTCACGTCGATATTGCCACGCGTTGCGTTGGAGTACGGGCACACGATGTGAGCTTTGTCGATGATGCCTTGTGCTACAGCGCGGTCCATACCTGGCAAGCTGATGTTCAGAGCGACTTCGATACCAAAGCCATTCGGGATTTGGCCAATGCCCACTGCGCCGTCAATTTTTGCGTCTGCTGGCAATGCCACTTTGGCTTGACCTGCGACAAACTTCATTGCGCCCATAAAGCACGCGCTGTAGCCGGCTGCAAACAGTTGCTCAGGATTTGCAACAGCGCCGTTGGCATCGCCTGCGCCGCCCATCTCGGCTGGCACGCCAAGCTTGACATTCAAAGCGCCATTGCTAGATGTGGCATGGCCGTCGCGGCCACCAGTAGCTGTGGCGTGAGCGGTATAGAGTACTTTTTCGATTGACATGATGTTCCCTTTCAAGGAGTGGTTTAAGAAACTTTAAAAATGTGCCGCAACCAGGTTTGCACGCAAGGCTTTTAGCTGATGATTCATTTGCCAAACTTCGGGTAATTCGCAGCCCGAAGCTTGAAGTACGCATGCAGGAACACGGCTACTTTTAGCTTGAAGTTCTTTACCTTGCTGCGTTAATTCCACCATGACTTGGCGCTCATCCACGCTACTTCTGATTCGAGTAACAAACCCCATCACTTCTAATTTTTTTAAAAGTGGCGTCAGCGTTCCGCTATCCAAGTAAAGCTTCGCGCCGATATCACTCACGCGCAAGTTACTCTTTTCCCAAAGCGCCAGCATGACCAAATACTGCGGATAAGTCAAACCTAGCTCTTTTAGCAAAGGCTTATAGACCTTGGTCATAGCCAGCGACGCCGAATACAGCGCAAAGCACAAATGCTGATCGAGCGGGATAAATCCAGAAATGTCAGATGGGGTTGTTGTTTTATTGCTCACAATTGTATTGTACACAATTTAAATATCGGAAATCAAATACAAAGAAAAACCCCCAGACACGCTGGGGGGGGTTTCTTAAGCTGGCTTTGGCGCTCTATAAAGAGCACAAAGCTTGTTGCCATCAGGGTCACGCAAATACGCAAGATAGATAGGCGGCGGACCTGCACGAAAGCCAGGAGGGTCTTCGCAGGTCACGCCACCGTTAGCAACGCCTGCTGCATGCCAAGCATCGCCTTGCTCGGGCGAGCTGACTGCAAAGCCAATCGTGCTGCCGTTGCCAAAGCATGCTGGCTCACCATTAATCGGCGTTGAGATACCAAATGTGCCTGTAGGGCTGCGGTAGAAATAACGGTTCTTGTTGGCCATACCAGGTGCAATGCCCAGCGTCCCCAAGAGCGCATCGTAGAATTTTTTGGAGGCCTCTAAGTTACTGACCCCAACCATGACGTGACTGAACATAGTGATCCTTTATTTCTATGGCTTAAGCTTTTTTAAGGCCGCGTTTTGCCAATTCAATCTTGGCAATCGCGTTGCGGTGGACTTCATCTGGACCATCGACCAAGCGAATCGTGCGTTGATGCGCGTAGGCTTCGGCCAACCAGAAGTCTTGGCTCACGCCTGCACCGCCGTGGGCTTGAATCGCCCAGTCCACCACTTTATTGGAGACTTGCGGCGCAACCACTTTAATCATGGCGATCTCGCATGCCGCCGCTTTGTTGCCTGCCACGTCCATCATGCGGGATGCGTTCAAGGTGAGCAAACGTGCTTGGTCGATGCCGCAGCGCGACTCGGCAATGCGCTCGTGCCAAATGGATTGCTCGGACAGCTTTTTGCCAAACGCGGTGCGCGACATGAGGCGGTCGCACATCATCTCTAGGGCACGCTCTGCCGCGCCAATAGAGCGCATGCAGTGGTGAATACGCCCAGGTCCTAAGCGACCTTGAGCGATCTCGAAACCACGGCCTTCGCCCAGCAAGATGTTAGCCACAGGCACGCGCACGTCCTCTAGCAAAATTTCCATGTGTCCATGCGGCGCGTCGTCGTAACCAAACACAGAGATGTGACGCAAAATCGTCACGCCTTTGGTGTCGCGCGGTACCAGCACCATCGACTGCTGCGAGTGACGCGGCGCATCAAAGTCTGTTTTCCCCATGACGATAAAAATTTTGCACTTAGGGCTACCTGCACCCGAGCTAAACCATTTACGGCCATTGATGACGTACTCGTCGCCTTCGCGCTTGATCGAACATTGGATATTGGTGGCATCAGACGACGCAACCGCTGGCTCGGTCATCAAAAATGCAGAGCGAATTTCGCCCGCCAAGAGTGGCTCTAGCCATTGTTTTTTATGCTCATCGGTGCCGTATTTGGAGATTGTCTCCATATTGCCCGTGTCGGGCGCGGAACAATTAAATATCTCACCTGACCAGACCACACGCCCCATGAGTTCGCACAGCGGTGCGTAGTCAAGATTAGAAATGCCGCCATTGCCTTTGTAGGCGTGCGGCAAAAACATGTTCCAAAGCCCAGCTGCGCGAGCCTTGGGCTTGAGCTCTTCAATCAGCGCAGGGGTTTGCCAAGCATTACCTGCGGCGCGGAACGCTGCCATCTCAGCGTGATAGCGACCTTCGTTAGGGTAAATATGCTCATCAAAAAAAGCCTGCATGCGAGCCAGCAAATCTTGCGTCTTTGGTGAATAGTCCCAGTTCATAGCGGTACGTCCTTTATTGTTTGTATGGAGAAGCTTCGAATACTATTATGCCGAAAAAAACGGTCGTGCTATTTCACCTTGTCGCCATAAAAAGCCTCGCCATGGTTTGGCGCAGCCAGATACTGCCCGCATCAGCGTGAAAGCGTTCGTGCCAGTGCTGCTTGACTTTGTAGTTCGGCAACGGCAGTGGTGGCTCTAACACTTGCACACGATCCTGCGCGGCCAATGCCATGCCGAGCTGCCGTGGCACGATAACTAAAAACTCGGTCTGCGCCACGATACGCGCAACCCCTAAAAAGCTGGGCACGCGCAGTACGATGCGGCGCTCTATTTTTTGTTTAGCCAACACTTTGTCAACAATGATGTGGCCTGTACTGGACACCGTGACGGCGATGTGACCTTCTTTAGAAAACTGCTGCAGCGTCAATTTACCTTGGAGGTTTTGACTTTGAATACGAGGATGGTTTTTTGCCGCCAGACAGACAAAGTCCTGCTGGAATAGCGCTTGCTGATAAAAACCCGCCTCTAAATCTGGCAAAAAACCGACTGCCAAATCCACATCACCATTACCGAGCCTTTGTCGGCTATCGCTAGAGATTTTTTCCGCCTCAACCACCACTCCTGGTGCCGTTTTTTGCAAATGGTTAATCAAAGTCGGCAAGATGATGATCTCACTAATGTCCGTCATGCAGATGCGGAACGTGCGCACGGCATCTTTTGGCGAAAACACCGCTGGCTTGCCGCGTGCCGTTTCAATTCGTGCCAGTGCCTCTTGTAGATCGGGATAGATGCTTTGCGCTCTGGGCGTGGGCACCATACCCTCGCCCGTGCGAATAAACAAACGGTCATCAAAATGCTGACGCAGCTTATTGAGCGCAATGCTGGCACTGGCTTGCTCCATGCCAAGCAAGGATGCGGCACGGGTCACGCTTTGCGTTTGGTAGATCTGGACGAAGACCTCTAACCAATCGAGATTGAGTTTTGCCATGCTGATAAGTATATAAAAATAATATAGTACTTATTGTTATTTATGCATTGATGGAATAGTGAAGTCCTGCGACAGTTAGCGCTATTCAAAAATCAACGAGGAAAACATCATGCAATTTCATTTAAACGGATTTAGAACTGGCGACCCTGCACTGCTAGATGCGGCAGCTACAGCACAAACTCAGAATGAACATCTGCCTAGCGAAGCCGATGTCTTGATCGTCGGCTGCGGCCCTGCTGGACTCACGCTTGCCGCACAGTTAGCCGCGTTCCCAGACATCAAAACCGTGATCGTGGAGCAAAAACCAGGCCCGCTGCAATTGGGACAAGCCGACGGTATTGCCTGCCGCACGCTAGAAATGTTTGAAGCGTTTGGTTTTGCGCACAAGGTCTTGGAAGAGTCTTACTGGGTCAACGAGACGACGTTTTGGAAGCCTGATGATGCCGCTGGAGCGAACGCGAACCACATCGTGCGTAGTGGCCGTGTACCCGACGTGGAGGAAGGCCTCTCGCACATGCCTCATGTGATTTTGAATCAAGCCCGTGTGCATGATTTCTACCTAGAGAACATGGCAAAGTCAGCTTCGCGCCTTGTGCCGCATTACAGCCGCAAGCTTGCGAGCCTTGTGCGTTCTGAGGACGGCGCATCTGCCTATCCCGTGACGGCTCAGTTTGAACGACAAGACGCGGGACACGTGGGCGAGATCGAGACCATCCGTGCCAAGTACGTCGTGGGCTGCGACGGTGCACGCAGCGCCGTGCGGCAATCTATGGGACTTGCACTCAAGGGTGACTCGGCTAATCATGCTTGGGGAGTCATGGATGTGCTGGTGAACACTGACTTTCCCGACATTCGTTTCAAGTCGCTGATCCAGTCTGCGACTGAGGGCAGTATCGTACTGATTCCACGCGAAGGCGGCTATATGGTGCGCATCTATGTGGAGATGGACAAGCTGGCGGAAAACGAACGCGTGGCGGGACGCAATATCACGATTGAGCAGCTGATCGCCGCTGCGCAGCGCATCTTCCATCCATATGTTTTGGATGTGAAAGAAGTCGCTTGGTGGTCGGTATACGAAATTGGGCAGCGCCTGTGCGACCGCTTTGATGACCTCAAACCAGAAGAGATCACGACGCGCCTTCCGCATATTTTTATTGCTGGCGATGCCTGCCACACGCACAGCCCTAAAGCAGGACAAGGTATGAATGTGTCAATGCAAGATGCGTTCAGTTTGGGCTGGAAACTGGCTGCCGTGCTGCAAGGACGCAGCCCTGCAAGCTTGCTGCGTACCTACTCTGCCGAGCGTCAAGCGGTTGCCAAAGAACTCATCGACTTTGACCGCGAATGGGCAGCCATGCTGAGTGACCGCACGAGCAACGACCCCGCAGCCGTGCAAAAGTACTTTGTCCAGCATGGTCGCTATACCGCAGGCACGGCGACGCGCTACCAGCGGGCACGCTCTAACCTGCTCACGGGCGAATCCACGCATCAGCATTTAGCTGAAGGATTTCAAATCGGCACACGTTTTCACTCCGCACCCGTCATTCGCGTGGGCGACGGTAAGCAAGTTCAATTGGGAACTACATTGTTGGCAGACGGTCGCTGGCGCTTGATGGTGTTTGCTGGAGCTGATGATAGAGCGGACTCTACTTCGGCAGTTGTCAAGCTCTGTGGTCATTTAAGTGAATCAGCCGACTCCCCGCTCAAACGCTTCACCCCTGCCGGCGCAGATGTGGATGCCGTGTTTGACGTGCGTGCTGTGTTCCAGCAAAGCCATCATTCACTTGCCGTGACAGCAATGCCTGAATTACTGTTCCCGCCAAAAGGTAAGTACGGGCTGCGCGATTATGAAAAATCGTTTTGTGCCTTGGAAGATTCAAAACAAGACATCTACGCCATGCGCGGTATTGACCGCAAGCAAGGCTGCTTGGTGGTGGTGCGCCCCGATCAATACATCGCGCAGGTTTTGCCTTTGACTGATACCAAGACGCTAGAGGAATTCTTTAACGGTTTCATGGTGGAAAATAGCCACTAAACAATTTATTGGGAAGCACTTATGGATACCAAAAACCTCATCGCCATCGACATCCACACCCACGCCGAAGTGTCGTGCTGGAACCCTTTTGACGCTTATGGCTCGGAGTACGACGAAGCCGCTGACAAGTATTTTAAAAATGGCAAGCGCCCCACCATCGCCGAGACCATTGCGTACTACCGCGAGAAAAAAATTGGCCTGGTCATGTTCACCGTGGACGCAGAAGCCAAGATGGGGCGCAGGCGCATCCCGAACGAAGAGATTGCCGAAGCTGCCAAAGCCAACTCGGACATGATGATGTGCTTTGCCAGCATTGATCCGCATAAAGGAAAAATGGGTGCACGCGAGGCACGCAAACTGATTGAGGAGCACGGCGTAAAAGGCTTTAAGTTTCACCCCACGGTGCAGCACTTTCACCCCTACGACAAGATGGCATGGCCAATCTACGAAGTGATTAACGAGTACAAGCTGCCCGCGATCTTTCATACGGGTCACAGCGGCATTGGCTCTGGCATGAGGTGCGGTGGCGGTCTGCGGCTGGAGTTTTCAAACCCCATGCATCTAGACGATGTCGCGGTGGACTTCCCCGACATGCAAATCGTGATGGCGCACCCCAGTTTCCCATGGCAAGACGAAGCGCTGTCGGTGGCAACGCATAAACCGAACGTGTGGATTGATCTGTCGGGTTGGAGCCCAAAATATTTCCCGAAACAACTCATCCATTACGCCAACACACTGCTCAAAGACCGCGTGCTCTTTGGTTCGGACTACCCCCTCATTACGCCCGAGCGCTGGATGAAAGACTTTGCCGAAGCAGGCTTCAAACCCGAGGTGATGCCTGGGATTTTGAAAGGGAATGCGATGCGGTTATTGGGGCTTAAATAGTCTTGTAGCCCATCGACTGGGGTAGCCACAGCACGATTTGCGGCACAAAGGTAAACAGCAT
>JANPAS010000063.1:0-4192 GCA_031430035.1 Comamonadaceae bacterium | reverse complement strand
GTGAGGCGTATAAATGGCTTTGTGTTTTCCGCGTAGACGGAGGGCAGCTTCGCTGGCAACCCGTCCGAGCACCAAATTGGTGGCGTCAATCACAAACCACTCATGCTTCACATCAGCTGGTTTTGCGCTGATAGTTGACATTTTTTTCTTTCAAAGGAAAAAGTTGAGTAAAAGTTTGACTGAATGGGCCTGCTTTTCCACGGTCGGTGTTCCTCTAACGGGAACCTCTTAGGTGGGGTGACTACTGTTTCCAGCAGCTTCCCTCGCGGCAGACTTAAGCGCTAGGGAGCTGAGCATTATATACTGCACCTATGTTTTCATACCGACACGGCTTCCATGCGGGTAATCACGCAGATGTGCTCAAACACATCACCTTGATTGCGCTCCTTCAACATCTCACGCAAAAAGATACCCCCCTCACGGTGATCGACACTCATGCGGGTGCTGGCCTTTACCGACTAGATGGCGACTACGCCAATCAATCAGGCGAAGCGGACGAGGGCATTTTGCGCCTTCTCAAACAAAAAACTGAAGATCCAACCATCAACGCCTACCGCGCCATGATTGCGCAGTTCAACTCGGGCAACCTGCTCTCGCAAGACACGAAGACTTATCCTGGCTCGCCGTTTATTACGCAAAAGCTGCTCCGCTACGACGACCGACTGCGTTTATTTGAAATGCACCCCAACGATTACCGTGCCTTAGAGGGGAACGTGGAGCAACTACGCGTCAATCGCCAAGTTGCCGTGAAGCGCGAAGATGGCTTTGACGGCTTGAAAGCGATGATTCCGCCGCCTAAATCAGCGACGGGCTCGCGCCGCGCCTTGGTGCTTATTGATCCAAGCTACGAAATCAAAAGCGATTATCAAAAAGTTGAACTCGCGATTCAAGACGCACTCAAACGCTTCGCCACGGGCTGCTACGCTGTGTGGTACCCCATCATCCCAAGGCAAGAAGCGCATGGCCTGCCGCGCCGCCTTAAAACGCTCGCAAGCCAAGCTGGCAAGCCGTTTTTGCACGCCACACTGAACGTGGGTGGAACAGGACTCGATATGGATGCGGTTGGCACTTTCGCTGCGCACCGTACAGGCAATGTCAGCCGAGGCCTCAGCGCCAGCGGCATGTGCATCATTAACCCGCCGCATACCTTGAAAGCCACGCTGGATGCGGCTTTGCCAGAGCTCGTGCGTTATTTAGGGCGTGGTAAGGGGCAAGGGTTTACGGTTGATTAACTCAAAATCCAGAGCATGAGTCCAGAAACCAAAGCCAGATTAGTCATCGATCAAAAGCTCGAGCAAGCGGGCTGGCTGATTCAGGATATGAACCAGCTCAATCTGGGCGTGGCTTTGGGTGTGGTCGTTCGAGAATATCCAACCGATACGGGGCCCGCAGATTACGTGCTCTTTGTGGATCGCACCGCCGTCGGTGTGATTGAAGCCAAGCGTGATGAAGCTGGAGAAAACCTCTCTGTTCACGAAGCGCAAACCCTGCGCTATGGCAACGCTACTTTGAAATGGCGCAAAGAGTCCAAGCCGCTGCCGTTTTTGTTTGAAGCCACAGCGCAGATGATTCAGTTCACGGATGGCCGAGACCCAGTGCCGCGTGCGCGCGAGATATTTCATTTCTATACGCCGCATCAGCTACAAACTTGGATGAACGAGCCTGATACCCTGCGCCGCCGTTTGGTGGATAGCATCCCTGAGTTGCCGATTAAAAAACTACGCGATTGCCAAATCAGTGCCGTCACAGGCTTAGAGGCATCGCTCGCCAAAAACAAACCGCGTGCCTTGGTGCATATGGCAACGGGCGCAGGCAAAACATTTACCGCTATTACTTCCGTTTATCGGCTCTTGAAGTTTGGGCAGGCCAAGCGCATTTTGTTTTTGGTCGATACGCGCAATTTGGGCAAGCAAGCGCACCAAGAGTTCATGGCGTACACGCCGCCCGATGATGGCCGCACCTTTACCGAACTCTATAACGTGCAGCGCTTATCGAGTCCAAACATCGACCCGCATTCGCAAGTCGTCATCTCTACCATCCAGCGCATGTACTCGGTGCTATCGGGTGAGCCGCTAGACGAATCGGCGGAAGATATTTCGTTGGCTGAGTTGCAGCAAACGACCAGTCAAAACAAGCTGGTGCGCTACAACGCCAGCATCCCGATTGAGAGCTTCGACTTCATCGTCATCGACGAATGCCACCGGAGCATTTACAACTTGTGGAAGCAAGTGCTTGACTACTTTGATGCGTTTTTAATTGGTCTGACTGCAACGCCAGATAAACGCACCTTCGGATTCTTTCAAGAAAACATCGTGGCCGAATACACCTATGAGCAATCGGTAGCGGACGGTGTGAATGTGGGCTACGACGTATTTGAAATTGAAACCGACATCACACAAAAGGGCGCAGAGCTAAAGGCACGTGAATGGGTCGATTACCGTGACCGCGCCACGCGCAAAAAACGCTGGACGCAGTTGGACGAAGACTTGGCGTATGCGGGCAAGCAGCTAGACCGCTCGGTCGTGAATAAAAGCCAAATCAGGCAAGTGATTGGCGCGATGAAAACGGCTGTTGAGACGAAGATTTTCCCAAATCGCAAAGAGACACCCAAGACCTTGATCTTTGCCAAAACCGATAGCCATGCCGACGACATCATTCGCACCGTGCGCGAGGTGTACGACGCGGGCAACGAGTTTTGCCGCAAAGTCACGTACAACGAGAAAGATGCGGACAGCGTGCTCGTCAACTTTAGGAATGAGTTCTATCCGCGCATCGCTGTCACCGTGGACATGATCGCTACGGGCACCGACGTGAAACCCCTAGAGGTGCTGCTCTTCATGCGCGACGTGCGCTCGCGCGGCTACTACGAGCAGATGAAAGGGCGCGGCGTGCGCAGCTTAGATTTCGATAGCCTCAAGCGCGTCAGCAATAGCGCCAGCCATGCCAAAGAGCGCTTTGTGCTGATTGATGCGGTGGGCGTGGAGAAATCCTTAAAAACCGAAAGTCGCCCACTAGAGAAAAAATTAGGTGTCGCGCTGAAAGACTTGCTGCAAGGCATCGCCATTGGCAGCCGAGACGATGACACGGTGGTGAGCCTTGGTAATCGTTTGGTGCGCCTTGGCAAGGTGCTAGACGACAAAGCACATAAGCGGATTGAAAAAATCTCGAGCGGAGTGCCTGTGGGTGATTTGGGTAAGGCGCTCATCAATGCGTTAGATGCAGACAAGATCACCGCAGCCGCTTTGGACACAGCCCGCGCTAGTGGCCTCACCTGCGACGAGGACAGCGTTCCCGAAGCGTTTTTAAACAAGGCCAAAGCCGAGCGCGTACAAGCCGCGTGTGCGCCGTTTGATAAGCCAGAGCTGCGGGACATCATCGAGACCTGCCGCCAAGAGCGCGAGCAAATTATCGACACCATCAACTTAGACCAAGTCACTTTTGCGGATTTCAGCCTGCAGGCGGTAGACGCGGCGCAAAAAACCATTCAAAGTTTTACCGATTTCATCGCCCAGCACAAAGAAGAAATTGAGGCCCTGTCCTTCTTCTATCAGCAGCCCTACCAGCGCAGGCTACTCACGTTCGACATGATTGAGGAATTGCACGACCGCTTGAGTCGCCCACCCATCATGCTCACCACCGAACGGTTGTGGAGCGCCTATGCGCGCATCCAGCAATCGCAGGTCAAAGGCGCAGATAGCAAGCGTCAGCTGACTGACCTGATTGCCCTCGTGCGCTATGCAATTGGCCTGCAGGCCAATACAGATAAGGCTTCCAGCAATGTGCTAATGCCCTTTGCTGACCAAGTCAACCAAAAATACGCCGATTGGATTTGGCGGCACAACGCGCAAAGAGCCACCGCATTCACCCCCGAACAACCCGAATGGCTGCGCCTCATCAAAGACCACATCGCCACGAGTTGCAGCATAGAGAAACGCCACTTCGACTACGGCGACTTCGCTGCACGCGGTGGACTGCAAAAAGTGTGGGCTGTTTTTGATGGTGAATTGGATGGACTGATGGATGAGATGAATGTGGAGATGGTGGCGTGAGCGCAGGGACTCTTTAGCTCTCACGACCTCAATTATCTTTAATTATTTATAAATTGATAATTTATCAAAATAAAGATAAAATCTGATAATTATGAAATACTACCCCCGAAAACAACTCGCAAGCGATCTCGCGCAGGCTTTGC